>DASWNR010000351.1:0-14248 GCA_036399155.1 Pyrinomonadaceae bacterium
CGAGGCGCGCGCGCAACTCTTCGGCGGGCGCGTCCCGCGAGAAGTAGTCGTCCGCGCCGAGGTGTTGCGCGGCGCTGCGGAGCGCGCGGCCGTCCTCTCGGAAGAGGAGGACGACCGGCAGCGCGAAGCTCGAAGGCTCAGCGCGCAGGCGTCGCGCGAGCGAGAGGAGCCGCGACTCGCCCTCGCGCGCGCCGAAGGCGAGGACGACGACCGACGGCGAAATCTCTTTCGCGCGCGCGGCGGCCTCTTCCGGCGTGACGCCGGCCGCGTCGAAGCCCGCGGCGGCGAGCTTCGCGCGAAGCGCCTCCGCGTCCGCGCCGTCGTCCGCGACGAGCAGGGCGCGCGTCACGCCGGCGGCGGAGTCTTGTGGAGAGTCTTGTTGCACGTCTTTGGGGCGGGCGGCAGCGACCCGGCGTCGCAATCATACCGCGACAACCCTTCGGCCAAACAGCGGGCGCGCGCTAAAAGGCGAGGGGGACGGCCCGGCGTCCGTCCCCCTCAAGAGTCTTTTGGTTTGTCGAGTCCGGCCGGCGCGGCCGCCGTCACTGGCTGACGAGTCGCAGCTTGCCGTCCGGCGTGCGGACGGTGAAGACGTTCGTCTCGTAGGCGAGCGGCGGCGGCTCCGACGCCTTGAGCTTCGCGATCTGCGTGCGCGAGACGCGCGGCGCGAATCTCGCCGTCGAGGGGTCGCGCATCAGCGCGTAGCGCGCGGAGATGCGGCGGACGTACTCCTGCGTCTCGCGGTAAGGCGGGACGCTGCGGCCGTACTTCAAGACCGCGCCCTCGCCCGCGTTGTAGCCGGCCAGCGCCAGGCGCACGTCGCCGTCGAACATGTTGAGCAGGATGCGAATGTATTTGACGCCCCCCTCTATGTTCTGGCGGGGGTCGAAGATGTCCCGGACGCCGAGGCGCGCGGCCGTCGCCGGCATCAACTGCATCAGCCCGCGCGCGCCCTTGTTCGAGAGCGCGAACTTTTTGAACGACGACTCGCGGTGCATGATCGAGTAGATGAGCAGGGGGTCTACGCCGTAGCGTTTGCTCGAATCGACGATGAAGCCGTCGACGTTGGCGTCGCCGGTCGAGAAGCCGTCGAGCGCGGAGGCGGCCGCCATCTGGAGCGACGGCGCGGGCACGGCGGAAGGCGCGGCGGCGGAGCGGAGAGTGACGTTGGACGGGGCGGGGGACTTGCCCGCGACGGCGGCGGCGGCCGTCGGCGTGCTCGTCCGCGCGGTCAGCTTCAGGGCCCGCCTCGGGCGCGTGACGGGCGCGAGCGGCGCGGGCTGTTCGACGCGCACCCCGCCGGGCACGTCGAAGTTGTCGTAGCGGTAGCCGCCCGCGGCTTGCTGCGCGGAGGCGGACAGGCAGGAGAAGAGAAGGAGGGCGCAGGCGTGTGGGAGTTTCCGGCGGAGCGGGGGAAGTTTTTTCATAATCTTGCTCGTTCCGAACGCGTTCGTGTGTCTCTCGAATCTCTGAGGGGCGCGTTGAAATTTTGTCTGAGGAGGGGCCGCGGGAGCCTTCCGGGGCGCGCTCGACCGAACGCTCAAGCAGGATAACATATCGGAGCGAGGCTGTTCAACAAAATTCCCCGAATGTTTAACTCAAAGTATTTATCAGTTTAGAGGTGGACGCGGGCGCCGGTCGGAGGGGAGGCGGGGCGCGGCCGGCCGTGGGCGCGTGGGGCGGGAGGGCGAAAGTCTTGACAGCGCGTGTATGATGAAGGCCGCTCATCCGAGCGGGTTCTACGGCACATAACGCGTGCGTCCGCCAGCGCACCTCACCCTTCAGGAGAAAGAAAATGAGGAGAATACTGACCGCCGCACTCGCGGCGACGCTCTCGCTTTCTGCCGTCGTGGCTGCGCAAACCAGCGCCCCTTCAGCGACCAACGCCGACGCCAACACGAACGCGCCGAAAAAGCGCGGCCCCGTCTTCCGCTCGACGAAGGAGCAGGTCAAACAGTCGCAGGGAATTCTGAAACAGAGGGGCTTCTACGCGGGCGATTTGACGGGCAAGCTCGACGCGGCGACGCGCGACGGGCTCAGGAAGTACCAGGAGGCCGAGGGGCTCAAGGTCACGGGCACACTCAACGCGGCGACGCTCCAGAAGATGAACGTCGCGCTCACGGACAAGCAGAAGACGTGGGTCGCCGCACACAGCCAGACCGGGCAGTGAGCGGCTGAGGAGCGGAAAGGGGTGAGGGACGAAGGCCGGCGTGCCTCTCGTCCCTCACCCCTTCCCCCTTGCCCTTTCGACTCAAGCCGAGGCGGCCTGTTCGGTGAGGAGGCGTTCGACTATCTGGTAGCTGGCCTCCAAAGCCTCGCTGAGCTTCTGCGGCTCGGGGCCGCCGCCCTCGGCCATGTCGGGCTTGCCGCCGCCGCGCCCGCCGATGATGGGCGCGAGTTCCTTGATGACGCGGCCGGCCGGGACGCGCTTCGAGAGGTCGGGCGAGGTGCGCACGATGAGCGAAGCCTTGCCGTCGGCGCGACGGCCGAGCACGACGACGCCCGTCTTGATCTGCGCGAGCAGCGTGTCCGAGAGTTGACGCAGCGCAGAGGCGTCGAGGTCGCTCGCCTCGCGCGCGAGCACGGTCACGCCGCCCTCGACCTCGCGCACCTCCTTGCCGTCCTGCGACGACGAGGCGCCGCCGCCGAGCGCGAGCTTGAGGCGCAGCTCGTCCGCCTCGCGCCGGGCCTTCTTCAGCTCGTCCTGTAGACGCGCGACCGCGACGGGAACGTCGGCGCGCGTCGAGCGCAGCTCGCCGGAGATTTGATCCACGAGCGCCTCGGTCTCCTGGAAGCGCATGAAGGCGTCGCGCCCCGTGACGGCGCGTATGCGGCGCGTCCCCGAAGCGATGGACTCGTCGCTCGTGATCTTGAAGAGTCCGATGTCGCCGGTCGCGCGGACGTGTGTGCCGCCGCACAGCTCCTTCGAGAACGCCTCGCCCTCAATCAAACCCGGCACGGTGAGCACGCGCACGTGCTCGGAATACTTTTCACCAAAGAGCGCCATCGCGCCCGAGCGCATCGCCTCTTCGAGCGTCAGGAGGTCGGTGCGCACCTGCTCGTTGCGCAGAATCTGGTAGTTGACAAGCCGCTCTATCTCCGCAATCTCTTCGCGCGTTATGGGCTGGAAGTGCGAGAAGTCGAAGCGCAGGTAGTTGGGCGCGACGACCGAGCCGGCCTGCTTGACGTGAGTGCCGAGGACTTCGCGCAACGCGGCGTGCATCAGGTGCGTCGCCGTGTGGTTGCGCCGCGTCGAGTCGCGCTTCTCCGCGTCCACCTGCGCGGTCACGGCGTCGCCGACGCGCAGACGGCCGCGTTCAACTTTGACGCGGTGGACGATGATGCCGGCGCCCGGCGCGGGCGGCGTGTCGTTCACTGTTGCATGGTCGGTGAGCGCGAGCATGAGCGCATTCGCCGGCGCGTCGCCTTTGATGAGGACGCCCGTGTCTCCGACCTGCCCGCCCGACTCGGCGTAGAAAGGCGTGCGGTCGAGGACGACCTCGCCCTCGTCGCCTTCGTTTAACTCGTCGACTTCTTCTTCGCCGCGCAGCAGCGCCAGCACCTTCGCGCCGTCGGTGCGCGTCTCGTCGTAGCCCGTGAACTGTGACGCGCCGACGCGCTCGGCGATTGCCGCGTAGACCGGGTTGGTCTTTGCGGCGGACGCGGCGTGACCCTTCGCGCCCGCTCCCTGAATCTCGCGCAGCGCGCGGTCGAACTCCTCGTTGTAGGTGTCCTCGTCCACGGGAAAGCCGCGCTCTTCGAGCCCGACGCGGACGAGGTCGCGCGGCGTGCCGAAGGTGTCGTAGAGCTTCGCCAACTCGCGGTAGTCGGGCATCTCGCCCTCGGGCGTCGAGGCGAAGAGGGATTCGAGCTTCTGCAAGCCCACGGTCAGCGTCGAGCCGAAGCGCTCCTCTTCGAGCTTGACCATGCGCCCGATGAATTCGCGCGAGGTCTCAAGCTCGGGGTAGGCGTCCTTCATCCGGTCGACGACGAAGTCGGTGACCCGGTGGAAGAAGTTGCCCTCGAAGCCGAGCGCGTTGCGGCCGTGGTAGATGGCGCGGCGCATTATCTTTCTTAAAACGTAGTTGCGCCCCTCGTTGCTCGGGAGGATGCCGTCGGCGATGGAGAAGGCCGTGGCGCGCGCGTGGTCGGCGATGACGCGCATGGCGAAGCCCTCCTGCGTGTCGGGCTCGTAGTGGCGGTCGGCGAGCTTCGCCGTGTGGAGGACGATCTCCTTGATTAAGTCCGTGTCGTAGTTCGTCTGCACGCCCTGCATGACGACGGCGAGGCGTTCTAGCCCCGCGCCGGTGTCCACCGAGGGCGCGGGCAGCGGTTCGAGCGCGTACCTGCCGGGCTCCGACTCGACGCGGTTGTACTGCATGAAGACGAGGTTCCAAATCTCCATCGTCGTGTCGCCGGGGCCGTTGACGAACTCGGGGCGGTTGAACTCCGGGTCTTCCGGGTGCTCGCCGAGGTAGTAGTTAATCTCCGAGTTCGGGCCGCACGGGCCGGTCTCGGCCATCTGCCAGAAGTTGTCCTTGCGGCCGAAGCGTAGTATCCGCTCGGGGCGCGCGCCGACCTTCTGCCACAAGGCGATTGCCTCCTCGTCGGCCGGCACCTCTTCGTCGCCCGCGAAGACGGTGAACCAGAGCCGCTCGGGGTCGAGCTTCAGCTCGTTGACGAGGAAGTCCCACGCGAACTGGATGGCGTCCTCCTTGAAGTAGTCGCCGAAGGAGAAGTTGCCGAGCATCTCGAAGAAGGTGTGGTGGCGCGCGGTCTTGCCGACCTCGTCGAGGTCGTTGTGCTTGCCGCCGGCGCGCAGGCACTTCTGCGACGTTGCGGCGCGCTTGTAGTCGCGCTGCTCCGCGCCGAGGAACACGTCCTTGAACTGGTTCATCCCGGCGTTGGCGAACAAAAGCGTCGGGTCGTTGGCGGGCAGCAGCGGGCTCGAAGCGACGCGGCGGTGCCCGTGCTTCTCAAAATAGGCCAGAAACTTTTCGCGGATTTCGTTACCTGTCAGCATAAAAAAAGTAGTCAGTAGACGGTGGTCAAGAGTCAGTAGAAACTGACTCTTGACGGCGTGCCGATACTTGACTGAATCTCCTTGTTAGAAAGTTTAGCACGCGGCGTCGGGGCGGGAGAAACAGCCGGAAGGGCGGAGATTTTAAGCGTCGCCTTCGTCTTCTTCGGGGGCTTCGGAGGCTTCGCGCACCTTGCGGATGATGAGGTCGTAGGAGAAGCCGAGGCGGAGCAGGTGGTCGTAGAGGCTCTTGGTCTCCTGCCGCGTCGCGGGGCGGCCGCGCAGGCGTACGCGCTTGTCGATGGCGCGCGCGATTAGCTCCTCCTCGGGCGTCTCCTGGTAGACGAGTTCGAGCGCGGCGTCGGCCGTCTCCTTCGAGATTTTTTTGGTCTGGAGGTCGCGCGCGAGGCGCTGGCGTCCGACCGGCTTCTGCTTGACGCGGTAGGAGGCGAAGCCGAAGGCGAACCGCTCGTCGTCGAGGTAGCCGTACTCCTTGAGCTTGGCGAGCGCGTGTTCGACGGCCGCCTCGTCCGCCCAGCCCTTCTCCAAAAGCCGCTCGCGCAGCTCCTCGATTGAGCGCGGCTTGGCGGCGAGGAGCTTGACGGCCCTTTGCAGCGTGCGCGCGCGCGCTCGCTCGGCGTCCACGACGCGCGGCGGGCGCGCCTTACGCTTCTCCTCTTCGAGGTCGGCGTTAATCTGCCGCTCGGTCTTCGACGGCCGCGGCGTGTACTTCCGGCTCTTACGCTGCATCACGACGAATACTCTACCCGCCCGCCTTTAGGTCGGCAAATGATTGCTTTAAGATTGGACGCCAGATGGACGGCATTCTCATCATCGACAAGCCCGACGGCTTGACTTCGCACGACGTGGTCGCGCGCGCCCGACGCGTGCTCGGGGAGAAGCGCGTCGGGCACACGGGGACGCTCGACCCCTTCGCGACGGGCGTGCTCGTCCTGCTCGTCGGGCGCGCGACGCGGCTCGCGCAGTTCCTCTCGGGCGCGGAGAAGGAGTACGAGGCGACTATCCGGCTCGGCTACTCGACCGACACGGGCGATTTGACGGGCCAGCGCCGCGAGAGCCCGTCACCGGGCGAGGCCGCTTTGGATTGTGCGGCCGTCACGCGCGAACGTCTGGAGGCGGCGCTCGCGCCCCTGCGCGGCGACATCGAACAGGTGCCGCCGATGTACTCGGCGAAGAAGGTCGGGGGGAAGAAGCTCTACGAACTCGCGCGCCGTGGGGAGGAGGTCGAGCGCGAGGCGGCGCGCGTCCGCGTGAGCGAGTTTGAGATTGTTGCCGACGGGGACGGAAGTTTCCTGATGCCGAACGAAGACGGGACGTGCGACCTGCGCGCGCGCGTCGTCTGCTCGGCCGGGACTTACGTCCGCGCGCTGGCCGAGTCGGTCGGCGGAAACTTGGGCACGGGCGCGCACCTCGCCGCGCTCCGCCGCACGCGCGCCGGCGAGTTCGACCTGGGGCGCGCGGTCTCGTTGGAAGAAATGCAAAAACTCGTCGACGACGGCGGGGAATTTTTAGTCCCCCTTGAATCGGCGCTCCCTCACCTGCCGGCGGCGCATCTAACGGCCGAAGCCGCGCGCCGCGCGCGACACGGGGCGGCGGTGCCGGCCGGCGCGGACGGGCTGGAAGACGGCTGCCAGGTACGCGTCCACGACGAGGCCGGGGCGCTGCTCGCGGTCGGCGTCTACGACGCGGCGGCCGGGCTCGTCCGACCGCGCGTGACGCTCGCGTCCGAAAAATAAGTGTTGACCGGGGCGGGAGAGGGCTGTGCTATACTCGCCCGTAACGGCGGTCGTATCGAACAGTTTTGAGCTGGCCGACAGCCCCTTTCCCATTTTGAAAAAGAGCTGGTTGATGAGTCGAACGAAACTCGACGGCGCGGCGAGCGCGTCTCGCGCGGGCGCCCTGCACACGCGCATCGAGGACGTTCCTCAGGGCGGCCCCCGGGCCGCCTGAACTTTCACATGAGGGCGTGACTCCACACGCCGTCCCCAGCGCGCGCGAAGCCGACAGTGAGGTTTACAGAAGGCTATGCAAGAGCAGGATGGCAAAGGAAAGTTCGACATCTCGGCGCGGCTCGAAGCGCTGCGACAGGAGCACGCGGCGCTCGCATGGGAGGGGAGCTTCCGCGACTACTTCGAGCTGGTCACGCAGAACCCGCGCCTCGCCCAACTCTCTCACGCCCGCATCAACGACATGGTTCACGCCGCCGGCGTGGAGAAACTGAACGAGGGGACGCGCGACGAGATCGCGCGCTACAAGTTCTTCTCAAGCGAACTCTTCGGCATCGAGGAGCCCATCGCGCGCATCGTCGAGTACTTCAAGTCGGCCGCGCAGCGCCTCGAAGTCCGCAAGCGCATCCTCCTGCTGATGGGGCCCGTCGGCGGCGGCAAGTCGACCATCGTCACCATGCTCAAGCGCG
Organism: Pyrinomonadaceae bacterium; assembly: GCA_036399155.1. GTDB lineage: Bacteria > Acidobacteriota > Blastocatellia > Pyrinomonadales > Pyrinomonadaceae > QHXN01. Next base: position 7,458 of record DASWNR010000351.1, read on the forward strand.
GGCTTGAGGACTGGACGCGCGCAGAGGCCGGCGCCGTCTACGCCATCAAGGACTGCCCGATGCACGAGGAGCCGCTGCACCTCATCCCGTCGCAGCTCCGCCCCGAGATAGAGAAGCATTACGGCATCTACATCGAAGGCGACCTCTGCCCGCAGTGCCGCTACGCCTTAGAGCACACCTACGGCGGCCGGCACGAGGACGTGAAAGTCCACCGCATCGTCTTCTCCGAGAAGCAGAGGGTCGGCATCGGCACCTTCGCGCCCTCCGACCCGAAGTCGCAGGACATCACCGAGCTGACCGGCTCCATCGACCTCTCGACCATCGGCGAGGTCGGCGTCGAGAGTGACCCGCGCGCGTATCGGTTCGACGGCGAGCTGAACATCGCCAACCGCGGCGTGATGGAGTTCATCGAGATGCTGAAGGTGGACGAGAAGTTCCTCTACTCGCTCCTCACGCTCTCGCAGGAGCAGAACATCAAGACCGGCCGCTTCGCGATGCTCTACGCCGACGAGGTCATCCTCTCGCACACGAACGAGAACGAGTACGTCTCGTTCGCCGGCAACAAGAAGAGTGAGGCGCTGCAAGACCGCATCATCCTCGTCCGCGTGCCCTACAACCTCCGCGTCTCGCAGGAGGAGCGCATCTACGACAAGCTGCTCAACCAGTCCGAGATTCTGCGCAACGTCCACATCGCGCCGAACACTTTGCGCGTGGCCGCGATGTTCGCCGTCATGACGCGGCTCGAAGAGCCGAAGCGCGCCAACGTCGACGTCGTCAAGAAGATGAAGCTCTACGACGGCGAGGACGTCGAGGGCTACAAGTCGAAGGACGTGCGCGAGCTGAAAGAGGAGGCGGTGCGCGAGGGGATGGACGGCATCTCGCCCCGCTACATCATCAACCGGCTGTCGGGCGCGCTCGTCCGCGACGGCATCACGTGCATCAACCCCATCGACGCGCTGCGCGCCATCAAGGACGGCTTCGAGCAGCACACGGGCATCAACCCCGAGCAGCGCGAGCGCTACCTCAACCACATCTCGGCGGCGCGCAAGGAGTACGACGAGCTGGCCAAGATAGAGGTGCAGCGCGCCTTCGTCTACTCGTTCGAGGAGATGGCGCGCACCATCTGCAACAACTACCTCGACAACGTCGAGTCCTACTGCAACAAGGAGAAGATTAAAGACCCCATCACCGAGGAGGAGATGGAGCCCGACGAGCAGTTGATGCGCTCCATCGAGGAGCAGATCGGCATCTCCGACAACGCGAAGAACACCTTCCGCCAGGAGATACTCATCCGCATCTCCTCGTACGCGCGCAAGGGGCGCTCGTTCGAGTACACCTCGCACGAGCGGCTGAAGGAGGCCATCGAGAAGAAGATTTTCGCCGACCTCAAGGACGTGGTGAAGATCACGACCTCGGCCAAGACGCCCGACCCCGACCAGCTCCGCCGCATCAACGAGGTCGTCGACCGCCTGGTGCGCGACGGCGGCTACTGCCCCGTCTGCGCCAACGAGCTGCTGACCTACGTCGGCACGCTGCTCTCGCGCTGAGCGCGGGCGCGGGTGAGGGAAGCGGCCCCGAAGGTGAGAGGCAACGAGTCGCCCGCGCTTCCGTCACGGAGCGCGGGCGTTCCCGCTTAACGAGCGAACGAAGTGAGGGCGATGACGGACGACTCGCAAATCTCCGGGACGATACAGCGCAACGACTGGTCTTTGCAGCGCAAGGGCATCATCGACCAGGAGCGGCACAAGGAGCGCGTGAAGGAGGCGGTGCGCCGCAACCTCGGCTCCATCGTCTCGAACGAGGCCATCATCCTCTCCGACGGCAAGCGCACCGTGAAAGTCCCCATCCGCTCGCTCGACGAGTACAAGTTCCGCTTCGACCACCGCAAGAAGAAGCACGTCGGCACGGGCGACGGCAAGACCAAGGTCGGCGATGTCATCGCGCGCGAGGGGCAGCCCGGCCAGGGGGCGGGGCGCGGCGCGGGGCCGGCCGGGCAGGACGCGGGCGCCGAATACTACGAGGCCGAGGTCAACATCGACGAGCTGGCCGCGCTCATCTTCGAGGACTTGCGGCTCCCCTTCCTCGAAGACAAGGCGAAGAAGGCCGTCCCCGCCAAGACCACGCGCTTCAACGAAATCCGCCGCACCGGCGTCTTCTCGAACCTCGACAAGCGCCGCATGATCCTTGAGAACATCAAGCGCAACGCGCGCGAGACGAACGAGCCGCACTTCGGCGGCGTTCGCAAGGAAGACCTCCGCTTCAAGAGCTGGGAGGAGGACAGCCGCTACGAGTCCAACGCCGTCGTGCTCGCGCTGATGGACGTGTCGGGCTCGATGGGCGAGTTCAAGAAGTACATCGCGCGCTCGTTCTTCTTCTGGATGGTGCGGTTCCTGCGCACCAAGTACGACAACGTTGAGATCGTCTTCATCTCGCACCACACCGAGGCGAAGGAGGTCACCGAGGAGCAGTTCTTCACGCAGGGCGAGTCGGGCGGCACGGTGGTCTCAAGCGCATACCAGCTCGCGCTCGACATCATCGCCACGCGCTACCGGCCGGCCGACTGGAACGTCTACCCCTTCCACTTCTCCGACGGCGACAACTACTACTCCGACAACGAGGAGGCCGTCCGCCTCGCCGACGAACTCATCAAGACCTGCAACCTCTTCGGCTACGGCGAGATCGGCGAGGAGGGCGGCGGCGGCTACCGCCGAAGCTCGGGGGCGCTGCTCTCCATCTTCAACGACCGGCTCCGCCAGAAGGAGCGCTTCATCGGCGTCCGCATCGACGACAAGGAGGACGTCTACCCCGCCCTCAAGCAGTTCTTCGGCCGCCGAGGCGAACTGTAGTTCAAAGTTCCAAGTTCAAGGCTCGAAGTTAAGAACCCTGAACCCGCGACCTTGAACTTTAAACTTTGAACTTTCCGACTTTGAACTCAAACATGGAAGACCGCGAGCTGAAGGGGCTTGAGCAGGCGCTCGAACAGATTTGGGAGGTGGCGCGGCGCTTCGGGCTCGACCCGTACCCCGTCCGCTTCGAGGTGGTGCCCGCGACCGTCATGTACGAGATCGGCTCCTACGCGCTGCCCGGCCGCTACTCGCACTGGACGTTCGGCAAGGCGTACCACCGGATGAAGACGATGTACGACTTCGGCCTCTCGAAGATTTACGAGGTCGTCATCAACACCAACCCGGCCTACGGCTTTCTGCTTGAGACGAACAGCCCCGTCCAGAACAAGCTCGTCATGGCGCACGTGCTCGGCCACGTGGACTTCTTCAAGAACAACGCCTACTTCTCGCGCACCAACCGCCGCATGGTCGAGACCGTCTCGGCGCACGCCGGGCGGATGGGCGAGTACGAGTTCCGCCACGGCCGCAAGACCGTGGAGCGCCTCCTCGACGCCGTCCTCTCCATAGAGGAGCACATCGACCCCAACTTCTTCATCCGCCGCGAGGGGCCGGAGCCGCCGCCCGGCACGCCGCGCCCGCCGAAAGCCCCCGGCCGCTACGACGACCTCTGGGACATCGGCCGCGCCCCCGACCCGGAAGCGCCCGCCGCCGGCGACGACCGCCCGCGCGGCGACCGCCTCCCCGAAAAAGACCTCGTCTACTACATCATGCGCAACTCGCCCGCGCTCCAGGACTGGCAGCGCGACGTGATGGCCATGGTCCACGAGGAGATGGAATACTTCGTCCCACAGATGCAGACCAAGACACTTAACGAAGGCTGGGCCTGCGCCGTGGGGGACACGCTGCTCGCGACGGAAGAGGGCTTCGTCCGCTTCGACGAGCTTTACGAGGCCGGCCGGAAGATTCGCGTCGCCAGCGGCGGCGCGCGCGAGCTGCACCGCGTCAGGGACTTCCATAAGGAAGAGTCCGTCCCGACTATCCGCATCCGCACGCGGCGCGGTTTTACAATCGAGGGGGCGGAGAAGCACCGCGTTCGCACGGCCGACGGTGGCTGGAAGCATCTGAGTGAGGTCGTGGCGGGAGACCTGATCGGCCTCGCCTCGGGCACGAACGTCTGGCCGGCGGAGCAGGTGAGACTGAATTTAGAGCCGGCCGCCATCTCCGCGACGCTCGGCGACGTGGCCGACATCGCCGGCGTCTCTTACGCGACCGCCTTCCGGCACCTGCACGGGCGCGCCATCTCGCGCAAAGCCGCGGCGCTCGACGCCGCGCTCGCGACGCTCGAATACCGCCCCGGGAGTGCCGGCCGGGTTTTGCAGACGAGCCGCGTCGCCCGAGTCCCTTCCGAGTTGAACGAGGAGTTCGCGTGGTTCCTCGGGTATTTCGTCGGCGACGGCAACGTGACCAAGTCGGGCATCGGTCTGACGACCGGCGACGAAGAGTTGGCCCGCAAGCTCTGCGCGTCGGCCGAATCACTGTTCGGGCTGCGGGCGCGCCCCAAGCCGGACGAGGGTGACGGGCACTCCCGCTGGCGCGTCTGTATCCACTCGCGCGAACTGTGGCGCGTCATCGAGGCGACGGGCGTCGACCTCAAGGCCAAGGCCCGTGCGAAGAGTTTGCCGGCGGCCGTGCTGCGCTCGCCCGAACCGGTGATGTCGGCGTTCCTGCGCGGCTACTTCGACGCGGACGCGTACGCCGGCCCGGAAGGCATACGCCTCTCCTCTTCAAGCGAGGAGTTGATTCGGACGGTGCAGATCGTCCTGCTCAACTACGGCATCCTGTCGCGGCAGCGCAGGCACCCCCACGACATCACGCAGCTCGAAATCAGCGGCGCGTCGGCCGCGCGCTTCCTCGACCGGGTAGGCTTCGGCCTCGCGCGGAAGCAGCGTGCGCTGCGTGCCTGCGTGGAGTCACACCGCTGGTTCCACCGCGAGACGACGGACGACGAGGTCGTCTCGGTCGAGCGCCGCCGCAACGACGTTTACGACATCACCGTCGAAGAGAAGCACGCCTACGTCGCGAACGGGTTCGTCAACCACAACTCGTTCTGGCACTCGCGGATCATGCGGGAGCTGGATTTGCCGGACGTGGAGCTGTTGGAGTTCGCGGAGCTGCACTCGGGCGTGGTGTCGCCGCACAAGGGGCAGCTGAACCCTTACTACCTCGGCTACAAGATTCTGGAGGACATCGAGCGGCGCTGGGATAAGCCCTCGGCGGGGGAGCGAGGGAGGGCGGGGCGCGAGGGCGGCGAGGGGCGCGCGAAGATTTTCGAGGTGAGGGAGTTGGATAACGACGTGTCGTTCCTGCGCAACTACCTGACCGAGGAGCTGTGCGAGGAGCTCGACCTGTTCGTCTACGAGCTGGTGGACGAGGAGGAGTGGACGGTGACGGATAAGCGCTGGGAGCGCGTGCGCGACCGGCTCGTCGCGAACATGACCAACTTCGGCTTCCCCTACATCGTCGTCGCCGACGGCGACTACAACAACAACCGCGAGCTTTACCTCAAGCACCAGTACGAGGGCGCGGAGCTGGACGCGAACTACGCGCGCCGCGTCCTCGAACACGTCCACACGCTCTGGGGCCGCCCCGTCCACCTCGAAACCGTCGTCGACGACGAGCCCGCACGCCTCCACTACAACGGCGAGGAGCACGACGAGGACTGACCGGCGTGCGCCCGGAAAATGTCCTGTCAGAACCGGGCGGTTTGATTTAGAATGCCGCCCGCCCGACGGGCGAACTCACCGCCCTCCGAGCCGCGCCCGGCCGGGCCGGAGCCTTCGCTTTCCCGTCCCGCTTGAATCCGCCCTCGAAAAGGAGACCGTGAAGACATGTCCGCACCCCCGAATTGGAGTTCGGCCCTGGAGTTCATCTGGGGCCAGTACCGCACCTGGTCGGCGACCTCGCGCGCCTACCAGGCGCAGCTCTCCTCCTGGCGCCGCAGAGTCCTCGGCTTCGGCATCGCGGGGGCCGTCATCGGGACTCTCAGCAGCCAGAAGTTCCTTCTGGGGGACTTCGGGTCGAGGACTCTCGTCGCGTCCTGGGACCTGACTGTGTCCACGCTGCTCGCCCTCGTCAGCGCCGCGCTGCTGGCGCTGGCCACCTACTTCACGACCAAGATTTTGACTCCCTCCAACGAGGGGGGCTGGCTCCGCGCGCGCGCGGTGGCGGAGTCCTTCAAGAGGGAGGCGTACCTGCTGCTCGCGCAGGCGCCGCCCTACGACGGCGCCATCACCCCCGCGACGCTCGAACGGGTCAGGAACATCGCCAGGGGCGTGGAGGATTTGGACGAAGAGCCGGTCAGCGAGGACGATAAGAAGAAGGGGATGCCGACCGCGCTGCTGGCGGCGGACGACTACGTCAGCGGCCGCGTCAGGGAGCAGATAGGGTGGTACAGGCGCAGGGCCGCAGAGCACAGGGCGGCCGCCAAACGAATCAAGGACATCAGCCTCGGGCTCGGCGTCGCGGCCGTGCTGCTCGGCGTCCTTGGGGCCAGGTGGGCGTCCGCGGCGGCCTTCATCGCCGTCATCACGACGGTCACCACCTCGTTGGCGTCATACCTCTACGCGGGGCGCTACCAGTACCTCGTCGTCAGCTACCTGGCGGTCGCGCGCAGACTGGAAGAGCGAATCCTCGAATGGGGCTATTCCGGCAAGACCGACGCCGAGCGAAAGCAGTTCGTGCGGGATTGCGAGGACATCTTCGCCTCCGAGAACACCGCCTGGATGGCCGAGCTGTCCAAGCGCGAGAAGGCGGCGGAGGTGCCGTCCGGGGCCGCGACTCCGCCGCCCGCGTCGTTAACTTCGTCCGCGCCGGCCGCACCGCCTCCGCCCGCCAACCCGTAGGGCGACGGCGCGTGCGCGGGCACCGGCGAAGGGGTGGCCGGAG
>DASWNR010000352.1:0-4906 GCA_036399155.1 Pyrinomonadaceae bacterium
CCGCGAGCCCCGTCCAGCGGAAGTTGAGAGGGTTGCCCTCGAACGTGAGCCCCGCCGCGGCGAGCACCAGAAAGCCGCACCCCATCTGCCCCGCCGACAGCACCGCCGCGTCGAGCCCCGCGCCGCGCGCCTTCACCAGCACGTTCGCGTAGGCCACGAAGCCCGCGCCCAACAGAACGGCCGCGCTCCCCCACACGGCCATCCCGCCCTCCGCGCCGAGCTGACTCGAAAAGATGACGCCGACGCCGACGACGCCCAGAAGCGCGCCCGCCAACTTGCGCGCGTTCAGACGCTCGCCCGGCAGGTAGGGGTGCGCGAAGAGCATCCCGAAGACCGGGATGGTCGCCTGTATGAGCGCCGCCAGGCCCGAAGAGATGTGCTGCTCGCCCCAGAAGAGGAGGCCGTAGTTGAGCGCGAAGGCGAGCACGCCCGTCCTGGCGATGAGCGCCCACTCGGCGCGGCCCCGCGGCAGGCTCGCGCGGCGCGCGGCGACGATGGCCGACAGGATGAGTGTGGCGAGCAGGAAGCGCGCGGCGGCGAAGCTCAGCGGCGGCAGGTCGCGGAGCCCCAACTTGATGAACATCCAGGTCGAGCCCCAGATCAGGCAGAGCAGCAGGAAAACGGCGCGGGCCTTCATCCAGGTGTCTATACGCGAATCCGCGGCGAAAGGCAAAAGGAAGTAGACGAAGGAAGTAGCCAGTAGTCAGTAGAAAACTTCGGCGGGCGTTGCGGGTCGAAAACCCGAACGCCCGCCGAAGTCGTTTTAACCTACTGACTACCTACTACTGTCTTCCGCTTATCACTCGCCGGCTTCCTGCGACTCGGGGTAGAGGTCTACTACGTTGCCGGAGGCCGAGGCGTGCGGGCTGATGCGGTAGCGCTTAATCTTGGCGTTGAGCGTGGTGACCTTGAGGTTGAGCATGCGCGCGGCGCGGCGCTGGTGACCGCCCGTGCGCAGCAGCGCCCAGCGGATGAGGTCGGTCTCGAAGCGCCGCACCTCGGCGGCGAAGTCCACGGTCGGCTTCGACTCGAAGGAGCCCTGACCCTTAATGGAATCTATCTCATGGACGAGCGCCGTCGCCAGCTCCCTCAGCGTCTTGAGCCTGACGGAGGCGGACTGGTCAGGCGCGGCGGCGGCCTGCGTTTCGGCGGGCTTGTTGAAAACGTAGTGCTTCTGTTCCAGCATCGTCGGTGTAACTCCCTTCCTGGCAGATGGGGGCGGGGTCTCCCTCCGCCTCGGTCGAAGTGGGGCCGGCGCGCTGGGTCGTGCTGCGGCCCTCCCGTACGTTATCTCGACGTTGATTGTAAAGAGGGTGACCCGGCGCGTGAATGTTTTTGTGATGAAGTGGACGCGCCGCGTGATGAAGCGGCCTCGGGGGGCGGGCCGTCCCACTTTCAGCTCACAGGCTGTTGCCGAGCGCGGCCTGTAGCTTCTCGCGGTAGCTGCGCGAGAGCGTGAGCTGCGTGCCGTCCTGGAGGATGACGTGGTACTCGCCGTGCGACCAGGGCTGGAGTTCCTTGATGCGGTTGATGTTGGCGATGGCCGAGCGGTGGATGCGGACGAAGTCCTTCGGGTCGAGCTGCGCTTCGAGGCTGGAGATGGTCTCGCGCAGCAGGTACGCCTTCTTGTTGGTGTGGATGGAGACGTAGTTGCCCTCGGCCTCGATCCAGTCTATCTCGTCTGTGTTGAGGAAGAAGACGCGGCCGCCGGTCTTGACGACGAGGCGCTCGCTGTAGCGCGTCTGCCCGCGCATCTGTTCGAGGAGCGCGAGGATGCGCTCGTCCAAGGCGCCGCCGTTCTCGCGCCGAATCTGGCGCTTGGCGCGCTCCATCGCGGCGCGGAAGCGCTCGCGGTCGAAGGGCTTCAAAAGGTAGTCGAGCGCGTGGAACTCGAAGGCGCGCACCGCGTAGTGGTCGTAGGCCGTGATGAAGATGACGGGAGGCAGCCCCTCGTCCTTCAGGGCTTCGAGCACGGCGAAGCCGCCGACCTCTGGCATCTGCACGTCGAGCAGGATGAGGTCGGGGCGCATCGACTGGACGGCCTCGATGGCCTCCGCGCCGTTCGTGCACTCGCCGACGACGCGCAGGTCCGGGTCGTCGGCCGCCATGCCGCGAATCTTTTCGCGCGCGAGCGGCTCGTCGTCCACGACCAGGACGCGGATGGGCGCCTGTGCGGCTTCCGTCATAGAGTCGGTGGGTGGCATGTTCGGTCGGCCCCGTCCCCGGCGGCGGGCGGCACCGGCCTCACGCTAGGAAAACACCGCGACGTACGGGTTCGTGGCAAAAAATGCCTTCGGGTTTCAGATTTCTTTAACGAGGGGTTTTGACGGCGGGTTCCGCAAGTTTCAGTCGGCCGGGCCCGCGTGCGCCGGAATCTCCAGCGTCACGAGCAGCCCGCCCTGCGGGGCGTTCTCCATCTCGAAGCGGTGCGAGTCGCCGTAGAGCTGTTCGAGGCGCGCGCGCGTGTTCGAGAGTCCGAGACCGCCGACTTTCAACCCGTCGTCAGGCCGTGAGATGGCTTTTAAGCCCGGCCCGTTGTCCCAGACTCGTATACGCAGCGAGCCGTTCTCGCGTTTCGCGGAAATCTCGACGCGTCCGGGGCCGCGCGTCTGCGCTATGCCGTGGCGCAGGGCGTTCTCGACGATGGGCTGGAGGATGAGGTTCGGGACGGGCGTGTCGAGCGCGGCGGGGTCTACGTCCAGCTTCGTGGTCAGGCGATCCTGGAAGCGGACGCGCTCGATCTCAAGGTAGCAGGTCAAAAACTCAAGCTCCTTCTGGAGCGAGACCTCCTGCGCGCCCGAGTTTTCGAGCGTCAGGCGGAGGAAGTCGCCGAGCCGCGCGATCATGCGGTCGGCCGCGTCCGGGTCGCGGTGCAGGAGCGCCGAGATGGAGTGGAGCGTGTTGAAGAGGAAGTGCGGCTGGAGCTGCATCTTCAGGGCTTCGAGCTGCGCGCGCGTGAGCTGCGTCTGGAGGCGCGAGCTGCGCAGCTCGCCCTCGCGGAAGCGCCGGTAGTAGCGGAAGACCTGGTTTAAGAGAATTAGCAGCCCGTAGATGCCGTAGTTCTCGGACGAGTTGTAGATGATCCACTGGAGCGTCGTCCACGGCTCGTAGTGCTTGCCGGGGCCGTGTATGAAGAGGAAGTGGTAGATGATCTGGAACGTGCCCGAGATGACGAAGACGAAGGCCGTGGCGAAGAGCAGGTGGACGAGGACGTGCCCGGCCCAGCGCCGCCCCTCGACGGGGAAGCGGTTGGCGAGCCACAGCACGACGATGGTGCCCACCGCCCACAGGTACGGGTAGATGAACTGCTGCGAGGCCGCGTAGCCCCACGTCACCGGCCGCTCGCTCAGAAGCCGCGTGTAGTAGAGCTGCCCCGTGAAGAAGAAGGCGAGCACCGTCCAGACGGCGAAGATGATTCCCCAAAGCGCCAGACGCCCGCGCCACGCTCTCTCGCCGCCCGCCGACTCCACGTCCGCCCCGGCGAGCCGCACCCCCTCCAAAGTCTCCGCTTCAGTCATCTCGTCGAACTTTCCTGCCGTCCTTTCAGCACACCCACGCCCGCCCCCGCACCTCTCCCGCCGGGGGAGGCGCATGCGTCAGGCGCACGTTTGTCGGTTTGACCTTTCGGCGCGGGCTTCTGGCGCGGTCGGGCGCAAAAAGGGAGGATAAGGGCTGGCGCGGGGTTTGTGAAGGGTTGTGTGACAAAACGGACTGCGCGCGGGACGAATCGGCGCGGGCGGTGACGGCTTTCGGCCGGCGCTGTGGCAAAATCGGGGCATGAAGCGCGGGCCGAGATTCGTCGTGCAGGAGCACCACGCGAGCCGTTTACACTGGGACTTCCGACTTGAAATCGGGGGGACGCTCAAGTCCTGGGCGGTGCCTAAAGGGCCTTCGCTCGACCCTTCGGCGAAGCGGCTGGCGGTCGAGGTGCCCGACCACTCGCTCTCGTACATCAGCTTCGAGGGCGTGCTGCCCGAGGGCACGTATGGCGCGGGGCGCGTCTACCGTTGGGACATCGGAAAGTTTTTCCCCGAGGGCGACCCCGAGGAGGGCTGGCGCGCGGGCGCGCTCCGCTTCCGGCTCGAAGGCTCGCGGCTCGGCGGCGGCTGGCGTCTCTTCAAGATGAAGGGGCGCGAGGAGCAGGGGCGCCCGCTCTGGCTCCTACAGAAACTCGCGGACGACTTCGCCGTCGCCGGCCACGAGGCCCAGACCGTCGGCGAGCCCGACCGCCCCAAGCCGGCGGCGAAGAAGCGCGCGACGAAGAGGCGTGCGGCGAAGAAGCCCAAGACGAGTTGAAGCGAAGCCGGGAATAATTAACAGGGACGGACGGGGCGAACGGGATAAGGATTTAAGATTTCAAAGTTGAGATTTCAAATCCTTAATCTCTTCTTATGCGGATTCTTGAAGGGGGCGCGCGTTGAGTCCGGACAGCCGCAGGCACAGGGGCGCGCACCCGGAGGACGCGCGGCTGTTCGAGGCGGCTCGGCTCCCGTCGCTGCGCGTCGCCGTGTCGGAGTTGTCCTGGCTCCTGAGCCGCGGGTACCAGACGAAGTCGGCGCTCAAGCTCGTCGGCGACCGCTACTCTTTGCGCGAGCGGCAGCGGCTGGCGGTGGCGCGCGCGGCGTGCCCGGATGAGGGCCTCGCGCGCCGTGGCGCGAGCCGCGTCGGCGGGGGCGAGGTCGCGGGCGAGGGGCTGATTGTTGACGGCTTCAACCTCGTCATCACGCTTGAGGCGGCGCTCTCGGGCGGCGTGCTGGTAAAGGGGCGTGACGGATGCGTGCGCGACCTCTCATCCGTCCACGGCTCGTACCGCGCGGTCGAAGAGACGGGGCGCGCCGTCCTGCTCGCGGGCGAGGCGCTCGCGGCGCTCGCGCCCACGTCTGTGTTGTGGCTGCTGGACAGGCCG
>DASWNR010000353.1:0-6971 GCA_036399155.1 Pyrinomonadaceae bacterium
GCGCGGACGCGCACGTCGTACTGGTCCGTGCCCTCGTTGTAGGTCGTCACCTCCTGGCCGGCGACCAGCACGTTCAAAGCCTGCGCGATGTCGCCGACGCGCACCCCGAGGTCGGCCGCGCGCGCGCGGTCTATCTCGACCCGAACCTCGGGCTTGCCGACTATGAGCGACGAGTCAACGTCCACCACGTTCGGCACCGTCGCCAGCTTCTGCGTAAGCCGCTCGGAGTACTCGGTGAGCTTCTGCAGGTCGGGGCCGCCGATGACGTACTGGATGTCGGCGTTGCGGAAGCCGCCGCCCGAGATGGCCTGCACCTGCCCGATGTTCGTGCGCAGCTCCTTCGGGTACTTGGCGAGGATGGGGCGCGTGTCCTCCATCAACTGCGTCTGCGAGCGCTCGCGCTCGTGGATGTCCGCGAGCTTGACGTAGATGCTGGCGTTGTTGACGAGCTGCTCCTGCCCGCCGCCGATGGTGACGAGCGTGTCGGTGACGCCCGGCAGGTTCTGCCGGATGTCGGCGGCGATCTTCTCGGCGACGGCCGAGGTGGCCGCGAGGGTCGAGCCCTCGGGCGAGCGGAAGTTGATCTCGAACTGCGACTGGTCGTCCACGGGGAGGAAGTTTTTGCCGACCATCATGAAGAGCGGCACGATGCTGAGCATCACGGCCAGGCACATCAGGACGATGGCCCAGCGGTGCGCCATCGACCACCTGAGCATCCACGTGTAGGTGCGGTCGATGGGCTTGTACCAGCGCGACTCCTTCGACGAGCGCGGCGCTTTAAGCTCGCGCCCGGCGACGGGCTCGGGCCGCGCCGCCTCGTCCCACGCCTCCGCGTCGGCCGCCTCGCGCGCCGCCGACTGGTACGCGGTCGCCTCCGCCGCGCCCGGCTCGCCCGCCGCGACCTTCGACTCGTCGGCGAGCCCCGAAGGCGCGTCGCCCTCGGACGGGGCGGTGCCCGCCGCCGGCCCCTCGGCCGGGGCCTCGCGCTTGATGAGGCGCGCGGCGAGCATCGGCGTCAGCGTGAAGGAGACGAGCAGGGAGACGCCGATGGCGAACGAGGAGGTCAGCCCGAACGACGACATGAAGCGGCCGACGATGCCGCCCATAAACCCGACGGGGATGAAGACGGCGAGCAGCGACAGCGTGGTCGCCATGACGGCCAGCCCTATCTCCTTCGTGCCGTCGATGGCCGCCTGGAAGGGCGCGACGCCCTTCTCCTCGACGAAGCGGTAGATGTTTTCGAGGACGACGATGGCGTCGTCGATGACGATGCCGACCATCAGCGTCAGCGCCAGCATCGTGATCTGGTTGAGCGTGTAGTCCATCGCGGCCATCAGCCCGAAGGTGGCGACGATGGAGGTCGGGATGGCGATGGCCGCGATGAGCGTCGAGCGGAAGTTCCACAGGAAGAGGAAGACGACGAGCGCGGCGAGCAGGCCGCCCTCGATGAGGTGCGTCTTGATCGAGTCCACGGCCGCCTTGATGAAGATCGACTGGTCGCCGACGATCTGCGTCCGCACGCCCTTCTTCGCGAGCGCCGGCTCAAGCTCGGCCAGACGCTCCTTCAGGGCGTCGGCCACCTCGACCGAGTTCTGCCCCGACTGCTTCGAGACGATGAGCGTGACGGCCGGCTGGCCGTTCAGACGCGCCGAGGTGCGCTGCTCCTCAGACCCGTCCTCGACGTAACCGATGTCGGAGATTTTCACGGAGTAGGGCCCGCGCGAGCCCACGGAGACGTGGTTGAAGTCCGACGGCGAGGTGATGCGCCCCATCGTGCGCACGGTCAGCTCGCGCGCGCCCTCGTCCACGCGCCCGCCCGGCAGCTCAAGGTTCTGCGCGCGCAGCGCGGCGACCACCTCGGGGACGGTGACGTTGAAGGCGCGCATCTTGTCCGGGTCGAGCCAGACGTGCAGCTCGCGCGTCGCGCCGCCGATGATCTGAACCTGCCCGACGCCGTTGATGGACTCGATGCGCTCCTTGATGTCCTTGTCGGCGATGTCGGTGACTTCGCGCAGGGACTTGTTGGCCGAGACGGCGATGCGCAGGACGGGCGCGGCGTCGGTGTCGAGCTTGATGATGACGGGGTCTTCGGCCGTCTCGGGCAGGTCGCCGCGGATGAGGCTGACCTTGTCGCGTATCTCCTGCGCGGCCACGTCCACGTCCTTGTCCAGGAGGAACTGGACGAAGACCTGTGAGACGCCCTCGACGGAGGTCGAGCGCAGCTCGTCGATGCCGCTGATGGTGTTGACCGCCGCCTCGACCTTGTCCGTGATCTCGGTCTCTATCTCGCGCGGGCCCGCGCCGGGGTTGACCACCGAGACCGTGATGGTCGGGAAGTCGATCTTCGGGAACAGGTCGACGCCCAGGGTCGTGACCGAGAAGAGTCCCACCACCGTCAGCGACAGAATCAGCATCGTCGCGAACACGGGACGCCTCACGCAAATCTCAGCTAGTTTCTGCATGACAGACTTGTCCTATCAAACAAACGCGGTCACTGGCGGACGGGCGCGCCGTCGGCCAACTGCTCGACGTTCGAGGTGGCGACCAGCTCGTCGGCCGTGACGTTGCCCTTGACTTCGACGAGGTCACCGTCCTGGCGGCCGGTGGCGACGAGCCGCTCCTGCGCGACGCCGTCGCGGATGACGAAGACGCGCGCGGTCGTCCCGTCGGTGCGCACCGCGCGCGAGGGGACGAGGACGGCCGGGTCCGACTGCGGCATCAGCACGCGGATGGTCGCGAACTGCCCCGGCTTGAGCAGGTTCTCGCCGTTCTGCACCTCGGCCTCGACCGTGAGCGTGCGCGACTGCTGCGAGACGTTCGGCGAGACGCGCGCGACGCGGCCGGCGAAGCTGCGGTCGGGGTAAGTGCTCACGGAGACCGAGACGCTCTGCCCGGGCCTGACGGTCGCGATGGCCTGCTCGGGCACGTCGATGCGGACGCGCAAGGGGTTGGTGCGCACGACCGTCGCTATCTTCATGCTGGTCGAGACGAACTCGCCCACGTCGGCCGTGCGCTCCGTGACGAAGCCGCTGATGGGCGAGTAGATGGTCACGTCGCGGACGCCCTTCTGCGCCTGCTCGACCGACACCCGCGCGGCCTGCGTGGCGGCGCGCGCCGTCTGCACCGCGGCGTAAGACTGGTTGGCCTGCGCGAGCGCCGCCTGGTACTGCTCGCGCAACTGGTCGCGCTGCGCGCGCTGCTGGTCGTAGGCCGCGCGCGAGATGTCGCCCGACTCAAGGAGCTGCTCGTGGCGGCGCAGGTTCTTCTCGGCGAGGTCGAAGCCCGCGCGCGCCGCGCCGACCTCCGCCACGCGCACGGGGTCGAAGCGCTGCCCGGCGCGGAGCCCGATGCGCGCCTCGGCCTGCGCCACGTTCGAGTTGGCCTGCGCGAGCGCGGCCTGCGCCTGCTCCAGACGCAGGCGCGCGTCGCCCGCGTCGAGCTGCGCGATGACCTGCCCCTTCTGGACGAAGCTGCCGAGGTCGACGCCGACCGAGACGACGCGCCCGCCTACGATGGGGGCCACGTCCGTCTGCTCGTCCGCGGCGAGGCTGCCCGTCGCCTCGATGAAGCGCGGGAGGTCGCGCGCGACGGCCGGCGCGGTCGTCACGTCCACGGCCTGCGGCGTCGCGGCCGCCGCCGGGGTCTCGCCCTTCTTGTTCGCCTGCGCGGACGAGCCGCCGCAGGAGGCGGCCCCGAGCCCGAGGGCGGCGACGAGCGCCAGCCCGATTAACGTCTTGACTTGAGTGCGGGGAATCATGGCGTTCAACTCTTCTTATTCTTGGCTGTCGGAATCCTTGTCCGAAGGGTCTGCGGCGACGCCGCGCAGGACCACCTCGGCGAAGCGGCGCGCGGCCTCCTCGTTCGACACGTCGAAGATGCGGCGCGCGGGGTCCCTGTCCCAGAGCAGGTTGACGAGCGAGTGGTGGATGACGGCGCCGACGAAGACGCGTACCACGGCGTTCGGCTCCACGTCGCGGAAGGCGCCCTCGGCCTGCCGGCGGCGTATGTAGTCGCCGAGGAACTCGTAGAGCACGCGCACGTTCTTGTCCCAGAAGACCTGCGCGAGCGAGTGGTTCTCAAGCGCGAGGTACATCAGCAGCCGCAGGAACTCCGCGTCGCCGCTGTGGTGTTCGAGCATCGAGAGCGCGATGCCCTCGAAGACGGCGCGGTCGTCCGAGCCCGCGACGGCCTCCGTGACGCTGTGGCAGACCATTTCGACGACCGGCCGCTCGTCCTCGGCCGAGACGGGGCTCGCCCCGAGCCCGGCGCAGCCCTTGTAGTCGATGATGGCCGTGTAGAGCTCTTCCTTGGTGGCGAAGTGGCGGAAGATGATGGCCTCGGACACCCCCGCGGCCTGCGCGATCTCCTTGGTCGTCGTGCCCCGGAAACCGCGCTCGGAGAAGAGCCGCAGCGCGACCCGGACGATCTGCAAGCGGCGGTCGTCGGCGCACATGCGCCCGCCCGTGTGTTGGGCGGACTGCTGCCCCGCAGCCTCTGCCGCAGGGGTCGCCGCGTCCGTCGCGCCGCGCCCGTCCTCCGTCTGTCTGCTCATATCTGACCCGCCTCTCCGAACCGCCGGTTACAAGTAAGTACTTACTTACCTTAGATACGCGACAGAGTCAAGTCAAGACGGTAAATATTTCGTGATGTATTGTTCCGAGCCTTGTGCTACATTCGGCCCGTACATTTTCACAACAAAACTGATTCTACGGGGCGCGGGTGGGCTCGCCCGTTTCCCCGGCCTTTCCCTCGCACAGAGTTCGCGGGAGCCCTGTCGGCACGACGCTTGCTCCCTTATGGCGGGAAAAGCATTTTCTGGAAGCGAACTCTCGCGCGCTTTCATTAGCTGGGAGTTTAATCATCCTTGTGAGGAGAGAGAAAGACTATGTCACAGAACAGACCTGGTAACGAGACTGGCGATTTCGGCGGCACCGGCGGCGGCGGCACGGGTTCGGGCGGCGCTTCGGGTGGCGCTTCGGGCGGCACTGGCAGCGGCGGCGCTTCGGGCGGAACGGGCTCCGGCGGCGTTTCGGGCGGGACGGGCTCGGGCTCGACGGGCGGCGGCCTCAGCACGACGACGGGCGGCGGCGGCACCGGCGCGGCGACGGCGACGGCCCCCTCGGCGGCGGGCGGCATCGGCGCGCGCGCCAAGGAGACCGTGGCCGGTGCGGCCTCGACGGCCAAAGAGTTCCTGAGCGACAAGGCTTCGGTCGTCGGCGACAAGCTCTCGGGGCTCCGCGACGTGGACTACGCCGAGTACGCCGATCAGGCGAAGAACTACGCGCGGCAGAACCCGGGTCAGGCGCTTTTGGTCGCCGCGGCCGCGGGCTTCGTCATCGGCCTCCTCGTCCGCGGGGGGCGCAGGTAGGCGACAAGTTCAAAGTTCAAAAGTTCGAGGTTCAATGCCGGCCGGCCGGCTTTGAACCTCGAACGCGGAAACGCTTCGGGCGGGTATTGAACTTTCAACTTTCAACTTTGAACTTTGAACTGCCGAGGAGGTAACGATGGCCGAAGTTGAGAGAAGGCGGGCGGACGTGCCCGCGACGGCGCAAACGGGCGTCGACCTGGAGAATCTGCCGACGCTTCTGGGCAAGCTCAGCGACGACGTGATGCGTCTCGTCGACACCAAGCTCAGCCTCGTCAAGGTCGAGCTGAAGGAGGACGCGTCGTTCTACGCGCGCAACGGCGCCTTCTTGGCCGTCGGCGCGATGGTGGCGCTCATCGGGTTCGCGCTCGTCAACGTCGCGGTCGCGTTCTTCATCTCGAACTTTTTCGCCAACGACGCGGCGCCGGCCGAGAGGTTCGGGCCGACTAGCTACGGCCTCGGGTTCCTCATCACCGGCATCCTTTACGTCGTCATCGGCGGCGTCATCGCGCTCGTGATGAAGAACAAGCTGGCCGGCTACGACCCCGCCCCGACGGCGTCCCTCGACGAGATCAGAAAGGACAAGCAATGGCTGAAGAACGAAATGTAGGACTGGCGCGCGCTACCGAATCAGCCGGCGACGACGACGTTGACCAGACCAAGGCGGTGCTTCAACGCCGTATGGAGGAGGCGCGCGAATCCATCACGCAGACGGTTACGGAGATTAAGGACACGGTTGTGACCCAGTACCAGCAGGTGAAAGAGAACATCAGCGACACGCTCGACTGGCGCGAGCAGTACAAGCGCCACACGCTCCCCTTCACGCTCACGGCCTTCGCCGTCGGCACCTTCGTCGGCTACACCGTGATGGGCGCCTTCAAGGGCGAGGGCGGCGACTACGACGACGAGGAGGAGTCCTTCGACCGCATCGAGGCCGGCTTCGACCGCGGCGTCAAAGGCTCGAAGCGCTCCTACGCGGCGCAGCCAGTCCTCGGCGGCGCGGGCGCCGGCGCCTACCAGCGCACCTCGCGCCCGGAGTCGAACGCCGCGACCGAGTCGGCCGAAGTGTTCGGCCGGAGCGGCGGCGACGACTTCGGCGGCGACGTGGGGCCGGAGACGCGCCCCTCTTACAGCAGCGGCTACCAGGCTCCGACCGCCCCGCAGGGGCTCGCCTCCTACGCCGCGGCTTCGGCCCCGGCGGCGGCGGAGCCCGAGGAGCCGAAGGGGCCCGGCCTCATCGAGCGCTTCAGGGAGACGAAGGCTTACGACAAGCTCCAGGGCGAGTTGGCCACGCTCGGCGAGCGCGCCCTCGAAGAGCTTTCGCGCACGGCGCAGACGGTCGTCGTCCCGGCGCTCCTGAGCAAGCTCAAGGACATGATCGGCATCGACCTCTCGACGCAGCAGCAGGTCGCGAAGCGGGGCCGCGTCGAGCAGGAGACCGCGCAGACGACCGCGAAGACCGCCGCCGCGGTCGAGGACGGCGCTACCGGTCAGGGCGAGTCGGCACGCACGGCGACGGCCGGCGGGACGGAAGGCTACGGCGCTTCTTAAACGGGTGAAGGCGAAAGGATGAAGGATGAAGGATGAAGCGGAGTCGGCTTTGACT
>DASWNR010000354.1:0-9925 GCA_036399155.1 Pyrinomonadaceae bacterium
ATGCGTCGCCCGCCCCGGCCCCCTGTCCCGTTGGCGCGAGGTGTCAATCCGATGATAAAAACACTGCAATGCCCTTCCTGCGGCGCGCCGCTAGACTACGACCCCGAGACGGCGGGCGAGACCATCCGCTGCCACTTCTGCGCCGGCACGGCCGTGCTCCCGCCGCGCGCGGGCCAGCAGCACATACGCATCTCCTTCGACCGCGGCAAGTCCAAAGGCTCGCCCACCACCGCGCTCGTCATCATCGCCGTCGTGCTCTTGATAGGCGGCGGAATCGTCTTCGCCATCATCGGCCTCATCGGCCGCGCGGCCTCGGACGTGACGCGCTCGGTCGTCACCACGAACACGCGCACGACGCTCAACCCGCCGCCCGCGCCCCCCGCGCGGCCGCCCGAGCCGAAGCCCTTCTTCGGCAGCGAGGGCATCGGCCCGGGTAACTTCAAGGACGCGCGCAGCATCGCGGTGGACGCCGAGGGGCGCATCTACGTCGGCGAGTATTCGGGCGGGCGCATACAGGTCTTCGACTCCGCTGGCAAGTTCATCACGCAGTGGACGACCGCCGAGCCGAAGATGCCGCTGCGCGGGCTGACGGCCGACCGCCGCGGCACCGTCTACGTCGTGCAGAGGGGCGACATCAACCGCTACGAAGGGACGACGGGCAAGCTCCTCGGGCCGACGGGCGAGGGCGGCGGCAGCTACGACGACGTGACGGCGACGCCCGACGGCGGGCTCGTCGCCTTCGCGCGCAAGCCGTACGACAACGTCGTCAGACTCGACCCGTCGGGGCGTGTCAAGCAGGTCATCGAGAAGGCCGTCAGCGGCCAGACCGACCGCTCGGAGCTGAGCATACGCGTCGCCGCAGACGGCGTCGGCAACGTCTACGCGCTCGGCGAGTTCAACGACGCGGTCTTCAAGTTCTCGCCCGAGGGGCGCTTCATGACGCGCTTCGGCGGCGACGGCGACGAGCCGGGTCTGTTCCGCGCGCCCGGGGCCATCGCCGTCGACAATCAGGGGCGCGTCTACGTCGCGGACTTCAAGGGCGTGCAGGTCTTCGACCCGAACGGCCGCTACCTCGGCGTCATCGGCGTGAAGGGCGCCGCCTCCGGCCTCGCCTTCAACGACGCGGGCGAGCTGCTCGTCGTCGCGCGCACGGCCGTCTGGAAGTTCCCTCCCATCGACAAACGCTGAGGACGCGCACGCGCACGCGGAGTTGAGGCCCCATGAAAATTATCCCCCGCCGCCTTCCCGCCCTCTTCGCGCTCGCGGCGCTCGTCTGCGCCGCCTCCTGCTCCGAGAAGAAGGAGAGCGTGCGGACGCGCCTGCTCGTGACGGGCGAGGCGGACTCGAAGGTGCCGCCCGACACGGCGGTCGTCATCCTCTCGGTCGTCACGCAGGGCCGGGGCGCGCTCGACGCGCAGCAGCAGAACGCGCGCAGGAGCGAGGCCGTCATCGGCGCCGTCAAGGCAGTCGCGGGCGCCGGCCCGGAGGTCGAGACGAGCGACTACGGCCTTGAGCCGCAGCGCGACTACGGCGGACAGATGCCGCGCATCGTCGGCTACGAGGCGCGCAACCGCGTGAGCGTGACCACCTCGGCGCTCGACACGGTCGGCGCGCTGATCGACGCGGCGACGGGCGCGGGCGCCAACAGCGTGGACGGCGTCAGCTTCATCCTACGCGAGTCGAACCAGGCGCGGGGGCGCGCGCTCGGCGACGCGAGCCGGCAGGCGATGCAGAAGGCGCAGGCGATGGCCGAGGCGATGAACGGCCGCATCGTCCGCGTCGTCGAGCAGCGCGAGGGCGGCTTCCCCGAGCGCCCCACGGAGATGATCGGCGACGAGGCGTCGGCGGGCACGGCCGGCATGAACGCGGACGCGAGCCCGCTCCGCGCCCAGGCGAGCAGGGCGCGCACGCCCGTCGCGGCCGGCACGCTCAACGTCCGCTCGCAGGTCTTTCTCGTCGTCGAGGTCGAGGCGCAGCCGCGCTGAGTGCGGCCCCCGCCGTGTGTTAAATTCCATTCATGCGCGTTATCGCCGGACAATACCGCGGGCGTGTGCTGAAGAACCCGCAGGGGATGCAGACTCGCCCGACCTCCGACCGCCTGCGCGAGACGCTCTTCAACGTCCTCGCGCCGCGGCTCGACGGCGCGCGCTTCCTCGACCTCTGCGCCGGCACCGGCGCCGTCGGCATCGAGGCGCTCTCGCGCGGCGCGGCCTTCGTCACCTTCGTCGACCGCGTCCACAAGATGTGCGGGCTCGTCGAAGAGAACCTCGATCTGCTCGGCGTCCCCGAGGAGATGACCGAGGTCGTCAAGAGCGACGCGGCCGAGTACCTCAAGCGCACGAGCCGCAACGAGGGTCAGGAGTGGCGAGCGGGCAGCGAGCCGTGGGACGTGGCCTACTTCGACCCGCCGTACGCGTCGGACTACCTCTCGGTGCTGCGCGAGTTCGGCGCGCACACCACACAGCTTCTGCGCGGCGGCGGCGTCCTCGTCATCGAACACCACCACAAGAACCCGCTCCCGGAGTCGCCGGGCGCCCTGCGCCGCTGGCGCGTGCTCAAGCAGGGCGACTCGGCGCTGAGCTTCTACGAGGCCGCCTGATTGACGCGGGCGCGCGCCTTGCGCCAAACTCCTCGGTGCAAGAAAGCCCCTGCCGCCTCAAACGCACCTGAAGAACCACAGCTTCCGCGCGGGGCGCGCCCCCGACGCGCGCGCGGCCGGGGATTCGTTTCGTGATGGAGCAGTCAGGTAAGGAACGCCGACGCAAGCCGAGGTTCAACGCGGAGCTGCCGTGCGACGTGGCGCCCGACGACGCAGACCTCCTCTTCACGGGCGAGCGGCTCGAATGCCTCACGCGCGATCTGAGCGAGACGGGCGTCGGCGTCGTCGCCGGCTCGATCTACGTCGGCTACACGTGCCTCGTGGACGAGGGGCGGCCGCTCGTCCTGCGCCTCGCGCTCCCCGCCGGGGCCGTCGAGATGGAGGCGACCGCCGCGCACTACCTGCGGCTCGACAAGGGCGGGCAGGAGCCGAGCTACCTCATCGGCCTGCGCATCCACTCGATGACCGACGCCGCGCACGCCGTCTACACGCGCTACCTCGAAGAGCTGGGCAGGGCCGAACAGGACTGAGCGCGCACGCGCCGGCAGACCCGCGCCCCGACTCGTCCATCATAAAGAGATAGCCCCCAACCGTTAAACAACTTCACAGGTCGAGGCGAAGCAGGGCGGCTCGATGTACAGGCTCGTGCAGTACCCGAAGGCGGGCTACTGCACGACCGGCGACGAGCCGTTGACGGTCATCACGATGCAGAAGATGAATTAGCGCGAAGGCGGGCGCGTCGTCCGGCCGCCTACTTCTCGGTCGGGCAGGCGGGGAGGTTGAGGTGGACGGAGAGGCCGGCGGGCTCAAGGTCGTGGAGCGTGACCGAGCCGCCGAGCACGTCGAGCAGGCGGTGGGCGATGACGAGCCCCAGCTCGTTCATGTTCGTGCCGCGCTCGTTCGGGGCGTCGATGTCGACGGGCTCGAAGAGCTTCGACGGGTCTTCGAGCGTCTCGCCGCCGTCGGCTATCTCGATGCGGAGGCCGCCGCCCTCGACGCGGAAGGCGTTAGCCTTGACGGCCGCGCCCGCCGGGCTGCGCCCGATGGCGAAGGCGAGGAAGTTGTAGAGCACCTGCCGGAGCTTGCCCTCGTCCGAGACGATGCCGCCCAGGTCGGGCGCGGTCGTGCAGTCGAGCGTCACGCCCTGCTTCTGCGCCAGCCGCGAGACGGCCGCGCACGACTCGCGCAGCGTCTCGCGCAGGCTGAACTCGTGTAGGAAAAGCTCCGTGTGGCCGGCTTCGAGCCGCGAGAGGTCTACGAGCTGGTTGAGGCTCGCCTGTAGCTGGAAGCCCGACGACTGGATCTTGCCGCAGAAGCGGCGCTGCGTCTCGCTCAGGCGCTCCTGGTCGAGCAGAATCTCCGCGAAGCCGAGAATCGAGGTGAGCGGCGTCCGCAGCTCGTGCGACATGCGCGCGAGGAAGAGCGAGCGGTAGCGGCCGACGCGCTGAAGCTCAAGGTTGGCATTCTCAAGCTGGGCCGTGCGGCTGCGCAGCTCCTCGACGAGCGACTCGATGCGGCGGCGCTGCTCGTTCATCGCGGCGCTGCGGCGCGCGTTGCCGAGCGCGATGACGACCGCCTGCCCGACGCAGCGCACGCCGTCGGCGGCCTCGCGCAAGAGCCCCGCGTCCTTCGACGCGACGACGAGCACGCCGGCCAGCGCGCCGCTCGCCCTGATGGGCACGGCCACGCCCGCCTCAAGCCCCGCGCGCTTGAGAAGCTCGCCCGAGTCCGTCCGCGCGCCTTCCCCGTTTTCCGCGCCCCCTTCCCCGCGCGCGTCCGCGTCCGCGTCGAGGCCGACGCCGAACTCCTCGCCCGTGCGTAAGACCTCTGCGGCCAGCGACTCGGCCATCGAGCGGACGGCCCCGGCGTCGAGGTGCGCGTGCGCGCTGCTCTCGCAGAGTGCGAGAGCGCCGTCCTCGCCGCGCAGGAAGGTCGAGACGCAGCACGGATTCGAGTGGCGCAACAGTATCTCCGTGAACGACTCGCAGACCTCTCGCTCGGTGTAGACCTCGGCGCGCCCGAACGCCTGCTCGTTGAGGAGGTTGACGACCTCCTCGCTCAAGCCCTGCGGCATCCCGGGCGTGCCGGCGCAGTCGCGCGCGCCCTCCGCGGGACGCGGCGACGAGCCTGCCCCCGACGGCGCCTGCGCGCCCGAAGTCGATTTCGACTTTTGTACCATGACACCCCGGCGTGAAAATCCGCTTGAACCGGTGATCCTTGACTGCCGCGTTGAGTGTACGCACGGTGACAGAAAATCTTTCGTTTTTTATCGCAAAACTTCTGCGGACAGAGGTCGGAGGTTAATGGTCGGATGTCATTTTAAGAACACGCTCTCGACCGACCTCCGACCTCTGGCCTACGCCCCCGCGCTGGGCTATGATGACTTCGGGGTCTTCTGAAGGGCCAGCCCCGCACGCCGATGAACGGCCGACTTAGCGACCACCCTCTAACCGAACTCGTACAGGAAATCTCGGACGCGCGACTGTCGGGCGCGCTGCGCCTCGCGCGCGAGCGCGCGAAGGCCGCGGTCTATTTCGAGGGCGGGCTGGTCGCGGCCGCGCTCTCGAACCTGCGCCCCTTCCGTCTCGTCGAGGTGCTGCGGCGCAGCGGGGCGGCCGACCCCTCGCGGCTCTACGCGCTCGTGGGCGAGGGGGCTTCGGACGAGGAGGCGTCCGGCGCGCTGCTGAGCGCCGGGATGCTGGACGAGGCGGGCCTGAAGAAGGCGCGCGAGCGTCAGTCGAAGGAAGTGCTCTTCGAGCTTCTGCGATGGGCGGACGGCGAGTGGAGCTTCGACCCGCGCGTGCGGCTCGCCGGCCCGGCGCAGGGCGTGCAGCTCGACACGGGGCCGCTGCTCGTCGAGGCCGCGCGCGCTCTGCCGCGAGAGTTGGTCGCGACAAGGACGAGCGACGACGAACGCCTCACGCCCGCCGAGGGGATGAACGAGAAGATCGCTTCGGGGCTCCGGCTCCAGCCCTCCGAGGTCTTCGTGCTGTCGCGCCTCTACGCGCCGCTGCGTCTGGGCGAGGTCATCGCCGTCGCGGGGCTCCCCGAAGAGGAGACGCGGCGGGCCGTCTACGTGCTCGGGGTCGCCGGCCTGCTCGAACGCCCCGACCGCCCGCGCGCGCTGCCGGCCGAGGCGCTGCGTCACGCGGCCGCGCAGCAGAAGCAGCGCCCCGCCGCCGAGAAGCAGGCGACCGCGCAGGAGCAGGCGCGACAGACGGCCGAGCGCGAGCGGGCGGCGGAGCCCGCGCCGCCGGCGCACGGCACGGTCGAGGAGCTTCTGGCGCTCGCGCGCGGGGAGACGCACTACGAGGTTCTGGGCGTCGCGCGCAGCGCCGCGCCCGAGGAGGTCAAGCGCGTCTACTACACGCACGCGCGACGCCTCCACCCCGACCGCTTCCGCCGCGACGCCGACGAGGAGCAGCGCCAGCGCATCGACGCCGCCTTCGCCAAGGTCACTCAAGCCTACGAGGTGCTCAAGGAGGCGAGCCTGCGCGCCGCCTACGACCTCAAGCTCGCGAAGCAGGGGAAGTAGGAATCAAACAGTAGACAGAAGTCAGCAGTCGGTAGTCAGTAGCGCCCCGCGTCGCGGGCGCTGACTCTGAACTGTGGGCGATGCGACTTCGGAATGTTTTTCTACTGTCTACCGTCTACTGCCCATTGACTCCTGCCTACTGTCTACTTGCCCCGTGGGGCTTTGAACCTTAAACTCTGACCTCTATGAGCATCGAGTTTGCAGAGAGCGAGCGCGCGGCTGGCGAGGCGTTTCTCCGCCTCGCGGCCGGCGTGGACGAGTTCGAGGGCTACGCGCACCCGCACGCCAGTCGCGTGGCGCGGCTGGCCGACGCGCTCGCCGCCGGCTTCCGCCTCTCGCGCGCCGACCGCACCTCGGTCGTCTTCGCCGCGCTGCTCCACGACATCGGCGAGATGACGATGGGACGCGACTACATCAAGCGCGACGGGCCGCTCAACGAGGCCGAGCGGCTCGACCTCGCGCGCCACCCCGTCATCGGCGAGCAGGAGGCCGCGCGCTCGGGCGCCGACCGCGCCGTCCAACTCCTCGTCCGCTGGCACCACGAGTGGTTCGGCGGCGGCGGCTACCCGGACGCGCTGCGCGGCGAGCAGATACCCCTCGGCGCGCGGATACTGCGCGTCGCCGACGCCTACGCCGCGCTCACAGACGCGCGCCCCTGGCGCCCGGCCGGCACCGAGTCGGAGGCGCGCAGACACCTCGGCCTCTGGGCCGGCATTGAGTTCGACCCTCTGGTCGTCCGCGCCTTCCTCTCGCTCGACGGGCTGCCCGAGCTGCGCTCCCACGCGCGCGAGCGCGCCGCCGGCGCCGGGCCGAGCGCGGAAGAGTCGAACGCGGGAGAGCCGCCCGCCGAGCCTTCGCGGGAGGCGACGGCCGAAGCCGCGCCCGCGGGCGAGGAGGTCGTCCACGCGGGCGAGCCGCCCGTGCATTACCCGTGGGACACGCGCCCCTAGTCACGAGGGATTAACCGCAGGGACACAGCTTTTTAATTTCAAATTTCAAAGTTCAAATTATCTTCCCCGAGGCCGACGACGTTGCGCAACTTCTCCGACTCACTCCCCGAAGGCTGGCTCGCGTTCGAGCTGAGCGTGCTGCGCCGCCTCCAGTTCAAATCGGTCGCCGACCCGTTCGCGGGCGAGGCGACGACGGCCGCCTACCTCAAGCGCTGGGGCGCGCGCGTCTCCGCCAACGACCCCGCGCGGTGGGCCTTCACACGCGCGCGCGCGCGCGTCGAGAACAACTCGGAAGTTTTGAGCGAGTCGGAAGTCGACGGGGTGCTCGAAGACGCGTACGTGCCGCGCCACCGCCTCTACAACCCTTCGCTGCGGCGCTGGTTCGGCGAGACCGACGCGTGGTGGTTCGACAACGTGAGGGCGGGCGCCGAGAAGCTCGCCGACGAGAGGCGCGCGCTCGCGCTCGACCTCGGCATGGCCGTCGGCGACTACGCGCTCTCGTTCGACGAAGAGACGCGCGAGCTGCGCCAGCCGCTCTCGCGCGTCTTCAAGCGGCTGTGGGACGCCGCGCCCGCGCCCTTCAACAACCGGCACAGCAACGCGGCCTCGAACCGCGACGCCCGCGACTTCGTCTCGCGCGAGGCGGCCGACCTGCTCTTCCTGCGCCTGCCGCGCCCCTCGCGCCGCGGCGCGCGCGACTCGGGCTGGGCCTGGCGCGAGGAGTGGGTGCGCGGCGACGGCGACTTCTGGGACGAATTCGAGCGCTCGCGCGAGGGACGCCTGGGCGCGCGCGCGGAGGCGCGACGCCAGTACCTGCGCCACGTAGAAGACCTCCTCGACGCCGCACAGCGCCACACGCACTGGGCCGTCGCATACGCTGACGACGGCTACCTCCCGACCGAAGAGCTTGTCGAAACCGTCGGCCGCCTCCGCCGCGTCGGCACCGTCTACACCAAAGACTTCACCGAGCTGACCGGCGCCCGCGCCGTCATCGTCACGGCCTGAAGACGGTGATGAGTGATGGGTGATAAGAAGGAAGAGACGGGCCTCGCCTTCTTCTTATCACTCTTCAACCATCACTCATCACCCCATCACTTATCACCGATTTTAAGAATCACGAGCGTCTGGTCGTCGCCGCGCTCGGCGGCGCCCGACCAGCGGTCTATGTCGTCGAAGATTCCGCGGCGGATGTTCTCGACCGCCTCCCGGCGGCGCTCCGTGGCGAGCGCTGCGAGCCGCTCTTCGCCGTACTCCTCGCCGGCGTCGTTCTGCGCCTCGGTGATGCCGTCGGAGTAGACGACGAGCACGTCCCCGTCCGAGAGCCCCGCGACCCCTTCCTCGAACGGCGCGAGGTCGAAGGCGCCGAGCACCGTCCCGCCCGCCCACAGCCGCTCGACCGGGCCTTCGGCGCGCACGAGCAGCGGCGCGTTGTGCCCCGCGTTCGTGTAGCGCAGGGAGCGCGTGCGGTCGTCGTAGAGCGCTAGGAAGAGCGTCGCGAAGCGGTTGGCGTCCGTCGCGCGGCAGAGCTGCCCGTTGATGCTCTCGGCCATCTTCGAGACGGCGCCGCCCGCGCCCGTCACGCCGCGGGACAGCTCCGACGCCTGCGCGCCGTCCGCGCCGGCCGACGCAGCGGCCGCCGGCAGCGCCGCGCCGCGACCCTGCGCGCTCAGACGCTCGCCGATGATGGCGACCTGCGCGCGCAGCGCCGCCTGCAAGTTCGACATCACGAGCGAGGCCGAAAGCCCCTTCCCCGACACGTCGCCGAGCGCGATGGCGACGAGCCCGGGCACGACCTCGACGTAGTCGTAATAGTCGCCCGCCACGCCGAGGGCCGCGCGGCACTCGCCCGTCATCGACGCCGACCGGAGCGGCGGCGTGCTGCGCGGGAAGAGCTGCGCCTGCACCTCGTGCGCGATCTCGACCTCGCGCTTCAGGCGCTCGTGCTCGACGCGCTCGGCCAGCAGCGTCTCGATGTTCGACGACATGTCGTTGAAGGCGAGCGCGAGCTCGCCCAACTGGTCGCGCGAGCGCGTGCGTATGCGGTGCGAGAAGTCGCCGCGCTTGACCGACTCGGTGGCGCGGTAGAGCTTGTGGACGGTGCCCGTCACGGCGCGCGTCATCCACGCGGCGGAGAAGAGCGCGAGCAGTTCGAGGACGACGAAGGAGACGGCGACCAGGTAGAGCAGGTTCAGAAGCGACCGCCCCATCACGGCGTTGTTCCAGAACTGCTTGCCGGCCTCGCCCCACGACCAGTCGACGACGAAAGACCACTGGTCGCGGCTCCCGCCCGTGAGCCAGTTGGTCGCCTTGAGAAAGACCGGGCACGGGAAGTTGAGAGCCGTGGCCGTGAACGCGGGCATCTGCTCGCCGAACTGGTCGCGACTGAAGTTGACGAACTTCTCGCGCCCGCCCCCTTTGAGCTTGACCGTCCCCTGCTCGCGCCCGCCCGCGCCCTCGCCGCCGGCTTCGACATCGACGCTCGTCTCGTCGCTCAGCCCCGCGCCCACCAGCTCGACGAAGAAGGGGCGGACGGTGAGGCCGGTGTTCTCGCGGTAGCGCCCGACGAGCGCGCGGCTGACGGGGACGGTGACGAGCACCGCCGCCGCGCGCCCGTTCGCCGCGCGGCGCGCGAGCGCGCGCACCGAGGGAGTGCCGAAGGCGCTCTCGGAGTCGTCGGGCGCGGGCAGGTACGCCAGGCCGCTCCAATCGCGCTCGCCCGCGAGCCACCCGGGCAGAGTCTCGTGCGCGCCGCCGTCGTCGAGGCCGACGCCGGGCGATGCGCCGTCCGCGCTCGCGAGCTGCGCCGCCGCCTCCTGCCCGAGCCACCCGGCGCGCGCCTCC
>DASWNR010000355.1:0-10401 GCA_036399155.1 Pyrinomonadaceae bacterium
CGCGGTATCGAGCAGAAGACGGCGAACCAGGATGCGCGTGACGTCGTCGGTAACCTGACCGGCATTGACTATCTTGAGGTGCTCGACACGGGCGAGCCGCCCGCGCGGCGGCAGCGCGCCCTGCGCGTCCACTTCATCCGCGACTTCAACCCGCCGCCCGCCGACTTCTCGCACGAGAACGTGAGAATCACGGGCGGCGAGCGCATCCGCGACGTGCGCGTCGAGCCGCCCGTGCAGTTCCTCGCCGCCGACGTGCTCGAAGTCGTCGTCAACAAGCCGGGTGACTTCTCGACCTACCGGCTCAGCATCGTCGAGCCGAACGGCGAGCCCTTCCGCCTCCTCGACCCGCTGCTCTCGACCGTGGACTTCTCGTTCAAGGTCGACTGCGAGAGCAAGTTCGACTGCCGGCCCGAGTGCGCTTGCCCGCCCGAGCCCCCCGAAGAGCCCGAGATTGACTATCTCGCCAAGGACTACAACAGCTTCCGCCAGTTGATGTTCGACCGCATGGCGGTCGTCGCGCCGCAGTGGGAGGGGCGCAACGCGGCCGACGCGGGCGTCGCGCTCGTCGAGCTGCTGGCCTACGTCGGCGACTACCTGAGCTACCGTCAGGACGCGGTGGCGACCGAGAGCTATCTGGGTACGGCGCGGCTGCGCGCCTCGGTCCGGCGGCACGCGCGGCTCGTTGATTACCGCATGCACGACGGCTCGAACGCGCGCGTCTGGGCGCAGGTGCGGGTCGCCTCCGAGGGCGTGAAGCTTGACGCCGGGACGCGCCTGCTGACACGCGTGCCGCGCCTCGACGACGCCGCGCTCGACGAAGCCGCCTATGAGCAGGCGCTCGTCTCCCGCCCCCTCATCTTCGAGACGATGCACGAGGCGACGCTCTTCGAGTCGCTCAACGAGCTCGACTTCTACGCGTGGGGCGAGGACGAGTGCTGCCTGCCGCGCGGCGCGACACGCGCCACGCTCGACCGCAAGCTCAACCATCTGAAGAAGGGCGACGTGCTCGTCTTAAAAGAGTTGGTGGGGCCGAAGACCGGCGAGGAGGAGGACGCAGACCTGCGCCACCGGCACGCCGTCCGCCTGACGGCCGTGCGCTTCGCCGTAGACCCGCTCTTCACGGACGCCGCAGACCCCGACAGCCCGCGCCCCGTCACCGAGATCGAATGGTCGGCCGAGGACGCGCTGCCATTCCCGCTCTGCATCTCTTCGATTCGCGAGCGAGACGAAGCGCAGCTCGCGCGCGTCAGCGTCGCCCTCGGCAACATCGTGCTCGCCGACCACGGCCGGACCATCGAAGAGGAGCTGCCTGCCGTGCCCGGGGCCGACCTGCGCCTGACCCCGGTCGCCGGCGCCCCCTGTGACCGCTGCGGCGGCCAGCGCCCACAAACGGCCTCGCCCGCGCGCTACCGCCCGCGCCTGAGCCGCAGCCCTCTGACGATGGCGGCCGGCGTCGTCGTGGCCGAGACGGGCGAGGGCGCGACCAAGCGGCTGCCGTTCGACCCGGCGGCGAGCGCCGCGGCCGCCTTCCGTTGGGAGATGCGGCAGGTGCTGCCCGAGGTCGAGCTCGACCGCGCCGGCGAAGGGTGGGAGCCGCGTTTCGACCTGCTCTCGAGCGATGGCTTCGCGCCCGACTTCGTGGCCGAGGTCGAAGAAGACGGCTTCGCGACGCTACGCTTCGGCGACGACGAGTACGGCCTGCGCCCCGCGCCGGGCGACATCTTTAAGGCCACCTACCGCATCGGCAACGGCGCGGCGGGCAACGTCGGCGCCGACGCGCTGGCGCACGCCGTCACCACGACCGCGGGCGTCATCGGCGTCACTAACCCGCTCCCCGCGCAGGGCGGGACGGAGCCCGAGTCGATCGAGCACGTGCGGCGCAGCTCGCCCTTCGCCTTCCGCACGCAGGAGCGCGCCGTCACGCCCAGGGACTACGCCGCCGTGGCCGAGCGCCACCCCGAGGTGCAGCGCGCGGCGGCGACGATGCGCTGGACGGGGAGCTGGCGCACTGTCTTCCTCACGGTCGACCGCGCGGGCGGGCGGCCCGTGACCGAGGAGTTCGAGCTCGAGATGCTGCGCCACCTCGAACGCTACCGCATGGCCGGACACGACATCGAGGTCGACGCGCCCCGCTTCGTGTCGCTTGAGCTGAAGCTCCACGTCTGCGTCGAGCCCGACTACTTCCGCAGCAACGTCGAGCGCGCGCTCCTCGAAGTCTTCGGCAGCGGCGTGCGGCCCGACGGCCGGCGCGGCCTCTTCCACCCGGACAACTTCACCTTCGGCCAGCCCGTCCACCTGAGCCCGCTCGTCGCCGCCGCGCAGCAGGTCGAGGGCGTGCGCTTCGTCAGGGTCTTGAAGTTCCAGCGGCAGGGCTCGGACACCGGGGCTCACATCGCGGCCGGGCTGCTCGACATCGGGCGGCTTGAGATAGCACGTCTCGACCACGACCCGAACTTCCCCGAGCGCGGGGCGCTGCGGTTCGAGCTGGAGGGCGGGCGATGAACATCACCACCGACGAGACGCTCGACGAGCTGGACGGCTGCGGCTGCTGCGAAGGCACGGGCGCCGTGACGCCGGTCGCCATCAACAATCGCCCCGGCCTCTCGGCCATCGCCTACCGCGTCGGCACGCACGCGCGCTTTCTCGAAAGCATGCTCGCCGCGCTCTCGGACGCCCGGCGGCCATCGCTCAGGAACCTCAACACGCGCGACCCGGCCGACTTCTCCGTCGCGCTTCTCGACGCGTGGGCGACCGTGGCCGACGTGCTCACCTTCTATCAGGAGCGCGTCGCCAACGAGTCGTTCCTGCGCACGGCGACCGAGCGGCGCTCGGTGGCGGAGCTCATGCGCGCGCTCGGCAACGAGCTGCGGCCCGGCGTCGCGGCCGCGACGAGCCTCGCCTTTACGCTCGACTCGGCGCCCGGCGCGCCGGGGGCGGCGACCATCCCCGCGGGGACGAGGGCGCAGAGCATCCCCGGCCCCGGCGAGAAGCCGCAGACCTTCGAGACCGTCGAAGAGCTTGAGGCGCGCGCCGCCTGGAACCTCCTCCTCGCGCGCGCCGTCGCGCCGCAGCAGCTGCGCCAGGGCGCGACGCGCGCCTACATCAAGGGCGTCGCCACGAATCTGAAGGCGGGTGACCCGCTGCTCCTCGTCGGCCCCGACCGCGAGGACGGCTCGAACATGGGCCAGTGGGAGTTCCGAAGACTGCTCGCGGTCGAGGTCGAGCGCGAGCAGGGCCGCACGCTCGTCGAGTGGGACGCGGGGCTGAACGACGTGATGGGCGCCGGCGGCGTGGCCGTCGCCGGGCTCAAGGTCTTCGCGCTCCGCCAGCGGGCCAACGTCTTCGGCTACAACGCGCCCGACTTCCGCGCCATGCCGACGGAGATTCAGAACAGCACCCTCGCGAACTCCGACAAGTCCAATTGGAAGAATTTCAACGTCGTCCTCAAAGACGGCGCGGGCAACAACACGGACCTCGTTGACCTCGACGTGGTCTACCAGAAGATAACGAAGGGCGGCTGGCTCGTCCTCACGCTGCCGGGCGGGGCGCGGCGCCTCTATTCGATCGCGGACGCGGTCGAGGCCGGGCGCGCCGACTACACGCTGACGGGCAAGGTCACACGCATCACGCTGGGCGGCCCCGACCTGACGACCTTCGACCAGCACCTCCGTTCAACCGGCGTCTTCGCCGAGAGCGAAGAGCTTGAGTTGGCCGAGACGGCCATCGAGTCGCCCGTCACGGGCCGCCGGCTCGTGCTCGCGTCCGCGGTCGAAGGTCTGGAGCGCGGGCGCAAGCTGATCGTCACGGGCCGCCGCCCGCGCGCGCGCGTGACGGGGAACCCGGTTATCGCGCTCGGTGGGGCCACACCGCCTGACCTTTCAGAAGACTTCTTCGTCAACGCCCCGGCCGCGCAGTTGGACGCGACCAATTGGAGTTGGAGCTTTGAGGACCGAAGGGGCGTCGAGTTTCAGATCGTCGCGGCTGCGGAGACGTTCGTCTCACTCTCGGCAGCGGCCGCGCCGCCGGCCGACGCCGTGCTGCTTATGCCTTCGGCGAAGACGGACGAGCCGGTCAGCGAACTGGTCACGCTCCACTCGACCGAGGAGGCCGACGCCAGACACACGGTTCTCGTCTTCGAGGAGGATTTGCGGAACGTGTTCGACCGCGCGTCCGTCACCGTCTTCGCCAACGTCGCGGCGGCGACGCACGGCGAGACGACGAGCGAGGTCTTGGGGAGTGGCGACGCGAGCCGCCCCTTTCAGGAGTTCACGCTGCGGCAGGCGCCGCTCACCTACACCGGCGCAGACACGCCGAGCGGCGTCGCCTCAACGCTCGAAGTGCGCGTCAACGGCCTGCCCTGGCAGGAGGCCGAGACGCTATACGGCATGGGGCCGAAGGATCGCGTCTACATCACGCAGCTCGCGGACGGCGGCGTGGCGACCGTCAAGTTCGGCGACGGCGTTTCGGGCGCACGCCTGCCGACCGGCTCCGAGAACGTCGAGGCCGAGTACCGGAAAGGCATCGGGCTCGAAGGGCAGGTGAAGGCCCGGCAGTTGTCTTTGTTGATGACGCGGCCGCTCGGCGTGAGCGGCGTGGTGAACCCGCTCGCGGCTTCGGGCGCGGCCGACCCACAGGCCACGGCCGACGCGGGACAGAACGCGCCGCTCACCGTCCTCACCCTTGATCGCATCGTCTCGCTGCGCGACTACGAAGACTTCGCGCGCTCGTACGCGGGCGTCGCGAAGGCGCTCGCCACGTGGGTCTGGAGCGGGCGTACGCGCGGCCTGCTCGTCACGGTCGCCGGGAGCGACGGCGCGGAGATTGCCGCGGGCGGCCCGCTTCACACGCGGCTGCTCTCGGCGATCATCAAGGCCGGCGACGCAAGCGTGCCGCTCACCGTCAAGTCTTACCAGCAGCGCATGTTCACGCTCGCCGCCTCGGTCAAGGCCAAAGAGGAGTACGAGCCCGGGGCCGTCCTCGCCGCGGTCGAGGCGGCGCTCCGAGGGCGCTTCTCGTTCGCGGCGCGCGGCTTCGGGCAGCCCGTCGCGCGCAGCGAAATCGTCGCCGTCATCCACACCGTCCCCGGCGTTGAGTTCGTCAACCTGACACAGCTCTATCGCACCGACGGCCCCGCGGGCCTCTCCGACGTGCTCGGCGCGCACGTGCCGAGCCCCGGCGCGGGGGCCGACGCCGCGCCCGCCGAACTGCTCACGCTCGACGAGACGCAGCTCGTCGGATTGGAGGTCTACTGATGTCCTTCGACATCGAAGAACTCTACAAGCTCCTCCCGGCCGTGTACCGCATCCGCGATATGAGGCAGGGGACACGCGTCCCGCCGCCGGCCCCGGGCGAGGGGTCGCTCGCCGTGCAGGACGAGCGCGGCGAGTACCTCTCCGTTCCTTTGAAGGAGCTGCTCTCGGTCATCACCGATCAGGTCGTCGTCCTCGAAGAGAATCTGGCGCAGCTCTACGACGACCAGTTCGTCGAGACGTGCGCGCCGTGGGCGTTGCCCTACATCGGCGACCTCATCGGCCTGGCGGGGCTCCCGGGCGACGCAGCGCAAGGCTTGACGCTCACGCCGCGCGCGGAGGTCGCCAACACCATCGGCTACCGCCGCCGCAAGGGGACGGCGGCGATGCTCGAACAGCTCGCGCGCGACGTGACGGGCTGGCCCGCGCGCGCCGTCGAGTTCTTCCAACTGCTCGCGTGGACGCAGTATATGAACCACCTGCGCCCACTCAATTTGAGCTTCGCGCACGTGCGCGACGCCAATCGCCTGGAGTGGCTCGGTACGCCCTTCGAGCACACTTCGGCCGAGCCCGACCCGCCGCTTCCGACCGCCCCGCCGCGCGGCGACGGCTACCGCCTGCCCGGCGTCAAGGAGACCTTGGGCAGCATCTTCCTCAAGACGAAGGGCGTGGCCGACCTCGCGCACACCGTTGACGTGCGGCGCGTCGCGACCGCGCGCGGCCGCTATAACATCCCGAACATCGGCATCTTCCTCTGGCGCCTGCACGCTTACTCGCTCAAGTGCGCGCACGCCGTCCCCGTCAACGCGGCCGACACAACGCGCTACCTTTTTAACCCGCTCGGCAGTAACACGCCGCTCTTCATTCGCCCGGTCACCGAGACCGAGGTCACGCATCTGGCCGAGCCCGTCAACACCCCCTTGCGCATCACGCGCCGCGTCCTGCGGCGCAATCTCATGGAGCTCTACGGCAACGGCCGCAGCCTCCTCGTCATGACCGAGCAGCCGGACGGGCAGGGCGGCACGATGGCGCAGCCTGTGCCCGTCTCGGAGGTAGAGGTCTGCGACCTGAGCGACGTGAGGGACGGCAGCGGCCAAATCGTCTGGGCGCACACGCCGACGACCCACGTCTCGATCGACCCGGTGCTTGGCCGCGTCGCCTTCCCCTCGTCTCAGACGAACGTGCTCGTCAACTTCCACTACGGCTTCAGCGACGACATGGGCGGCGGCGAGTACGCGCGCGCGGGAGCGAGGCGCGGGGCGGAACGAATCTTCACCGTCGCCAACGTCCCCGGCGAGCAGGGCGCGCACGCCACCCTCGCCTCCGCGCGCGACGCGCTGGTCGCCACGCCGCCCGGCCCCGCGAAGGGAGTCGTCGAGATACAGGACAGCGGCCGCTATCCGGAGAACATCATGGTGGTCAACGTGACGGGCCGCCGGGTCGAGATTCGCGCCGCCGAAAAGCGCCGCCCCACGGTCGCGTTCCGCAACCAGCTGACCGTGAAGGGCGGCGAGTCGGACGAACTCACGCTCGACGGGCTGGTCATCACGGGCGTCCTCCGCATCGCGGCCGACGTGGGCCGTCTCCGGCTGCGCCACTGCACGCTCGTTCCCGGCGTCAGCCTCCAGACGGACGGCTCGCCCGCACAGCCGAATGCGCCCTCGCTCATCATCGAGTCGCCGCAGGCCGTCGTCGAGATAGACCGCTGCATCGTCGGCGGGCTGCGCTCGGCGCCCGACGCGCGGGTGCTGATTACCGACAGCATCGTGGACGCGACTTCACCCCGCGGCGTCGCCTTCGCCGGACTCTCCGGCGCGGAGCCGGGCGGCACGCTCCGCGTCGAGAACAGCACCATCATCGGCCGGGTCCACGCTTCGGCGATCGAGCTGGCGTCGAACACGATCTTTCACGCGGCGCTGCCCGCCGACGCGCCGCCGGGGTCGAAGGCCGTGCAGGTCGTCAGGCGGCAGGAGGGCTGCGTGCGCTTCTCCTGTCTGCCGGTGAGCGCGAGCGTTCCGCGCCGCTACCGCTCGCTGCCGGAGACCGCCGACCCCGCGTCGCCGCGCCCGAAACTGCTCTTCGTCTCGACGCGCTACGGCGAGCCCGCCTACTGCCAACTGAGCGCGCTCTGCGGCGCGGAGATTCGCCGCGGCGCCGACGATGAGTCAGAAATGGGGGCCTTCCACGGCCTCCACCAGCCTCAGCGAGAGGCTCACCTGCGCGCGCGCCTCGAAGAGTACCTGCGCTTCGGGCTGGAGGCGGGAATCTTTTACGCCAGCTAGGGTGGGCCGTCAGCCCCGCAACCCCCGGCGCGCCCCCCGACCGGCGCGCGCCGGCGCTCGACAACCCACAGAGGAGAGCCGCTATGAAAGGCGATTTCAGCCGCCGGATTTTCGACCCGAAGAAACATTACCGCAACGTCCTCATGCAGCAGGGGCGTGTCCAGCTCGACGCCGACGCGAACGAGCAGGCCGACATCACGTCCTATCAGGTCGAGACGCGGATGCACGACCTCGTGGGCGGCTGCGGCGGCCCGATGCACAACGCGGCCTTCGGCATCACGCCGGGCGCGAGTCCGCTCACGACGCGAGACTTAACCCTGTCGGCCGGCCGCTACTACGTTGACGGCATCCTCTGCGAGAACGAAGCGCCGAGGACCTTCTTCACCCAGCCGGACCTGCCGCTCGCGGGCAACC
This sequence comes from Pyrinomonadaceae bacterium, assembly GCA_036399155.1. Taxonomy (GTDB): domain Bacteria; phylum Acidobacteriota; class Blastocatellia; order Pyrinomonadales; family Pyrinomonadaceae; genus QHXN01. Next base: position 7,946 of record DASWNR010000355.1, read on the forward strand.
CCGACGCGACGCTGAACGCGCTGGGGTTGGGCTTCTTCATCGCCTACCTCGACGTGTGGCAGCGACACTTGACCGCTCTCGACGACCCGCAGATACGCGAGGTCGCGCTCGGCGGCCCCGACACGACCACGCGCGTCAAGACCGTCTGGCAGGTCAAGCTCGCGCGCATCCCCTCCAACCAGGCCCCCACCTGCCTCGCCGCCTCGGAGGAGTACAACGCGCAGACCGCGCCCTCGGGCGGTATGATGAAAGCGCTTCAGGCCGCGCCGCCGCCTGGCGGCGACAACCTCTGTATCGTCCCGCCCGGCGCGGGCTATCAGGGACTTGAGAACCAGCTCTACCGGGTCGAGGTGCACACGGGCGGCGCGCTCGGGACGGCGACCTTCAAGTGGTCGCGCGACAACGGCGCGGTCGTCACCACCGTCGAGAGAATCAACGCCAGGGAGGTGACCGTCCGCGACCTCGGCCCCGACGCCGTGCTCGGCTTCGACCGCGACCAGTGGGTCGAGATCAGCGACGACGTGCGCGAGTTCCGCGGGCTGCCGGGCGAGTTAAGGCAGATCGAAGACATAGACCCCGCGCGCCGCGTCATCATCCTCAAGACGGCGCCGACGCCGCTGGCGAGCAACTCGAACGGCGTCGCCCCGCAGGCACACCCGAAGCTGAGGCGCTGGGACCACACCGGGGCGGTCGCGCCCGACGGCGCGCTCAGAACGGCCTCGACGACGCTCGACCTCGAACACGGCGTGCAGGTGAGCTTCTCGGGCAGCAACTTCCGCGTCGGCGATTACTGGCTCATCCCCGCGCGCACGGCCTCGGCCGACGCGCAGTCGGGCAACATCGAGTGGCCGCGCAACGAAGGCGGGGTCGCGCTCTCGCTGCCGCCGCGCGGCATCAGGCATCACTACTGCAAGATCGCGGTCCTGCAGCTGACGCAGGCCGGATTCACGCTCATCCGCGACTGCCGCTCGCTCTTCCCGCCGGTCACCGAGCTGACGCAGCTCTTCTACGCGGGCGGCGACGGGCAGGAGGTCATGCCCGTCATCGCGCTGCCCGGCGGCCCGGCCCCGGGCGAAAGGCTTTTGCCGGCGCCGCTCGCGGTCGGCGTCTCTAACGGGCGCTTCCCGGTGAGGCGCGCGCGCGTGCGCTTCCAGACCTCGACCGGGACCATCATGCCCGGCACGCGCGGGCAGGCGGCCCCGCAGGGCGGCAACCTCAAACTGCTCGAAGTCACGACCGACATCAACGGGCTCGCCGACTGTCGCTGGAACGTCAGCTCACTGACTCAGCACGACACGCAGACGCTGACGGCCACGCTGCTCGACGTCGCGGGCCAGCCCACCGTCCACATCCCCATCACCTTCACCGCCTCGCTCAGGCGCGCCTCGGGCGTCTCCTACCAGCCCGGCGAGTGCGACGACCTGGGCGAAGTGAAGACGGTGCAGGAGGCGCTGGACGAGCTGTGCAAGCGGAAGGACGACAGGGGCGCGTGCTCCGTCACCGTCGGCGAGGGCGGCGACTACCCGACGCTTGAATCCGCGCTCAAGGACCTGCTCGGCAGCAAGCGATACGACATCTGCATCTGCATGTTGGCCGGGCGCCACACCGTCGAACACTTCCTCCTGCGGGAGATCAGGAACGGCGTCGAGTTCAACGGCACGCAGTTCATCGACGCGGAGCGCCGCGGCGTACGCCTCAAGATCGAGGGCTGCGGCGCGGGGACGCAAATCGTCTGGCAGAGCCCGCCCGACAGGCAGTTCCTGTTTACGACCGTGGCGATCACCTCCTTCATCCTGCGAGACGTGGAGGCCAGCATCCAGTCCGGCCATCTCGACTTCGGTTGCCGCAGCGTGGTGCTAGAGTCCTGCTTCCTCTCGCAGACGAGGGGCTTTTCCGACGACGAAGCGCTCTCGCACTGGCAGGGGAAGGTGCAGCCCGTCGTGGCCGTTCTCCGCTTCGATGGGTGCAACCACGTCAGGGTGGTCAACTGCCACGTCGGCCACTTCCTCCTCCGCCGGAGGCTGCTCACCTTCGAGCCCTTCATCGAAGTTCACCCGCCGCTTGCGACGCTCTACGCGGACGTTGCGCCGGGCGAATTCAACCAGAGGGCCGACGCGTTGGCGCGGGAAATTAACGACATGCCGACGGCGCGGAGGGCCGTGCTGGCGACGAGAGTCAGTGAGACGGCCCAGCCCTTCGTCCCGAAGGCGATAGAGATGTTCAAGTCGGTGGCGGCGGCCATTCAGGCGGGCAATCTGAGGGGCGCCAGCAACGCCGCCACCGGCCTGAAAGGGCACCTGGCCGAGCTGAGGAGCATTGAGATAACCCCGGCGCAGGCTTCGACCTCCTTCGTCAGGGAGGGCACGGCCGTTATCGTCACCAACGGCCGGATGAAGGCCACGCTCCACGATAACCTTCTCGACGGGACGCTCTGCCTCTACGGCGATGTGCCGTCG
>DASWNR010000356.1:0-2866 GCA_036399155.1 Pyrinomonadaceae bacterium
GGTCAGGGACAAGGTCGCCGAAGACCTCAAGCGCTCGCGCGCCACGGAGCGGCTCGAAGCGGCCGCGCGCGAGCTGGCCTCGGGCGCGGGCGGCGCGGACGCCCTGAAGGCCGCGGCCGAGAGGGCGGGGCTCAAGGCCGAAGACGAGGAGGCTTTCAAGCTCGGCCGCCCGATGGGGACGGCGGGCGCCGACCCGGCGCTCGACGCCGCGGTCTTCGCGCTCAAGGCCGGCGAGGTGACGAAGGCGCCGGTCAAGGTCGGCGATCGGTGGGTGGTCGTCGGCGTCAGGGCGCGCAAGGACGCCGACCCCGCGGAGTTCGACAAGCAGCGCCCGACGCTCACCGAGACGGCGCTCTCCGAGCGGCGCAGCCAGGTCTTCGACGACTACCTCGTCGAGGCGCGCCGCCGGCTCGACGAGGGCGGGCAGATCGAAATCTTCCGCGACAGGCTCGCGCAGGTCGAGGAGTCCGAGCCCGCCGCGCTCCCGCGCAGCGCCCCCATCAACATCCCGCCCATCGGCGGCCAGTAGCGCAACGCCACGGGGACGAGGGTCAAGGGGAAGGGGTAAGGGAAGAAGGCCGTCGCGCCTTTCCTCCCTTACCCCTTCCCCTTGACCCTCGTCCCTTTTTTAAAGGGCGCGCAGCAGCGTCGAGATGTCGGACTGCGGGACTTCGAGGCGGAGCTGGACTTCGTTGCCCTTGGTCGTGACCTTCAGGCTGTCCATGAGCGCGCGCGCGAAGCGACCCTTCTCGCCCGCCATCGAGATGAGCCCGGGCGCTATCTGCCTGAGCGCCTGCACCGTGTCGAAGAGCTGTTTGGCGTCGGCGGCCGCGCCCGCGCGCAGCGTCGTCGTGAGCTGTATCCCTGTCGGCGACGAGCCGACCGTCCCGTAGAAGCCGCGTATCGCGTCGATGGCGCGGTCTACGTTCGGCAGGTCTGTGCGCACCCCCGCGAGCACGCCCGGCCGCACGTTACCGGCGAAGGCGACGAAGTCGCCCGCCGCGCGCGGGAAGTTGAGGATGTTCATGTCGGCGCGGCCGCGGCCGGCCTGCGCGTCGATGGCCGCGCGCACGTCCGCCGGCTCGCCCAGCGCGAGCGTGTTCGGGTCGAGCACGGCGAAGGCCAGCTCGCGCACGTGCATGCGCGCCAGGCCGAAGAGTCTGAGCTGGTCGTTGACGGCGGCGACGTAGACGGTCTTGCCCGCGTGCGTCTGCTCGGCGAGCCCGCCCTTCGCGGCGGCGCGCGCGGCGGCGACGAGCGCGTCCGCGCGGAACGTCCCGCGCGCGACCGCCGTCATGTTATCGACCTTGACCGCGCCCGACGGCAGCGGCACGAACCGCGAGCCGACCGCGACCGTGTCGAAGAGGCGCGCGTCGATGCCCGTGCGAGTCTTGAACTCGTCCACGTCCGCGTTGACCTGCGCGAGCCGGGCGGTGTCCGACGCGAGCGCGCGCGGCACGACTTCGGTCAAAAGCCTGCGCACGTCCACCGTGAATATCATGTCCGAGGCGGGCAGCGGCAGCGGCGCCGTCGTGCTCGGCGTCTGCGCGGCCGGCGTGCGCGCGGCGGCCGGGGCCGTGCGGGCCGTGCGCGGTCTCTGCGCGGCGGCCGTCTGCGCGAGCCCGGCGGCCGCGATTAAGAGTGCGAGCGTCGAAGCGTAAAAAGTCCTTCTCATAAACCTCTCATCCACAATCTTCCCACACGCGCAGCGCGCGCGGCGGTTCATAAAAAAACGTACGGGGGTCGTGTCGTCTTCGGGGGAGCGTTCGCGTGTGTCGGATGCGCGCCCGCCGCGCGCGGGTTGGCCGCGAAATCGCGCGCGGCCGGCGGGCCGGCCGCCTTCAACTTTACGGGCCGCCACCCGAGCCCGGGTCTTCGGGCTGGCGCTCCTCCTCGGCCTGCGTCCATTCGCAGATGACGCGTCTGTCCCCGTCCGAGAGACGCGCCTCGGGGTGCAGCGGCAGGTAGGACTTGAGCGGCATCTGGCCCGCCTCGACCTGCTGGCAAATTTCGTGGAGCTTGCGCTCGCGCTTCCGCTTCGGGTAGGTCGCCCACTCCGAGAACGAAAGCTCCCTCCGACCCTCGTCCACGTGCCACTTCAGAAACCACGAGGCCGGCGAGACGTTGCTGTACCAGGGCCAGTCCGTCTCCGACGAGTGGCAGTCGTCGCACGCGCGCTCGAAGATGGCGGCCACCTCGGGCGTCATCCGCGTGTTGGCGCGCATGGTCTTCGACGTGTCGAAGGGCGGGTTCGTCCGGTCGGGTCTGACGGCCTGCGCCCCGAGGAAGAGGAGCGCGAACGCGACGGCCGACCACTTGAGCACCTTCTTCATACGTCTCGGGTTAAAGACGCGCGGGGCGCGCGCGGCGTTAGCGTGCGCCGACCCCGCCGAGAACATTCGCGAAAATTTCGTCCCGTTGAAAAGTGTTTCGATGTTAGCATACGCGCGCCGACACCCGCGAACCTGTCGAACGCGCCGCCACGCTTCACAAACTTTCACACGGAGTCAGTGCGACACCTCAGAGATTCTGACGGTGCGGAGGAGGCGTGTCGCCTGCTCTCCGCGCTGCTCGACGCGCGCGCCGCGTGGTTCCTGCGCGAGGGGCGCGACCGAGCCTGCGTGGAGTTGCGGCGCGGCGAGTGGGGGCTGCGCGTCGCGGGCGGCGCGCTCGTGCTCTCCTGCCGTGGCGAGTCCGGCGCGCGCTCGTGGCGCGTGCGTGCGTGGGGCTCGGAAGGCGAGGCTCTCATCCTCGACACGGCCGGGCGCGCGGGCGCGCGCCCCTCGATGCTCTGGCTCGTGCCGCGCGCCCTCGTCGCGTCCGCGCGCGAGGCGGTGGCCGAAGCGCGTCGCGCGGAGTGCGAGAG
>DASWNR010000357.1:0-24177 GCA_036399155.1 Pyrinomonadaceae bacterium
CGGCGGCCGTCACCTCCGCCGGGCTCCTGGTCTCCGGGAGCAGCGCGCGCACCACCTCGGTGTGGCGCGCGAAGTGCTCTTCGAGCGCGCGGGCGGCGCGCCCGCCCTCGCCCGCGGCGGCGCGCTCGAAGGCCGCGAGCAGCGCGTCCGTGAAGCGGCTCATCGCCGAGACGACGACCACCACGGGGTTCTTCGCGCGCTCGGCGCGGACGATGTCCGCCACGCGCTCGAAGGCGCGCGCGTCCTCGACGGACGTGCCGCCGAACTTCATCACGGTAGTCTGCGGGTTCACTTTGGCGGAAGAATACCAAAACGGAACCGCGAGCGGTAGCGAGCGGGTCGGGGTCACGTGGTCGGCGCGTGTCGTGACTCCGACCCGCCCGCCGCCGCGCCCGTTCCGTCGGCGCCCCGAACAAAAGGGTTGACATAATCCGCGGCCCGAATAAAATAACGGACGTTCGTTTTTTGAGGGGGCGGATGCCGAAACTGAGTCAGGAGGCTTTGGAGGCGCGGCGCGGCCGCATCGAGGAGGCGGCGCGCGAGCTTTTCATCAAGCGCGGCTTTCACGCCACCTCGATGCGCGACATCGCGCAGGGCGCCGAGACCTCGCTCGGCAACCTTTACAACTACTACCCGACCAAGGAAGACATCCTCGAATCGATCATCGGGCGCTACCAGAAGGTGATCGACGCGCGCCTGCGCGCCATCTTCGACGAGGTCGAGGAGCCCTTCCACCCCGAGAGCCTCAAACGCTTCGGGCGGATGGTCAGGGAACTCGTCAGCGCGCACTCGGACTTCTGGCTGCTGATGTACATCGACGTGCTGGAGTTCGAGAACCGGCACTTCCGCAAGATGTTCGAGGGGCTGTCGGGCACGCTGCGACGGCGCTTCGCGCCCTACTTCCGGAGGCTGAAGGAGGAGGGCGCGCTCTACGACGGCGTCGACCCGGCGGTCGGCTTCACGGCGGCCTACATGCAGTTCTTCAACTACTTCCTGGTCGAGAAACTCTTCGGCGGCCGGCGGCACCTCGGGCTCTCGGACGAGCGCGTGGTCGAGCACCTGACCGAAATCTTCTGCCGGGGCGTGCTGCGCCCCGAGAAGCTGCGCGAGATGGCGGCCGCGCCGCCGCCGACTAAATCAAAGGACAAGTGACCCGCGAACGGCCGGCCCTCCGCGCCGGCCGCGCCGGTCTCGATAAACAAAAACGTACGTTCGTTTTTAATGTGGGCCGCGCGCCCGGAACCTTAAACGAATCCGAAGCACTCGCAGGAGGTCTCAAAGAGATGTTTTCCCTGAAGCGGCTACTCCTTCTGACGCTCGTCGTGCTGGCGCCGGCCGGCGCCGCCCTCGGGCAGGGGGCTGCGGGTCAGCTCACAGGCCGGGTCGAGGACGCCGCGGGCGCGGTCGTCCCCGGCGCGTCCGTCGCGGTCACCAACCTCGCGACCTCCGCGCAGCGCCATGTCACCACGGGCGAGGAGGGCTCCTTCGCCGTCCCGCTGCTCCAGCCCGGCAGGTACAGGGTCGAGGTCTCGGCGCAGGGGTTCAAGCGCGTCGTCGTCGAGGAGGTCGAGGTCAACGTCACGCAGACGGCGACCGTCAACCTCAGGCTCGAACCCTCGACGGTCGAGGAGACCGTGACGGTGACGGCCGAGGGCACGCTCGTCCAGCAGGAGAGCTCGCAGGTCGGCCGCGTCATCGAGGAGCGCGCCATCACGCAGCTCCCGCTCCCGACGCGCAACTTCCAGCAGCTCCTGACGCTCTCGCCGGGCGCGTCGGCCAGCGTCTCGAACAACACGGAGCTGGGGCGCGGCGACGCCATCATCTCGGTCAACGGCCAGCGGACGACCTCGAACAGCGTCCGCATCAACGGCATCGACGCCAACTCCGTGGGGACAAACTCGACGCCGAACATCGCCGTCCCGGCGACCGACTCGCTACAGGAGTTCGTCGTCCAGACCTCGCTCTACGACGCGTCGCAGGGGCGCAACGCCGGCGGCAACGTCGAGGCCGTGACCAAGTCGGGCTCGCGCGAGTTTCACGGGAACATCTACGCCTTCCTGCGCGACGACTCGCTCAACGCCAACGACTTCTTCCTCAACTCGGCCGGCCGGCCGCGCCCCGTCCTGACGCGCAAGCAGTTCGGCGGCACCCTCGGCGGCCCCGCCGTCCGGGACAAGGTCTTCTTCTTCACGTCGTACCAGGGCACGCGCGAGCGCAACGGCGCGTCGCTCAACAACAGCCTGACGTTCCCGGTCATCCCCGTCCAGTTGACCGACAACAACCGCACGGCGGCCGGGCTCGCGGCCGCGTTCGGGCTCCCGCAGGCGGCCGTCAGCCCCATCGCGGTCAACATCCTGAACGCGCGGCTTCCCGGCGGCGGGTTCGCCATCCCCTCGGCGACGACCGCGTCGGGGCTCTCGCCGCAGTCGGCCATCTCGACCTTCCGCGAGCATCAGTTCAACGGCAACTTTGACTGGGCGGTCAGCGACAAACACACCTTCACGGCCAAGAACTTTTTCGCCAGCAACCCGACGCGGCAGGCCAACTACAATTTCGCCGGCCTCGGCAACGGCCCGCAGCAGCTCCCGGGCACGGGAGGCGACCTCGACATCATCCAGACGCTCTCGTCCCTGACGGACACATACGTCTTCGGCCCGAACGTCATCAACCAGGCGCGCTTCGGCTTCAGCCGCCTGCGCGTGACCTCCGTGCCCGAGGAGCCTTTCACGGCGCAGCAGCTCGGCATCACCAACCCGCTCGGCAACCTCTTTCCGGGGATGCCGACGCTGACGGTGACGGGGCTGTTCACGCTCGGCTCGTCGCCCCTGGCCGACCAGTCTTCGCGCATCAACACGTTCGGCTTCCAGGACACGCTCTCCGTCGTGTCGGGCCGCCACCGGCTGAAGGTCGGCGGCGAGTACCGGCGCTCGCAGGTCAACTTCTACTTCAACGCCTTCTCGCGCGGGCAGCTCATCTTCCCGACGTTCGCCAACTTCCTGCTCGGCCAGTCGGTCTCGGTCATCGGCTCGGGCGTCTACGACCGCGCCTTCCGCGTCAACGACCTCGCGGGCTTCGTGCAGGACGACCTGAAGCTGACCGAGCGGCTGACGCTCAACCTCGGGCTGCGCTACGACTTCTTCGGGCTGCCGAAGGAGAAGTACGGCCGGCTCGTCAACTTCGTGCCGGGGCAGTTCCGCGCGGGCACCATCGCCTCGCCGGCGGGGCCGCCGAACGGCATCGTGCAGGCGGGCAACGCCGCCAACCCGCTGCCCGGCGTGCCGCTCGTGGAGGACACGCTCGTCCCGCAGGACAAGAACAACTTCGCGCCGCGCGTGGGGTTTGCGTACCGCCTGAACGACTCGGGCACGCTCGTCGCGCGCGGCGGGTACGGCATCTACTACGACCGCATCTCGACGCGCTTCGCCAACACGCAGCTCTTCAACTTCCCGTACCTGGCGGTCGGCGTCGGCGTCTTCCGCCCGCTCAGCAACCCGTTCGCGGCCGTCCCGCAGCCCGGCGCTTTCCCCGTCGACGCGACGGTGCCGGGCCCGCTCGCGCCGCTCGGGATTCTCGTCAGCGGCGTCTACGTGGACGAGAACTTGCGCACGCCTTACATCCAGCAGTACAACGCGAACGTCCAGTGGGAGTTCGCGCGCAACTACCTGCTCGAAGTCGGCTACGTCGGCTCGAAGGGGACGAAGCTGCTGCAACTGCTGACGACCAACCAGCCGGTCTACAACCCTGCGACGAATACGTTCGCCGCGCCCTTCGCGCCGTTCGTCTCGGCGCAGAAGAACGCGACCGGGGGCCTACAGCACGTCCGCACCGACTCGAACTCGCACTACGACTCGCTCCAGATGAGCGTGACCAAGCGGTTCAGCGACGGCCTGCATTTCCTCTCGGCCTACACCTTCGGCAAGTCCATCGACTACTACTCGGGCGGCACCGTCAACGAGCTGGTCTCGACGCCGGGCGACCAGCGCGACTGGAAGTCGAACCGCGGGCGGTCGGACTTCGACCGCAGGCACCGCTTCGTGACGAGCTTCGTCTACGACCTGCCGCGCCTCGTCGAGAACTCTTCGGCCGCGCGCTGGCTTCTGAACGACTGGGGCGTCAACGGCATCCTGACGTTGCAGACCGGGCTCCCGTTCTCCGTCTTCCAGGCGCCCGACAACAACATCATCCAGCGCGCCAACTTCCGCCCCGGTTTCGCCGGCGGCTTCGAGGGCGACGGGCGGACGCAGGAACGTTTGGCGCAGTACTTCAACACGGCGGCCTTCGCGCCCTCGACGCTGGCGGGCGGCTCCTTCGACCCGAGCGCGCCGTTCGGCAACACGGGGCGCAACATCCTGACGGGGCCGGGGCAGAAGAACTTCGACTTCTCGGTGGTGAAGTTCATCCCCTTCACGGAGTCTGTGCGCGGCGAGTTCCGCACAGAGTTCTTCAACCTCTTCAACTGGGCCAACTTCGCGAACCCGAACAGCAACATCTCCGTCCCGCTGACCTTCGGCCGCATCACGCAGACGAGCGCCGGCCCGCGCGTGATTCAGTTCGCCTTTAAGTTAAACTTCTAGGATGGCCGAGTTCGAGGTCGAAGGGCTGAGGCTTTACTACGAGGAGCGCGGGCGGGGCGAGCCCCTGGTGCTCGTCCCGGGCTTCGGCACGGGGGCGTGGATTTGGTATAGACAAGCGGACGCGTTCGCCGAACACTTCCGCACGGTCGTCTTCGACCCGCGCGGCGTCGGGCGCTCCGAGGGGCGCGACGAGCCGCGCGCGATGCGCGGGTTCGCGGACGACGTGGCGGCGCTGCTCGACGCGCTGGAAATGGAGAGCGCGCACGTGCTCGGGGCGAGCTTCGGCGGCTTCGTCGCGCAGGAGTTCGCGCTCGCGTACCCGGAGCGGACGCGGAGTCTGGTTCTCTGCTGCACGAGCTTCGGCGGCGCGCGCCACGTCCCGCCGTCGGCCGGGACGCTGGCGGCCATCGCCTCGACGAAGGGGCTCAACACCGAGGAGCGCGTCCGCGAGAATCTGCTGCTCGCCTTCTCGCCGCGCTTCGCCGCCGAGAGCCCCGAGGAGGTCGAGCGCGTCATCGCCCTGCGCGCCGAGAACCCCGTGCCCGAGCACGCGTACCTGCGGCAGCTACAGGCGGCGGTCGCCTTCGACGCCTCCGCGCGCGTCGGCGAAATCAAAGCCCCGACGCTCGTCATCACGGGCGACGCCGACGCGATAGTCCCGCACGAGAATTCGGCGAACCTCGCGGCGGCGATACCGGGCGCGTCGCTGCACGTCGTCGGGGGCGGCAGCCACGTCTTCTTCATCGAGCGGGCGGAGGAGTTCAACCGCGCCGTCGTCGAATTCGTCGAACAGAACAATTTCAAATTTCAGATTTGAAATTTTAAATTCTTCCCATGACCTACGCGCGCATCATCGGAACCGGCTCTTACGTGCCGGACAAGGTTTTGACCAACGCCGACCTCGGCCGCATGCTCGGCGAGGACGTGGACGAGTTCGTCTCGGGCGTGCTCGGCATACGCGAGCGGCACGTCTGCGCGGAGGACGAGAGCACGGCCGACCTGGCCGAGCGGGCGTCGCGGCGGGCGCTCGCGGCGGCGGGCGTCGCGGCGGAAGACCTCGACCTCATCGTGCTCGCCACCGACACGCCCGAGTACGTCTCGCCGGCCACTTCGGTCGTCGTGCAGCACCGGCTCGGGGCGAAGCGCGCCGGCACCTTCGACCTCAACAGCGCGTGCGCGGGCTTCGTCACCGCGCTCGACACGGCGTCGAAGTACGTCATCGCCGATTCGTCTTACCGAAACGTGCTCGTCGTCGGCGCCTACGCGATGTCGAAGTTCCTCGACTGGTCGGACAAGAAGACCGCGACCATCTTCGCCGACGGCGCGGGCGCGCTGGTGCTGCGCGCGGACGAAGACCGCCCGGGCTTCCTCGCCTCGAAGCTCGTCGCCGAGGGGAGCTACCACGACCACATGGGCATCTACGCGGGCGGCGCGCGGACGCCGATCACCGAGGATGTCCTGCGCGAAGGCGTCTGGGCCAAGCTACGTTTCGCCAAGAAGTACCCGGCCGAGGTCAACACGGAGGGCTGGCCCGCAATCGTCGGCGACGTGCTGGCGAAGGCCGGGCTCACGCGGGACGACGTGGCGCTCTTCCTCTTCACGCAGGTCAACCTGAGCACCATCAAGATAGTGATGGAGAAGATGAACCTCCCGTGGGAGCGCACGCACACGGTGATGGGCAAGTGGGGTTACACGGGCTCGGCCTGCATCCCGATGGTGCTCGACGACGCAGCGCGCGAGGGGAAGCTGAAGGAAGGCGACACGCTCGTCATGTGCGCCTCGGGCGGCGGCCTCAACATGGCCTGCGCGGCTTTCAGGTGGTGAAGAGGAGTTATTTGAAATTTGAGCTTTGAAATTTCAAACCCCTGATGCAGTACCCGAACATCTACGCGTTGTTCCGCGAGCGCGTCGCGCAGTACGAAGGGCGCGACGCGTTCTACGTGCGCCGCGGGGGGGAGTGGCGCGGGAGTTCGTGGGGGAAATTCGGCGAGGACGCGCACGCGTTCGCGTCGGCGCTGCTGGCGTCGGGTCTGACGCGCGGGGCGGCGGTGTGCATCCTGATGGGGAACGTGCCGGAGTGGCCCGTGTGCGACGTGGGGGCCATCGCGGCCGGGGGCGTCGGGTGCGGGCTCTACCCGACGAGCAGCGCCGAGCAGTGCCGCTACATCATCGCCCACTCGGACGCCGAGTTCGTCGTCGCGGACACGGCGGCGCAGCTTGAGAAGGTCTTGAGCGTTCGCGACGGGCTGCCCGGGGTCAGGCAGTTCGTCGTGCTCGACCCGGAGGCCGCGCGGGGCCGCGCGGGCGTCGTGAGCCTCTCGGACTTCCTGCGGCTGGGGGAAGAGAAGCGTGACGAGACGGCGGCCGAGCTGCGCGCGCGCGCCGAGGGGGCGGGGGCCGACGACACGGCCGTCATGGTCTACACGTCCGGGACGACAGGCTTGCCCAAGGGCGCGTGCCTGAGTCACCGCTACGTGATTAACAGCGTCGAGTCTTTGCGCGGGGCCGTGCCCGTCTACGACACCGACGTTGCCTTCTCCTACCTCCCCTTCTGCCACGTCGCCGAGCGCATCTCGGGGCTCTACAACCGCCTCTACGCCGGCGCGGCCGCCTACTTCGTAGACGACCTTTTGAAGCTCGGCCAGTACATGACGGAGGTGCGGCCGACGGTCTTCGCCTCGCTCCCGCGCTTCTTCGAGAAGATTCACGCGCGCGTCGTCGCAGACCTCGCGCGCGAGCCGGAAGACGTGCGGCGGCGCTTTCAAGACGCCCTTGAGACGGGCCGCCGCGTCGTGCGCCTGCGCCAGTCGGGCGAGGAAGTCTCGGGCGAGCTGCTGGCCGACTACGAGTCGAACGCGCTGCCGGTGCTGCGGCGCGTGAAAGACTACTTCGGCGGGCGCGTCCGCGTGGCGACTTCGGGCGGCGCGCCGCTGCCCGAAGAGGTGGCTGAGTTCTTCGCCGCCGCCGGGCTGCCGATACTTCAAGCCTACGGTCTGACCGAGAACGTCTGCGTCGCCTTCAACCGGCCGGACAACTACAAGTTCGGCACCGTGGGGCCGCCGATGCCGGGCTGCGAGGTGCGCACTGCGCCGGACGGCGAGATAGAGGTGCGGAGCGGGATGATGTTCTCGGGCTACTACAAGGAGCCCGAGAAGACGGCCGAGGTGATGCGCGACGGCTGGCTGCTGACCGGCGATTTGGGCGAGCAGGACGCGGACGGCTTCCTGAAGATAACGGGTCGCAAGAAGGAGCTGATCGTGCTCTCGACGGGGAAGAACGTCGCGCCCGCGCTCGTCGAGAACATGATCAAGGAGCACCACCTCGTCAGCCACGCCTACGTCCACGGCGACGGCCGCAGCTACCTCGTCGCGCTCGTCACGCTCAACCCCTCGGAGGCCGAGGAGCACGCGCTCTCTCTGGGGCTTCGCTTCGGCGGCTTCGCGGAGCTGGCCGCGTCGGAAGAGATGAGGGCGCTCGTCTCTTCCATCGTCGAGTCGGCCAACCGCCGCGTCTCTTCGAGCGAGTCGGTGAAGAGGTTCGCCGTCCTCCCGCGCGACTTTCAGCAGGGGCTCGAAGAGGTGACGCCCACGCTCAAGCTCAAGCGCGACGTGGTGGCGCGCAACTTCGCCGACGTTCTGCAAAGCCTTTACGCGTAGACAGCCTTTCTACGGAGGAATGAACATGAGACAACAAGGCCGCGCGGCACGCCGCGCGCTTCTGGCAACGCTTTTCACGCTCGCCTTCGCGGCGGCCGCCCCGGCGCAGACGGCCGCGGCCGCGGCGCCGGCGAAGGAGGCGATCGTCTTCGGGCAGAAGATTCATTACCTCGACGTGGGCAGCGGTCCCGCCGTCGTGCTGCTCCACGGCCTCGGCGGCAACTCGGCCAACTGGGCCTTCAACACGCCGGCGCTCTCGCAGAAGCACCGCGTCATCGTCCCCGACCAGGTCGGCTTCGGCGGCTCCGACAAGCCTTTCATCAACTACCGCGTCGCGACCTACGTGGACTTCCTCGACAAGTTCCTCGAAGGCTTGAAGGTCGAGCGCGCGACGCTGGTCGGCAACTCGATGGGCGGGTGGGTCGCCGCCGCCTACGCGCTCAAGCACCCTTCGCGGGTCGAGCGGCTGGTGCTGGTGGACGCCGCCGGGTTCGCGCCGCCGAAGGAGTTCAACCTCGCGGCGCTCTCGGGGCTGAACCCCTCGACGCGCGAAGACATGAAGCGGCTCGCGGGGCTCGTCTTCTTCAACCCGCTGTTGAAGACCGACGCGGCCGTAGACATGCTCCTCGCGCAGCGCCTGTCGGCGGGCGACGGCTACACCATCCAGAGCCTCGTCGAGTCGATACACAGGGGCGAGGACATGCTCGACGGCAGGCTCGGCGCCATCAGGCAGCCGGTGCTCATCGTCTGGGGGCGCGACGACGGGCTGACGACGCTGGCGCGCGAGGGCGAGCGATTCAGGAAGGAGATTCCGCACGCGCAGCTCGTCGTCTTCGACAACTGCGGCCACGTCCCGCAGGTCGAGAAGGCAGCCGAGTTCAACGCGGCGGTGCTCAAGTTCCTTTCACAACAGTAGGCGAGGCGGAGACGCGGATGACTTTGAAGGTCGGCGACTCGGCCGAGATGACCAAGACCGTCACGGACGCGGACGTGCGCGCGTTCGCCGAGGTGACGGGCGACCTTAACCCCGTCCACCTCGACGAAGAGTACGCCGCCGCGACGCGCTTCGGCCGCCGCATAGCTCACGGGATGCTCGGCGCGTCGCTCATCTCGGCCGTGCTGGCGGGTAAGTTGCCCGGCCGCGGCACGGTCTACCTCTCGCAGACGCTCCGGTTCACCGCGCCGGTTTTCTTAGGCGACGCCGTCACCGCGCGCGTCGTCGTCAGGGGCGTGCGGGAGGACAAGCCGGTCGTCACGCTTGAGACGTTCTGCACCAACCAGCGCGGCGAGCGCGTCGTAGAGGGCGAGGCCGTCGTCCTCGCGCCGAAGGCGGGGGCGAATGTCTGAGGCGGCGGCGGGGGCCGAAAGCGCGGAGAGGATTCCGGGGCACTCGTGGTACGCGCTCGGCGTGCTGACGCTGGTCTACGTCCTCAACTTCCTCGACCGCGTCCTCATCTACTTCATGTTCACGCCGATCAAGGCCGAGCTGAAGTTCACAGACCTGCAACTCGGCCTGCTCGGCGCGACCTCCTTCGCCATCTTCTACACGCTGCTCGGAATCCCCTTCGGCCGGCTGGCCGACCGCGGCTCGCGCAAGAAGCTCATCGCCGGGGGGCTGGCCGTCTGGAGCCTCTTCTCCGGGCTGACCGGCTTCACGCACAGCTTCGAGACGATGTTCCTCTGCCGCCTGATGGTCGGCGTCGGCGAGGCGACGTTAGGCCCCGCGGCGCTCTCGCTGCTCTCGGACTACTTCCCCGTGCGGATGAGGGCCAGCGTGACGGCCATCTACTCGTCGGCCGTCGCCGTCGGGAGCGGGCTCGCGCTCGCGCTCGGCGGGCAGGTCGAGGGGCTTCTGGGGTGGCGCTGGGCCTTCTTCCTGCTCGGCTTCCCCGGACTGTTGGTCTGCTTCCTCGTCCTGTCGCTGAAGGAGGCGCGGCGCGGGCAGACCGAGCGCGAGCCGGTGCGCTACACGGCGCGCGACTGGAAGGTTCTGTTTCGCAGCGCGCCGCTGCGTTACCACTACGCGGGCTACGCGCTGTTCGGGCTCGCCTCGAATCAGCTCTCGATCTGGGGCGTGGCCTTCTTCGCGCGTGTGCACGGGCTCGACCTGAAGCTGATCGGGTTGCTCGGCGGGATTCTGTCGCTCGCGGCCGGGGTGCCGGGGACGATTCTGGGCGGCGTGTTGGCCGACCGCCTGCGGCGGCGCGGGCGCGGGGGGCGGATGTTCTTCAGCGCGGTGTGCGCGCTGCTCTCGGTACCGTTGTGGCTGGCGCTGCTGTTCGCGGACGGCGCGGCCGCCCTCGTCGCCGCCAACTTCCTGCTGCTCGCGCTGTCGCTGATGTGGCTCGGCGCGGCGGCCGCCGACGTTCACGACATCGCGGGGCCGCAACTGCGTGGGCTCGGCGTCGCCTTCTACTTCTTCGCCGTCAACCTCGCCGCCTACGGCGTCGGCGCGCCGCTCGTCGGGTACGTCAACGACCGGCTCGGCGCTGCGGCAAACCCCTCGATGATGCGCTACGGGCTGCTGCTCTGCCCCGTCGCCGCGGCGCTCGCCGCGCTGCTGCTGTGGCTCGGGAGCCGGCGACTGGAAAGAAGTAGACAGTAGGCAGTAGACAGTAGTCACTAGCTAAGAAACGGGCGGCGCGTCTCAGTCATCAACCGTGACGCGCCGCCCGTTTTTTCCTGCTGTCTACTGTCTGCTGTCTACTTCTTCTACAGCCGGACGTACTCGAACTCGAAGGGCTTGCCCTTTATGCCGACGGCGGGCGGGGCTATCCAGTTGGCGATCTTGCCGGGCTCGGTGACGGGCTGCATGAGGCTCTGGACGTATTCGCGGTCTTCGAGCGTCGGGAGCCATTCGGCCTTCCGCGCCTCGAACTCCTCGGCCGTGATGAGTTGGCCGTCGAGGTCGAAGTGGTGGCCGGCGAACTCGCCGACGTGGCGGTGGAAGCGCGCCGAGGGCAGGCGCAGCTTGCGGTCGACGCCCTCCTCCGCGATGTACTTGTTCCAGCGTTCGAGCGCGCGCTCGCAGTCGCGCACGTACTCGCCGCGCAGCACCTCGTTGAGGGCGTTGCGCATCGGCACCTCGCGCTCGGCGAGCCGGCCGCCCTCGACGACCGTTAGCTTGAAAGAGTCGTCGCGGAGAAGGTGCTCGGCGTACTTCTTCTGCTCCTGGTAACGACCCTTCAGTCCCGCGGCGAAGAAGTCCGCCGCGTTCGAGCTTATCTCGCCGCCGAAGAGGTCGAGCGAGTAGCTGAACCAGTAGTTGATGTAGCGCTGGATGACCTCGAACGGGATGCCGCCGAGCGCGAGCGCGTCCTCCCCCGGGCTCTGCTTCATCAACTGCGCGGTGCGGCGGACGACGCGCCCCACGCCCGTCTCGCCGACGAAGAGGTGGTGCGCCTCCTCCGTCAGCATGAACTGGCACGTGCGCGCCAGCGGCTCGAAGCCCGACTCGGCGAGCGCCGAGAGCTGGTACTTGCCGTCGCGGTCCGTGAACATCGTGAAGCAGAAAAAGTTGAGCCAGTCGTCGCACGGCTGGTTGAAGGCTTCGAGGATGCGCGGCTTGTCGGGGTTGCCGGAGCGGCGCTCAAGGAGCGCGTCGGCCTCGTCGCGCCCGTCGCGCCCGAAGTAGCCGTGCAGGAGGTAGACCATCGCCCAGAGGTGCCGGCCCTCCTCGACGTTGACCTGAAAAAGATTCCGCAGGTCGTAGAGCGACGGGCAGGTGCTCCCGAGCCGCCTCTGCTGCTCGACCGAGGCGGGCTCGGTGTCGGCCTGCGTGACGACGATGCGGCGGAGCGCGTTGCGGAACTCGCCGGGAACTTCCTGGTAGGCGGGCTGCCCCGCGTTGTCGCCGAAGTTTACGCGCGCGTCCGCCTCGGCGGGTTTGAGGAAGATGCCCCAGCGGTAGTCGGGCATCTTGACGTAGTCGAAGTGCGCCCAGCCGTCGGCCTCGACCGAGATGGCCGTGCGCAGCCACACGTCCTTCTCCTGAAAGCCCTCGGGGCCCATCTCGCGCCACCAGTCGAGGTAGTTCGGCAGCCACTTCTCAAGCGCCCTCTGGAGCCGCTTGTCGCCCGAGAGGTTGACGTTGTTAGGAATCCGCTCGTGTAACTCCATGAATTGCCCTCTTCCTCGCTCCGTATTAATCAGGCCAGCAGACGCGCCAGCCTGTCCAGCTCTTCGCGCGTCTCGTTTAGATGTCCGTCGCCGAATTTTATCTGCCCGCCCTCGACGCGAATGTGCTTCGCCGAGACGATGTCGTTCGGCTCGTGCAGCGGCACGACGATGAGGTGCGCGTGCGGCACGCCGAAGCCGTGGACGACGAGGCCGACCCTCCGAGTTTTTAACCTCTCGCGCAGGTTCCGCGAGAGTCGCTGCGCCTGCACCATGATGTGGCAGGCGAGGTCGTCGGCGAGGTCGCAGAAGTGGTCGACGTGCTCTTTGGGGATGACCATCAGCTCGCCGGGATGAATCGGCCTGATGTTCATCAGGGCCAGAACCCTCTCGTCCTCGTACACCACGCTCCCCGGGGACTCGCCCGCGACGATTTGGCAGAAGACGCACGCCGAGTCCGTGACGGCCATCACCGTTTAAGTCCGCTTGTAGTCGAACTGCGGCTGCGTCGGCTTGCCGTAGTTCGTCAGCGCGCCCTGCGGGCCGACGGCGTTGGGGCGCTGGAAAATCCAGTTCTGCCAGGCCGTCAGCCGGCCGTAGATTTTGGTGTCGAGCGTCTCGGGGCCGGCGAAGCGCAGGGACGCCTCCATCCCCGTCAGCGCGTCGGGCGAGAGCGACGTGCGCTCCTCGACCGCGACGCGGATTTCGTCCTCCCAGTCGAGGTCGTCGGGCGCGAAGGTGACGAGCCCGGCCTCCTCGGCGGCCTCGGTGTCGAAGCGCCCCCCGTGCGCGACGGCGGCGGCGGCGCTTTCGGGCTCGGCGAGGAAGCGCGACTGGAGCCGCGTGAGCCCGTTCGACATCGGGAGCGCGCCCGCGTTCAGCCCGCTCAGGGCCAGCTCGACCTTCCGGTCGGGGTCGTTGAGCATGTAGCTGCGGTCGGAGGCGAGCAGGAGTTCGAGGAGGTTCCCGGCGAAGCAGCCGCCGGGCTCGGCCAGCGCGAAGAAGCTCTTGGCCGTCAGGTCGAGCCGGCGCAGCACGCGCGACATGTGGAGGATGATCTCGCGGACGAGCCAGTGCCCGCGGTTCCCGACGAGCGTCCTGTCGAGATTGAGCACGTCGTCGATGTCGCCCTCGGTTCTTAGCAGGACGAGCCCGACCTCCGGCTCGTTCATGCGCAGGTGGAGCAGTGCGTCGTCCAGCTCGCGGTACGCGCGCAAGGGCCAGTAAGAGTCGCCGAGCGCCTGAATCTCCTCCACGCTCGTCGGCTGTTCGCCCCGCGGCCCGCGCACGGTCAGCTCGGCGTGGCGACCCTCGCGGTTCACCTTCAGCGAGACGTGCCGGTACTCGCGCCCCGCCTCGCCCGCCTCCACGTCGAGCGGGTTGAGTTTAATGCCCGGGCCCGCTTCCCGGCTTTCAGTCTCCTTCAGAATCTCCCCGACGCGCGCCTCGACGCCCTCCTGAAACTTGCTCGTCGGGAAGTGTCCGTCGATGAGCCCCCACTCCTCGGCGCGCTTGGCCTTCAGCCCTTCGGCCAGCGTCGAGAAGACGTCGGCGCGGTCGCGCCTGACCTTGCGCTTGTCCACGAGGCGTGTGAGCCCGCCCGTGCCGGGCAGCACGCCGAGCAGCGGCACTTCGGGGAGCGAGACGGCCGAGTTGCCGTCGTCGACCAGATAAATCTCGTCGCAGGAGATGGCCAACTCGTAGCCGCCGCCCGAGGCCGTCCCGTTCAGCGCGGCGATGTATCGCTGCCCCGAATGCGCGGACGCGTCCTCGATGGAGCAGCGCGTCTCGTTCGTGTACTTGCAGAAGTTGACCTTGAAGCCGTGCGCGGAGGTGCCGAGCATGTAGATGTTTGCGCCGGCGCAGAAGATGCGGGGCTTGAGGCTGCGGACGACGACGGCGCGCACCTCGGGGTGCTCGAAGCGCAGACGCTGGACGGCGTCGGCCAGCTCGATGTCGACGCCGAGGTCGTACGAGTTGAGCTTGAGCTTGTAGCCGTCGGCGAGCGTCTCGTCCTCCGCCACGTCCATCGAGAGCGTGGCGACGGGGCCTTCGGTCTCAAGCTTCCAGTGCCGGTAGCGCTCCGGCGAGGTCTCGAAGTTAATCATTCCGGTGACGTGAACTCCCACAGTCAGAAATAGGTCGCGGGCACGAAACCGCAATTATACCCGCACGCACGCGGAAACGCATGGGCGCGGGCGTGTGGACAAAAGGAAGGGCGCGGGACGTTCGGAAACGTCCCGCGCCCTTCTTCGACCGATTTAATACGGCCGTCGTCTAGCGGTTCGCGTTGCGGTTCGCGTTACCGTTGCCGTTCCGGTTGCCGTTGCGGTTCCCGTTGTTGGTGTTCGTCGTGCTGACGCCGTCGGTGTTCTTGTTGCCGTTGTCGTTCGTCAGCACGCCCACGTTGGACGGGGCGCTGTTGGCGTTCATGTTCTTAGGCACGTTGGCGTTGGTGTCCACCACGCCGTTGCGCGTGGCGCCACCGTTGGCGTTGTTGGCGTTCGTGTTCGAGTCGCCGCCGCCGCACGCCGCGCCCAATGACGCCGCCCCGAGTAAGCAGAGTAAAGTTAGTGTCCGTCGCATCTATCCTCCCGACTGTTAAGGCCGTGTCCGACGGCGTGGTCTAGCGGTAGACCTCTTCGCCGCGGTGGCCCTTCCACTCCCTCTCGAAGTACTCCGCGTCCTCGTCCGAACGGGGCGTGACGCCCATGACGATGCCGCCCTCTTTGAGCCCCTGCTCGTAGTGCTTGACGCGCTCCTCGGGGATGCCGGCGCCGATGAGCGCGCCGATGATGCCGCCCGTCGCGCCGCCCGCGCCAGCGCCCGCGAGCCCGGCCGCGATGGGGCCGGCGACGAGCAGGCCGATGCCGGGCAGCGCCAGCGTCGTCCCGATGGCCGCGATGGCCGCGAGGGTCGCGCCGACCGTGCCGCCGATGGCCGCGCCGGTGCCGGCGCCTTCGAGAGCCTTATTGCCCAGCTCCGTCTCCTTGCCGTCGGACGTGAAGTGCTTGTCACGCGCCTCGTCAGACATCAAAAGGTTGATGTCGTCGTCCTTGTAGCCGCGCGTAGTCACGGAGCCGTAAGCGCGCTCGGCGCTCTCCCTGTCTCTAAACAGTCCGGTAACCATCCTCGAACGTCCCGCCGCTGAACCTGTATTTTCCGCCATGAAATGTTCTCCCCTTTATGGTGATTAAGTGAAAGTCGAGCCGAAACCCCTGTTTTACACCCGCCGTCGCCCTCGCGCGGCCAGGATTCCAACTCTCTGACAGTACGGTTTTCGCCTCCGTAAAATTGCTGTCACTGGTACTAAGCAAAAGGCGGGCCGTACGATGTCGGACGGCGCGAGCCGGCCGGAAAGCTTTTGAGGCGGGGCGTCGGTAAAGGGGAAGGGAGCGGTGATTAGTCCGCGCGGGCGACTTCGTATTCGGAGGCCGGCGCGGCCGCGCGGAAGCCTTCGGGCTTCACGCGCGCAGCTCGGCCGTGGGCAGCAGGCGCGGCGGCTGTCGGTGGCGCGCGGCCTGTTCGTAGGCGTATGCGAGGCGTATGAGTTTGGCCTCCGTGAAGGCGCGGCCGAAGAAGGAGATGCCGACGGGCAGGCCGTAGACGTAGCCGGCCGGCACCTGCACGTTGGGGTAGCCGGCGACGGCCGCCGGGGTGGAGCTTCCGCCGGTGAAGTGGTCGCCGTTGACGAGGTCGGTCGTCCACGCCGGGCCGCCCGTCGGCGCGACGAGCGCGTCGAGCTTGTGCTTAATCATGACCGCGTCGATGCCCTGCGCCCGCGAGAGAGCCTTGCTCGTGCGCAGGGCCTTCAGGTAGGCGGGCTCGGTCAACGGCCCCTTCGCCTCGGCGCGGACGAAAAGCTCCTGGCCGAAGTAGGGCATCTCGCGTTCGCGGTTGCGCTCGTTGAACTCGATGAGCTGTTTCAGCGTGCGCGGGTGGTCGCCCGGCGGAAGCCCCGCGAGGTGCTTGTTGAGGTCGGCCTTGAACTCGTAGAGCAGCACCTCGAACTCGGCGGCGTCGAACTTGCCGTGGCTTGGGAGGTCGGCCGGGTCGATGACCGTCGCGCCCTCGCGCTTCAGCAGGTCGATGGCGTCGTTCATCAGCTTGTCCACGCGGTCGCTGAAGCCGAAGAACTTTCGCGCGACGCCGACGCGCGCGCCGCGCAGAGCGCCGGGGTCTAGCGACTGCGTGAAGTCCGTCCGCGCCAGCCCCGCGCCCTCGCGCGTGACGGCGTCGCGCGGGTCAACGCCCGTGAGGACGTTCAGCAGCGCGGCGGCGTCGGCGACGGTGCGCGCCATCGGGCCGGCGGTGTCCTGGCTGTGCGAGATGGGGATGATGCCCGAGCGGCTGACGAGGCCGAGCGTCGGCTTGATGCCGACGATGCCGCACGCGCCCGCGGGGCAGACGACCGAGCCGTCGGTCTCCGTTCCCACGCCGACGAGCGCGAGGTTGGCCGAGACGGCGGCGCCCGAGCCCGAGCTTGAGCCGCAGGGGTTGCGGTCGAGCGCGTAAGGATTTTTCGTCTGCCCGCCGCGCCCGCTCCAGCCGCTCGAAGAGTGAGTCGAGCGGAAGTTGGCCCACTCGCTCAGGTTCGTCTTGCCGACGATGACGGCGCCGGCCGCGCGCAGGCGTTCGACGACGTAGGCGTCGCGCCGCGGCTTCGCGCCGACGAGCGCGAGCGACCCGGCGGTCGTCTCCATGCGGTCGGCGGTGTCGATGTTGTCTTTGACGAGGACGGGGACGCCGTGCAGAGGCCCGCGCACGCGCCCGGCCTTGCGCTCGCGGTCGAGGGATTCGGCGATTGAGACGGCGTCGGGGTTGGTCTCGATGACGGAGTTGAGGGCGGGGCCGCGCCGGTCGATGCGCTCGATGCGTTCGAGGTACATCTCCGTCAGACGCCGCGCCGAGACGCGCCCCCCGCTCATCGCCGCCTGCGCGTCGCGGACGGTCAGCTCCTCCCGGTCGAAGCGGCCCCCGCCGCCCTGCGGCTCGCCGGCCAGACGCGCGAGCGTGCGCGCGGCCGCCTCAGCGCCTAGTTCCGAGCCCGCGAGCGCCGCCCCGAGCCCGCCGACAAGTCCCGCGCGCACGAACTCGCGGCGTCCGAACGAACGCCCCTCCCGAAGCACTTTTCGAGCCATGTTGGTTCCCGCCTCTCTTCGCGTGGTAAAAGTTTTCGAGGAGCGTTTTGTGGCTCCGAAGCATCGCGCAACGTGGGCGGAAAAGCAACATGAAAAATTTCAACCTCTGCCTGCTCGGCTTCGGCAACGTAGGCCGCGCGCTCGTGCGCCTGCTCGCGGAGAAGGAAGGCGAGCTGCGCGACGGGTTCGGCATAGGCTGGCGCGTGACGGGCGTCGCGACGCGGCGCACGGGGCGGCTCGCCGCGCCCGAGGGTTTTTCGGTTGAAGAGCTTCTGTCGGGCGAACTCTCGCGGCGCGTCCCGCACGCGCCGGCCGGTGTCGAAGGGTGGCTCGCGGCCGCCCGCTGCGACGTGCTGTTCGAGACGACCTCGCTCGAACCTTTAACGGGCGAGCCGGCGGTCTCGCACGTCCGCGCCGGGCTCGAACACGGCGCGCACGTCGTCACGGCGAACAAGGGCACAATCGTCCACGCCTACCGCGAGCTGTCGGGTCTCGCGCGCGAGCGCGGCCGCCGCTTCCTGTTCGAGGCGACCGTGGCCGACTGTCCCGTCTTCTCGCTCTTCCGGGGCTCGCTCCCCGCCGCGCGCCTCGAAGCCTTCTCGGGCGTCCTCAACTCGACCACGAACGTCATCCTCGACGAGATTGCGTCGGGCGGCACCTTCGACGGGGGCGTGCGGCGCGCGCAATCCCTCGGCATCGCCGAGACCGACCCCACGCACGACGTTGACGGCTGGGATTCGGCCGTCAAGGCTTGCGCGCTGGCGAACGTCCTGATGGGCGCGGGGCTCAAGCTCGAAGAGGTTTCGAGGGAAGGCATACGCGGGCTGTCCGGCGAAGATGTCCGCGCGGCGCACGCCGGAGGCCGCCCGTTCCGGCTCGTCGCGCGCGCGCGGCGCGACGAAGGAGGCGGGGTCAGTGCCGCCGTCCGCCCCGAGCGGGTCGAGCCGCGCGGCCCCTTCGCTTCCGTCACGGGGACGACGCTCGCCGTACACTACGAGCTTGACGTGCTGCCCGGCCTCACCGTCGTCGCGCACGACCCCGACCTTCGGAGCACGGCCTACGGCCTGCTCGCAGACTTCGTCGAAGCAGCGCGCGCCGAGTGCTAGTTCGTATGCGGCGTCCGGCGATGGCGGCGGGAAATAGGAAGCGGGAAATTAGAAGAGGTGGCCGAGCTTTGGGGGCTCAGCCACCTCTCGTCTCATGATCTCTCATGAGGTCGCGCATCACTGTCCTCACCCCAGCAAGCGCGTGGGCGATCACATTCAGCAAACGCCCGGATGACCCGAAGTATACCCGGCTGCGCGGCCTCGTCAAGAGGTGTTTTCACTGTTTTGGGGGACGATTCGGCCTTGTTTTGCCGTAACTTAAACAGCCGTTCGGGAAAACCGTGGTTGTCCAAAATCTTGCATCAACCCGCTCAAACCGCTCGCGCGATCTCTTCGACGCCCGCGACCAGCCGCCCGACCTCCTCGCGCGTGGTGTAGCAGGCGCAGCCCGCCCTGACCAGACCCTCGGGCCGCAGGCCGAGGCGTTCGACGACCGTCGCCGCGTAAAAGTCGCCGTGCGAGACGAAGACGCCGCGCGAGGCGAGGCGCCGCGCCACCTCGGTCGAGGTGACGCCTTCGACCGTGAAGGCGACCGTCGGCGTGCGCGGCTCGGCGGGGCCGGGGCCGTAGAGCCTGACGCCTTCGACGCCCGAGAGCCCCTCCCACAACAGCTTCGTCAGCGCGACGCCGCGCGCGTGGAGCGCGTCGAAGGCGCGGCGCAGGCGCTCGCGCCGCGCGGAGACTTCGAGCCGCGCGGTCGGAGTCCCGCGCGTGAGCGAGGCGAGGAAGTCGACGGCCGCCGCCGAGCCGACGATGCCTTCGTGGTTCTGCGTGCCGGTCTCGGCGACCTCGGGCGCGGAGTCGGGCGCGGGCTGGAGCTTCGGGAAGGGGAGCGACTCCAACAGCTCGCGACGGCAGAACATCGCGCCCGCGTGCGGGCCGTAGAACTTGTAGGCCGAGCAGACGAGGAAGTCGCAGCGCAGCGCGCGCACGTCCGCCAGCCGGTGCGGCGCGTAGTGGACGGCGTCCACGAACATGTATGCGCAGACCGACTCGGCGAGCCGGCCCGCGCGCGCCAGGTCTGTGAGCGTGCCGAGCGCGTTCGAGGCCGCGCCGACCGCGACGACCTTCGTCCGACTGTTGACCTTGCTCTCGAAGTCTTCCCAGTCGAGCGCGCCCGTCTCGGTCTTCATCCGCACGACGTGAACCTTGACGCCGCGCTCGCGTTCGAGCGCCTGCCACGGCGCGACGTTGGCGTGGTGGTCCAACTCGGTGACGACGACCTCGTCGCCGGCCTCGAACGTGCGGCCGAGCGTGCGCGAGACGTGGAAGGCGAGCGTCGTCGCGTTCGCGCCGAAGACTATCTCGCCGGGCGACGCGCCGAGGAAGTCCGCCAGCGCCCCGCGCGAGCGTTCCAGCAACTCGTCGGTCTCGGCGCTCGTCGGGTAGGCCCAGTGCGTGTTGGCGTTGTGGTGGTAGAGGTAGTCGGACATCGCCTCGACGA
Source organism: Pyrinomonadaceae bacterium (assembly GCA_036399155.1). Lineage (GTDB taxonomy): Bacteria > Acidobacteriota > Blastocatellia > Pyrinomonadales > Pyrinomonadaceae > QHXN01. The sequence goes on from DASWNR010000357.1 coordinate 20,038, forward strand.
CGGAGCGCGGCACCTGCGTCCCGCCGGGGCCGTCGAAGTAGGCGACGGGGAAGCCCTCGTGCACGCGTTCGAGCGCGGGGAAGTGCGAACGTATCTCTTCGGTCGAGGCGGCGGCCTCGGCCCTCCTCACTGTCTCAGTCATGCGTGACCTCGCGGGTGTTATTATCCTGCCGAGTCAGCATCAACAAATCCACCCCGCAGGTCAAGGCGCGAAGGAGACCGCCCGATGCCCTTCCGACAGGAGCCCCCGCGACTCGGCAACCAGTACGAAGACGACCGCGCGCTGCGCTCTTACCTGAAGAGGGCGCTCCCGCCCGACGTGCTGCGCGAGGTCGAGCCCGCGCTCGCGGAGATGGGCGGGCTGTCGGGCGGCGAGCTGTACCGCATGCAGCTCGAAGACCGTCCGAACGAGCCGCGCCTGACGCGGTGGGACGCGTGGGGCGAGCGCGTCGACCGCATAGAGGTCTCGCCGCTGTGGCGCGTGGCCGAGCGCATCGCGGCCGAGCGCGGCCTCGTCGCCATCCCTTACGAGCGCAGGCACGGCGCGCACTCGCGCGTCCACCAGTTCGCGCTCGCGTACCTCTTCACGCCCTCGACCGACATCTACAGTTGCCCGCTCGCGATGACCGACGGCGCGGCGCGCGTGCTCGCGACTTCCGGCAACGCGTCTCTCGCCGGGAAGATTCTGCCGCGCCTCGTCTCGCGCGACCCCGAAACATTCTGGACGAGCGGGCAGTGGATGACCGAGCTGACGGGCGGCTCGGACGTGGGCGCGTCGGAGACAATCGCGCGGCGCGACGCCGAAGGCGCTTGGCGGCTCTACGGCCGCAAGTGGTTCACGTCGGCGGCCGCCTCGCAGGTGGCTCTGACGCTCGCGCGCCCGGAAGGGAACCCGGCCGGCGGGCGCGGCCTCGCGCTCTTCCTCGTCGAGACGCGCGACGCCGAAGGCCGCCCGCGGGGCATACACGTCGAACGCCTCAAGGACAAGCTCGGCACGCGCAAGGTTCCGACCGCGGAGCTGACGCTCGACGGCGCGCCGGCCGAACTGGTCAAAGCGGCGTGCGACGGCGTGCGCGACATCGCGCCGATGCTCAACGTGACGCGTCTGTGGAACGGCGTGAGCGCGGCGGCGCTGATGCGGCGCGGGCTCGCGCTCGCGCGCGACTACGCGCGGCGGCGCGCGGCCTTCGGCTCGGCGCTCTCGCAGAAGCCGCTGCACGCCGACACGCTCGCCGGGCTACAGGCGGAGGCAGAGGCCGCGCTCCACCTCGCCTTCTACGCGGCCGAGCTGACGGGGCGCGACGAGGCGCGCGAGTCGGACGAAGCGGGCGCACGGCTGTTGAGACTCCTGACGCCTCTGATGAAGCTGACTACGGCGCGCGCGGCCGTGAATGTTGCGAGCGAGGCAATCGAGGCGTTCGGCGGCGCGGGCTACGTCGAGGACACAGGCGTGCCGGTGCTCCTGCGCGACTCGCAGGTGCTCTCCATCTGGGAGGGCACGACCAACGTCCTCTCGCTCGACGCGCTGCGCACGGCGTTGAAGGACGAAGGCGCGCTCGCGTCGTTGAAAGCGGAGGTCGAAAGTCTCACGCGCTCGGCGGGCGACGAGCGGCTCGCGCGCGTGTCCCTCGCGGCGCGCGAGGCCGTGGCGCACGCCGAAAGCTGGCTCGCCGCGAACGCCGGAAAGTCGAACGCGACTTTGGAGGCGGGCGCGCGCCGCTTCTGTCTGACGCTCGGCCGCGCGCTCGCGCTCGCACTGCTCGCGCGACACGCGCAGTGGTCGCTCGAAGAGGAGCGCGACGCGCGCGCGTCGGCTGCCGCGCGCCGCTTCGTACTCAACGGCGTAGACCTCATCGAAGACGACGCAGACCCATCGGACGCCCTCGCGCTGATGGACGACCGCTGAGCCCCATCGTTAAGCGAGGGCCGCTCGCACCACACCACCCGAAAATTTTCCCGCCGCGCGGCTGATCCCCGTCGAGCCATTTTCGCGCGTTACGAGCGGGGCAAGATAGATTCGCCCCGGCAATCATAAGAATCTCTCCCGCCGCGAGACTGCACTCTTTCATATTTCAAGGAGACCTCATGAGACTGTTCACACGGATAGCCCTGTTTTCCTTCCTTCTCTTCTCGTCCTTCGTCTGCGCCCCGGCGCGGGCGGCGGGAGCGGCCGACGTGCGCTCCGCCGCGTCGAAGGCTTGCGCCGCCGCCGGACAGTTCTCCGCGCTCGCGCCCGCCGCCTGCTACGTCAAGAGCGCAGAGCGCCGCCACATCGTCGCGGACGTTTTCGAGTACTCGTTCCAGCTCAAGGTCGGCGCGGGCGAGCACGACATCGTCGGCCTCCACCGCGTCGTGCGCGAGCGCGCCAACGGCGTTCCGTTCAAGGCCACCCGCGCGGTCTTCATGGTTCACGGCGACCTCTGGGGCTTCGACGAGGCGTTCATGAGCAGCACGCTCTCGGGCGCGGTCGCGCGCGAGCGCTCCGTCGGCGTCTACCTCGCGCAGAACGGGGTGGACGTGTGGGGCATCGACCTGCGCTGGACGCAGGTGCCCGCCGACGCCGCCGACTTTCAGTTCATGAAGGACTGGAACGTCTCGACGCACGTCTCGGACGTGGCGGCCGGCATCGCGGTCGCCCGCGCCGTGCGCGCGGCGACGAAAGCGGGCGACGGTAAGGTCGCGCTCCTCGGTTGGAGCCGCGGCGGCATCATCGCCTACGCCTACGCCAACGCGGAGGCCGCGCTCCCCGAAGCGTCGCGCCAGGTGGGCGCGCTCATCCCCGTGGACATCGCCTTCAAGCTCGACCCCGCGCACGAGGAGCAGCGCGCGGCGGCCTGCGCGCGCTACGCGGGCGGCGTGCAGCAGCTACAGTCGGGCGTCTACCACTCGCCGCTCGGGCTCGGCGTCCGCACCTTCGGGCAGTTGGCGGCCACAGACCCTTCGGGCGCTTCGCCGATACCGGGGATGACGGGTCTGAGCAACAGGCAGGCGGCGCTGCTCGTCGGCTCGGCGACGCACCTGCTGTTGGCGCCGTACCCGCCCGTGCCGTCCTACCACTTTCACGCGGGCACGTTCGACGCGTCGGGCCTCCCCTCGGGGTTGCAGTTCACTTCGGAGGCTTACCTCTACGACGTGTACCAGTCGGCGTCGCCGTTCCAGAGCGCGACCGAGCAGGTCGAGACCGACGGCGTGGTGTGCGGCGAGGCCGACCTCCCGTACGACGACCATCTGGCGCAGATTAACGTCCCCGTCTACTACGTCGGCGCGGGCGGCGGCTTCGGCGAGTTCGGGCTCGACACGCTCGCGCGGCTCGGGAGCGCGGACATCACCTCGAACGTCGTCAGCCTCTACGGCCCCGGGGGACGCCCGGTCGATTTCGGCCACGCCGACCTCTTCCTCGCCGACAACGCGAAGGAGCTGGTCTGGAAGCCGCTCTACGACTGGCTCGTCAGCCACTAATTCTTCACGCGGCCGAGTTTTAAAAGGCGCGCGGCCCTTCTCTGTCGAGAAGGGCCGCGCGCCTTTTTTTACGTCGCGGCGAAATAGTTCTGAAAGGTTTCGCGCGCGCGGGCAACTGGCTCACGGCGCGGCCCATCCCACTCCGGCTTCCTATTCGCGCTACCGAGCGCCTCCCCAACAGTTACGTAGCCTCGAACTGTCCGCGAAGCGTTCCGGCGCCGCAGGCCGCGCGGCCGTGTGCGTCCGCCTCGCCTGCCGCCGAAGGGTTCGCGGCGTCCGTTTCATCCCGACATCAATCCGGCGGGCCTGTATTTTTCGTCCGCCCGCTCGCACTGTCTAAGTTGAGACATCGGAATACCAGGAGTTAAAAGTTTCATGCCCCACTCTGCCTCTCGCACGTCCGCCGCGCGGACGAAGGCCGCCGGTCTGCCCGGCCGCCGCACACTCGCGGTCGCGTCGCTGTTCGCGCTCGCGCTCGCGTGTCTCGCGTCCGGCCTCGCGCCGTTCGCGCGCGTTTCCGCCGGCTCCGGCGCGGCCGTAAAAGTTCCGAGCGGCCCGGCCGCCGAAGCGTCGAAGGCCGGCGCGACGCTCACGTCCGAGGGCTACGGCCGGCTCCCGCTCCGCTTCGAGCCCAACGTCGGGCAGGCCGAGCCGGGCGTCGATTTCATCTCGCGCGGCGAC
>DASWNR010000358.1:0-9631 GCA_036399155.1 Pyrinomonadaceae bacterium
CCGCGAACAGCTTCTCAACGGCCTGCGCATCCTGCTCGTCAGCCGCCCCGCAGACCAGAACGTGCTCATCAAGCTGAGAGTTCACAGCGGCGCGGCCTTCGACCTCGCAGGCAAGGAGGGGCTGACGGCCGCGCTCGCCGACATGATGTTCGACCAGCAGACGCGCGACTACGTCACGGAGGAGTTGGACGGACGGCTCGAAGTCTCGGTCGGCTACGACTCGCTCGACGTGACGCTCGCCGGGCGCGCGACCGACTTCGAGCGGCTTCTGGAGCTTGCGCGCAACGCCGTCATGAACACGCAGCTCACGCCCGAGGCCGTCGAGCGCGTGCGCGCGGCGAGGCTCAAGGCGTTTCGGGAGGCCGCCCCGACCGGCGCCGAGGCGGCCGACCGCGCCGTGGCCGCGCGCCTCTTCGGCACTTACCCGTACGGGCGCTCTCTGTCGGGCTCGCCCGATTCGCTCGCGCTCGCCACGCGGCCGGACTTCATGGTCATGCGCGAGCGTTTCCTCAACCCGGACAACACGACCGTCGTCATCGTCGGCGGCTTCGACGCGAAGCGCGTGATGCGGACGATGCGCGAGTCCTTCGGCGTCTGGCGCAAGAGCGACCGCCCCGTCCCCTCGACCTTCCGCCTGCCCGACCCGCCCGATTCGCGCACGCTCGTCGTCGAGCGCGCGGGCGCGGCGGGCACCGAGCTGCGCCTCGCCGTCCGCGGCCTCGCGCGCACAGACCACGACTCGCCCTCCGCTCACGTCGTCGCCGCGCTCGTGCAGGCGCGCTGGCTCGCGGCCATGCCCGAGCTGAAAGACCGCGCGGCCTTCGCGCGCCACGAAGCCTACAGGGAGGCCGGCATCTTCCGCATGGGCGCGACGCTCGCGACTCCCGCCGAAGCCGCCAAAGCCCTCGAAGCCGCGCGCGCCGTGCTGCGCGACCTCTCGTCGGGAGTGCCGGCGGCTGCCGAGCTTGACGCGGCGAGGCGCACCGCGTCGGCCTCGCTCATGTCCGGCGCGCAGGGCGACGAGGCGCAGGCCATCGCCTGGCTCGACGAGCACACTTACAAGACCTCCGCCGCGACGGCGCGGGAGCTCGCGCGCGCGGCCGAGGCGCTGACGGCGGCCGAGGCGCAGCGCGTCGCAGCGCGACTCTTCCTGCACACGCCCACGGCGACGGTCGCGCTCGGCGACGCCGCGCAGCTCCGCGCGGAGCTCGCGCGCGTCGGCGCGGTCGAGGTCTTCGGCGAGGCGGCCGCCAAGCCACAGCCCGGCCCCGCGCCGGCCAAGCCGCAGCAGCCCGCGCTACAGCTCAAGCGCCCCTGAGCGCCGGCCGAAGGTCGCCCGGAGTCCCTGAAGGCGGCGCCGCAACTCGCAAAGAAACCGCAAGTGAACTGCAACCAAGCTGGTTCCATACTCGTGTAGCCTTGTCACGTAATCCCCCTTCAGCCGAAGTTTCAAGAGACGAGCACGCGCGGCGCGTCCGCACGATGTTCGCCGGCATCGCCGGTCGTTACGACCTCTTGAACCATCTGCTGTCGGGGAACGTTGACAAGCGCTGGCGGCGTCAGGTCGCGCGCAGCCTGGAGCCCTCACTCGTGGAGGGCGCACGCGTCCTCGACGTGGCCTGCGGGACGGGCGATCTCTCGCTCGTGCTCGCGGACGCGGGACGCGCGCGCGTCGTCGGGCTGGACTTCTGCCGCCCGATGCTTGAGATCGCGCGGCGCAAGGCCGGGGAGCATTCCCGCGCGGTGCCCTTCGTAGAGGGCGACGCGCTCCGGCTGCCGTTCGCCGACGAGACGTTCGACGCCGTGACCATCGCCTTCGGGCTGAGGAATTTGGCGGGCGTCTTCGAGGGCTTGAGCGAGCTGAGGCGGATTCTGCGGCCGGGCGGCCGCGTCGCGATCCTTGAATTTTCCAGCCCCGTCGTGCCGGGCTTTCGCGCGCTGTTCCGCTTCTACTTTACGCGCGTGCTGCCGCGCATCGGCGGGCTCGTCAGCGGCTCCCGCGGCGCTTACGAGTATCTGCCCGACTCGGTGACGCGCTTCCCCGACCAGAAGCGTCTGGCCGAGCTGATGCGCGAGGCGGGTTTTGAAGGAGTCGCTTACCGTAACCTGACCGGCGGCATCGCCGCGCTCCACACGGGGGCGCGCGGCTCGGTCGGGTAGTTGATAGAGCACGGGCTTGGTCGCGCCTGTAATCGGCCGCGGCCACCGAACTAGCCCGGCGAATCCAGCCTCTTTGGTGGTTGTCGGGGCCGCCGTCGGGGATTCGGGTTCGTCGGGCTAGGTTTATTTTGGGGAAGTAGTCAGTAGTCGGTAGAAAAGCAGAGGCGGCGCGTCTCAGCCTTCGGGCCGGGCGCGCCGCTTTGTCCTCCCACCGACTACTGTCTACTGTCTACTGTTCTTCGTGTTATCATCTTCGCGCAATCCGACTTCCCTTTTAAAAAATTGTTTCGATGAAGCACAAGCTGCTCGACATCGCGCGCCGTCTGCTCATCCTGCTGCTCGTCGTGTGGACGGTCGTGAGCCTGGTGACGATTCTCATCGAGTTCGTGCCGGGCGACCCGGCGACGGCCATCCTCGGCGACCAGGCGACGCCCGAGGCGCTCGAACAGTTCCGGCGCCGCCACGGGCTCGACCGCCCGTCCTTCTTCTTCACCTACAACTCGGAAGAGGGGGGACTGCGCTGGAACGGCGTGGAGAACCGCTACGTCGATTACTGGCGCTCGCTGCTGCGCGGCGACATGGGGAACTCTTTCCGCACCGACCGGCCCGTGCGCGACCTGATACTGTCGCGCTACGGGGCGACGATTCAGCTCGCCATGGCCGCTCTGCTCGTCGCCGTCTCCATCGCGGTGCCGCTCGGCGTGGTGGCGGGGACGAACCGCGGCAACCTGCTCGACAACGCGCTCTCGGTCATCGCGCTGGTCGGCATCAGCCTCCCGAGCTTCGTCGTCGGGCCACTGCTCATCTACGTCTTCGCGGTCTGGCTGGGCTGGCTCGACCCCTCGGGTCGCTTCGGCTGGTCGAGCATCATCCTGCCGGCGGTCACGCTCGGCATGGCGCTCTCTGCGCTCCTCACGCGCATGGTGCGCTCCTCCGTCATCGAGGAGATGGGCGAGGACTACGTCCGCACCGCGCGCGCCAAGGGACTGGGCGAGCGCACGGTCGTCTACAAGCACGTCTTGAAGAACGGGCTCATCCCCGTCGTCACCGTCCTCGGCCTACAGCTCGGCGTGCTGCTCGCGGGCGCCATCATCACCGAGAAGATTTTCAACTGGCCCGGCATCGGCCTGCTGCTGGTCGAGGAGGGCATCAACAAGCGCGACTACCGTCTGGTGCAGGGCTGCGTCCTCGTCATCAGCGTCACCTACATTCTGGCGAACACTTTGACCGACCTCGTCTACAGGCGGCTCGACCCGCGCATCAGAGTCTCGTGAAAGGTCAGAGTTCAAAGTTGCGAGTTCAAAGTTACAGGTTGAAGACTTAACTTTGAACTCGCAACTTTGAACTCTGAACCCTGAACCCAACTATGAACCGACTCGCCTACATCGGACTGGCCTTCATCGTCCTGCTCGTCATCCTGGCGGTCTTCGCGCCCTACATCGCGACGCACGACGTGGGCGTCCCAGACCTTTTGGCGCGCTACAAGGGGCCTTCGGCCGAGCACTGGCTGGGGACGGACTCGACGGGGCGCGACATCTTCTCGCGCGTGGTCTTCGGCGCGCGCATCTCGCTCTGGGTCGGGCTGGTGGTCGTCACGGTTTCGGGGGTGGTCGGGGTGGCCATCGGCGCGGTCTCGGGCTTCTACGGCGGCTGGGTCGACCGCGTCGTCTCGGGCTACCTCTTCAACGTCTTCCTCGCCTTTCCGGGGCTGCTGCTCGCCATCGCGATGGTGGCGTTCCTCGGCGCGGGGCTCAACAAGCTCATCCTCGCGCTGTGCGTCATCGGCTGGGTCGGCTACGCGCGCGTGATGCGCGGGCAGGTCTTGAAGGTGCGCGAGTACGACTTCGTCCAGGCGGCCCGCGCCCTCGGAGCGCGCGACTGGCGCATACTCTTCTTCCACGTGCTGCCGAACGCGGTGCAGCCGCTCATCGTGCAGGCGAGCCTCGGCATGGCCGGCGCGGTGCTCTCGGAGGCGTCGCTCTCGTTCCTCGGGCTCGGCGTGCCGCCGCCCGCGCCGTCGTGGGGCGTGATGCTCGAAGAGGCGCGCGACCTCGCCACGCTCCAGCGGGCGCCGCACGCGATGCTCGCCCCCGGGATAGCCATCGCGCTCACCGTCCTCGCCTTCAACTTCCTCGGCGACGGCCTGCGCGAGTACCTCGACCCGCGCCAGCGCAAGCGATGACGGCCGCCATCTCCGTCCGCGAAGTCTCGAAGACCTACCCCGTCACGCTCGCGGGCTTCCGCAGTTTTTTCGGGTTGAAGACGCGCCCGGCCGTAGTCGCGCTGACCGGCGTCTCGTTCGACGTGCGCGAGGGCGAGGTCTTCGGGCTCATCGGGCGCAACGGCGCGGGCAAGACCACGCTCGCCAAGATCATCGCCACGCTCGTCCAGCCGACCGAAGGCTCGGTCGCCGTGCGCGGCTTCGACAGCGTGCGCGCCGACGGCGAGGTGCGCGCGCTCGTGGGGCTGGCCACCGCGGAGGAGCGCAGCTTCTACTGGCGTCTGACCGTCGAACAGAACCTCGCGTTCTTCGCGCGTCTCTACGGGCTCGGCTCGCGCGCGGCGCGCACGCGCATCGGCGAGCTGCTTGAGCTGCTTGAGCTTTCGCCCCTGCGCCGCCGGCGCTTCGGGGAACTCTCGACGGGCAACAAGCAGCGCATGGCCGTGGCGCGCGCCCTCCTGAATTCGCCGCCTGTGCTCCTGCTAGACGAGCCGACGCGCTCGCTCGACCCGCTGGCGGCCGCGTCGATGCGCGGGCTCATAGCCTCACTCGCGCGCGGCACGCGCCCGACGACCGTGCTGCTCACCTCGCACAACCTCGCGGAGGTCGAGGAGCTTTGCGAGCGCGTCGCCGTCATCAGCCGCGGCCGCATACGCGCCGTAGACGAGCCCGCCGGCCTGCGCGCCGCGCCGCGGAGCGGCGAGCGCGTGCGGCTCGCGCTGCGCGGCATCGACGCCGCGGGCGTCGCCGGCCTCCTGCGCGCCCTGGCCGCGGGAGTCGAGGCCGCGCCGTCCGCCGGCGACGAAGTGACCGCCGGCTTCGACCGCGAGCCGGGCGACGACACGCTCGACCGCGCCCTGCGCGCGCTCCACGGCGCGGGCGCGCGCGTCGTCTCCTGCGAGACCGAGCGCGGCACGCTCTACGACGTGCTCGAAACGTTCGAGCGCGAGGACGGCGGAGGAGGAGGCGCGGGCGAATGATGAGAAGGCTGCTGTTGCTGCTCGGACGCGTCCGCGCCTTCGTGGTGCGCGACTTCCAGTTGGCGGTGAGCTACCGGCTGGAATTCTTCATGCGCATCCTCTCGATTTTGTTCGTCACGACGACGCTCTACTTCATCTCGCTCATCTTCGCCGGCACCTTCGCCACGCCCTACGAGCAGTGGCGCGACCCGTTCCTCGCGTGGATAACGGCGCTCCCCTTCCTCAACTACTTCATGGTCGGGTTCTCAAGCCTCGCCAACGCCGTCCGCGCCGAGCAGTCGCAGGGGACGCTCGAAGGCGTGCTGATGACGCCCATCGGCGTCCCGACGCTCATCGTCGCAAGCTCGGCGTGGAACTTCGTGCAGGCGTCGTTCCACTCGTTCCTCTACCTCTTCTTCGGGTGGGCGCTCTTCGGCGTCCACTACCGCGGCAGCTTCCTGCTCGCGGTGCTCTTCCTGCTGTTGACGACGCTCGTGCTCTCCTCCATCGGGATTCTCTCGGCCAGCTTCGCGATGGTCTTCAAGCGCGGCGACCCGCTCGGGATGATAATCGGCACCGGCTCGGCGCTCTTCTCGGGCGTCTTCTTCCCCACGCAGTTGATGTCCGGGCAGGCCGGCGGGGCTTTCGGGACGGTCTCGAAGCTCATCCCGACCACGCACGGCATCGACGGCATACGACGCGTCCTCATACAGGGTCAGACGCTCTCCGAGACCGCCGGCCCGCTCCTCACGCTCTTCGCCTACCTCGCCGTCCTGCTCCCCTTCTCGCTCTGGGTCTTCTCCCGCTCCGTCCGCCGCGCCAAGCGCGAGGGCAGCCTGATCCAGTACTGAAGTAGACGGTAGACGGTCGTCGGCGGTGGCTCCGCCTCGCGGCTCGGCCGCTTGCGCGGCGGGCGGCCGGCTGATAAAGATTTTTCCTGCCGGCTATTGTCTACTGTCTTCCGACCACTGTTTCTTATGCGAGTCTGTTACACGCCGCGGTACTACGCCGACATCGGGGAGGGGCACGTCTTCCCCATACGCAAGTTCGAGCTGGTGCGCGACCGGCTGGTCGCCGAGGGGACGCTCGCGCCCGCGGAGCTTTACGAGCCGCGCGAGGCGGCGGTCGGGGACGTTCTGCTCGTCCACACCGAAGACTACGTGACGCGCCTGCGCGCGGGCGCGCTCACGCCGCGCGAGTTGAGGCGGCTGGGGCTGCCGTGGTCGAAGGCGCTCGTGCGGCGCTCGTTCCTCGCGACGGCCGGGACGATTGCGGCCGCGCGCTTCGCGCTCGACGAAGGCGTCGGCGCGAACCTCGCCGGCGGCACGCACCACGCCTTCCCCGACCACGGCGAGGGCTTCTGCGTGCTCAACGACGTGGCCGTCGCCGTCCGCGTCCTGCAAAGGGACGGACGCGCGCGCCGCTTCGCGGTCGTAGATTTGGACGTGCACCAGGGAAACGGCACCGCGCACATCTTCGCCGAAGACCCGGCGGTCTTCACCTTCTCGATGCACGGCGCGAAGAACTACCCGCTCTTCAAGCTCCGCTCGTCTTTAGACGTTGAGCTGGCCGACGGCACTTCGGACGAAGAGTACCTTGAGACGCTCGCTCGCCACCTGCCGCGCGTCTTCGCGCACGAGCCCGAGCTAGTCTTCTACCTCGGCGGCGCCGACCCCTTCGCTGGCGACAAGCTCGGCCGACTCTCGCTCACCCTCGACGGCCTTCGCGCGCGCGACGAGCTGGTCTTGCGCGGGTGCCGCGCGCGCGGCGTCCCCGTCACGACCGTCATGTCGGGGGGCTACGCGGCGGACATCGACGACACAGTCGAGATTCACTGCAACACCGTCCGCGCGGCGAAATCCGTCTTCGACGGCGTAAGCAGGTCGGAACCGCCCGCGGTAGCGGGCGGCCCGCTGTGATGCGGCACGTCCGGGCTACGATGGGCCGCCCGCTACCGCGGGCGGCTCCGACCGCTATATAATTCGACCCGCATGTTGAGAGGAATCTGGAAAGTCATCAAGACCGGGGCGCTCGTCCTACTCGCGCTCTTCACGCTGTTCGTCGTCTACGAGGTGGTGACGTTCCCGCGCGTGTCGGAGCTGCGTACGAAGAACCCGGAGACGACGAGCATGATCGAGACGCGCCTGAAGGAGGCGCGCGAGGCGAGGCGCGAGCCGAGGCGCGTGCAGCAGTGGGTGCCGCTCTCGCGCATCTCGCCGAACTTACAGCGCGCGGTGCTCGCGGGCGAGGACTCGAACTTCGTCGCGCACAACGGCTTCGACTACGAGGCCATTCAGCGCGCGTGGGACGAGGGGTCGAAGATTTCGGAGAAGGAGGCCAAGCAGGAGGGCGACAACGACCCCTCGGACTGGATTCCCGACCTGAGCAAGTTCAAGCGCGGCGGCTCGACCGTCTCGCAGCAGCTCGCCAAGAACCTCTACCTCTCATCCGAGCGCACGGCGGCGCGCAAGGTCAAGGAGGCGGCCATCACCTACTTCCTCGAACGCTCGCTCTCGAAGTGCCGGATTCTCGAAATCTACCTCAACGTCATCGAGTGGGGCGACGGCGTCTACGGCGCGGAGGCCGCCGCGCAGGTTCACTTCCGCAAGCCCGCCGCCAACCTCTCGCCGCAGGAGGCGGCCTTCCTCTCGGCGATGATCCCGAGCCCGCTCAACGTCTTCAACCCGCAGAAGAACCTCCGCCGCGTCCAGCGCCGCCAGCGCGTCATCCTCCGCGGCATAAACTCGGTGAAGCTGCCGCAATGTTAAAGGGGAAGTAGGAAGTAGACAGTAGTCGGTTGTCAGTAGAAAGACAGGCGGCGCGCTCGGCTGATGACCGAAACGCGCCGCCTGTGTTTTACCTACTGTCTACTGTCTACTTCCTACTTCCTACTTCCTCACAGCGCGAACTCGCGCGCCAGTTTCAGCTCGGCCTTGCGCAGCTCGTAGCGGCCGCGGCCGAGGTTGCCGTCGGGCTTCATGGCGAGGACGACGAAGTACTCGGGCGAGAACATGCGCGCCAGTATCCGCGCGTGCTCGAAGTGGACGAAGAGTTCCTGCGGCGCGCCGAGCCCCGTGTTGGTTCCGGCGCGCATGGCGTTGCGGACGAGCGAAGTCACCTCGGCCGCCGCCACGTCCATGTTGGCGTCGCTCCCCTCGGGCAGGAAGACGCGCTCGACCGCGATGCCGTCCATGCCCATGATGAGCGCGCCGGTCGCGCCCTCCGTGCGTTCGACGATGTCCGTGAGTGCCTGTTTGAACATCTCTGTTGGTTCCTCCTTTACGGGCGCGGCGGCGTGTTGGGCTGCGGCTCGGTCGTCGTGGTGGTCGAGGCCGGGGACGGGACGCCCGCCGGGGTGTAGATGACGGGCGCGGGCGACTGCTGCTGCTGGGGCGGGCCGGCGGGGACGGACATCGTCGGCGAGTTCGACGAGGGGTTGCCGAGCGGGACGGGCTGCGGGATGGTCACCGAGCGCGTCCCCGTCGCGGGCTCCGACTCGATGCGGCGGCCCTGGTAGTCGGCGCGGTAGATGCGCGGCGTGATGAAGAAGAGTATCTCGTCGGTGTTGCGCGAGATGGTCTTGCGCTTGAAGAGGTTCCCGAGGACGGGGATGCTGGCGAGCCCCGGCGTGCGGTTCTGCGTGTCGGTCTCGCGGTCGTTCAGCACCCCGCCGACGACCGTCGTGCCGCCGTCGGGCACGAGCACTTCGGTCTGCATGCGCTGCGTGTCGATGCCGGGCGTGCCGAGCGCGTTGACGATGGTGCGGTTGACCGTGTTGTTCTCCATCGTCACGCGGAGGATGACCGTCCCGGCGTCCGTAATCTGCGGCGTGATGGAGAGCCTGAGCGGGACGGAGACGAATGTCGTGGTGAAGATGGCCGCGCCGCCCGCGCCGCCGACCTGCGGGGTGACGACGGGAATCTGCGCGCCGCTCTCTATCTGCGCCGAGCGGTTGTTGAGCGCGGTGACGCGCGGCGTGGCGACGACTTTAGCCTGCCCCCTGCTCTCGGCCGCCGTGATGAGCGCGCCGATCTGCGCCGTGCCGAAGATGCCGGTCGTCAGCCCGATGACGGTCGTCGCGTCGGACGCGCCGAGGCCGGGCGCGGGCGCGGGCGTGCCGGGCAGGCCGCCGGGGAGGCCGCCGCGGTTGAGCGGCACCGTGCTGTTCGGTGATGTCCCGAAGCTGATGCCCGCGCCGCGGCTCGGGTTGAGCAGCGAGGCCGAGAGCTGGACGCCGAGGTCGCGGCTGAAGCTGCGGTTGGCGACGACGATGCGGGTCTCGATCTCGACC
>DASWNR010000359.1:0-16761 GCA_036399155.1 Pyrinomonadaceae bacterium
GCCGCGTCGGGCAGCCCGACGATGGTGACCGAGGCCGGCGAGTCCGACTCGCCGCGCGCGGGCGTCAGGTCAACTTCGATGTCGACGAGGTCTGCGTCGATGCCGTAGACGGCCGCGGACTGCGTGCGGAAGAGCATAGGCGTGCCAGCTTTTCGGGTCGTGAGGCGCTGGCGGGCGCCGTCTCTCTCGGAGATGAGAACGAGCGCGCTTTCGGTGCGGACGAAAGCGCGCTCGCCGTTTTAACGCGGGCGCCGCCCCGCGAGGGGGACGCTTTTTTAACCCCTACCGGCGGCGCGAGGGCGCGGGCTGCGCGGGCGCGCCCTTGCCCTGCGGCACCCTGATCAGGTGGCCGCGCGCGAGCGGCGCGTCCGGGGTGACGCCGTTGAGCTTGGCCACCTCGGCGACCGAAGCGCCGTAGCGCGCCGCGATCTGCGCGACCGTCTCGCCGCCCTTGGCCGTGTAGTTCACCAGACCGGCGCCGGCCGGCGCCGTGCTGTTCGGGCGCTCGTAGGTTTTGGCCGTGTACCTGATGGCACTGCCGCCGGCCGGAACCACCAGCGCGCCGCCCTTCGAGAGGTCAACGCCCGCGTTCCACTGCCGGAGCGCGGCCTCGCTGGTGCCCGCCCGCGCGGCGACCGCCTGTAGGCTCTCGCCCGGCGCGGCCTGGACGACGCGCGCCATCTGGCTGCGGCGGTCGACCGGGATGCGCTTCAGGAGCGCGACCAACTGGTGCCCGCGCTTGGGCGGAACCCTCAGCAGGAACGCCTCGCCCGGCGGCGTCATGTCGCGGCGCAGTTCGGGGTTGAGGCTGCGTATGTAGTCGACGCTCGTGTCGGTCAGAGACGCGACCAGGCTCAGGTTCGTCGCGGAGGGCACGCTCACCGTGTCGTAGGCGAGCGGCGACATGCGCTGGACGTTGCGGAAGCCGTACTTCTCGGGGTTCTTCGCGATCAGGATGACCGCGAGGATGTTCGGGACGTAGTTGCGCGTCTCCTGCGCGATGTAGGGGTAGATGGCCCAGAAGTCCCTCTGGCCGGCGCGCGAGATGGCGCGGTCGACGTTCCCCTCGCCCGTGTTGTAGGCGCCCATCGCCAGCTCCCAGTTGCCGAAGCGGTTGTGGAGCCACTTCAGGTAACGGGCGGAGGCGCGCGTCGCCTTCTCGAAGCTGTTGCGCTCGTCGACGTAAGCCGTCTGGCGCAGTCCGAAGCGCGCTCCGGTGCCGGGGATGAACTGCCAGAGCCCGGAGGCCGCGGCCCAAGAGCGTGCGGTCGGCCGCCATGCGCTCTCGACCTGGCCGAGCCAGACGATGTCCTCGGGCACGCCCTCCTCGCGGAAAATCTTGCGCGCCATCGTCATGTACTGGCCCGAGCGGCGCAGACCCGACTCCATCGTGCCGCGCCCGCGGCCCTGGTAGTAGTTGATAAAGCCCTGGACGAGCGGGTGCGGCCTGAACTCGAAGTCGAGCGAGTTCTTGATCTCGATTTCGAGCTTGGCCACGTCCTCGGCCGAGACGTTTTCCTCACTCTTATCGAGTTTGAGCGTGCGCAGGTCGTCGAGCGGCGACGGCTCGAACTTCTGCTCGACGAAGCCGACCTCGGCCGGGGCGGGCTGCTGCGTGCCGCCCTGCTGCTGCACGACCGCGACGAAGGCCGCCGCGTCGGCGGCCGGGCGCTGCGCGGGCGTACCCTGCGGCACCTCGTAGCGGTAGACGCTCTCGACCAGCTCCAGGTAGTAGCGCTGGAGGCGCGGGTTCGAGCGCACGTCCATGCCCGATTCGAGCACGATGTCCACGGCCTTGTCGAACGCCTCGCGGGCGGCCTGGCGCTTGTGATCCTTGAGGTTCAGCTCGCCGAGGCGGAAGTGCTTCTCGGCCTCCTCGATGATCTTGGACACGCGCGGGTCTTCGCGCTCGATCTCACTCGGCGTATTGCGGAGGTATGATTGCTGGGAGACTTGCGCCCGGAGCGAGACGGAGGGAAGTAGCAGCGCCGCGAGCAGCGCGGCGTTCGTCAGACGGCGGGGGAGGCTCGTATTCTTCAATCGTTGATCTCCTTATGCGAAGGTAAAGCGAATCCACGATGGCGACCGGGGGCGAGGGGGTCGCACGAGCGGCATCCACTAAAGTTCCGAAAAGATAACCCTACTATGACGGAAACGGCTCTGCGGCGATGGGCCTCCGTGGCGGAGAGCAGAACCCTCAGAAACCGCCCGGAAGGTTAGCACAGCCCCCGCCGATTAAGCAACCCTTACGCCCGCATCTATATGCAAATAAAAGGCGAAACGACCTGCGTTTCCTGTATTCTTTCGCTTCGCCGTGGGGAAAATTAAGATGCCACACCAGCCCACAGGGTTGCGCCCCGGAGCCGCGCCGAAACAGCCCTAAACGAAGGCTAAAAAGCGGTCTGCCCGCCGCCGTCTCAAGCTTTACCGGAGCCTGAGACGGCGGCGGGCAGACCGCCTCACCGAGTCGGTCAAATTAACCGCCCCCTAAATTCGCCCTAAACCCTCGGCGCGGCCGCCTGCGGCAGTCGCGGCGGGCGCTGGACGGGCGCGGCCGTCGTCGGCGTCTTCTCCTTGAGCGCCTCGCGAAATACGTCGCGGACGTTCTCGACGAAGACGAAGGTCATCTCGCCGAAAAGCTCCTTGGGAATCTCGTCCATGTCGCGGCGGTTGAGGTGCGGCAGGATGACCCGCGTGACGCGCGCGCGCCGGGCGGCCAGAACCTTCTCCTTGACGCCGCCGACGGGGAGCACGTTCCCGCGCAGCGTTATCTCGCCCGTCATCGCCACGTCCTTGCGCACCGCGCGCTGCGAGAGCGAGGAGACCATCGCCGTCGCCAGCGTGATGCCGGCCGAGGGGCCGTCCTTCGGGATGGCGCCCTCGGGGATGTGTATGTGCATGTCGTACTTCTCGAAGTCCTCCTCGGGGATTTCGAGCTCCTTGGCGCGCGACTTGGCGTAGGAGTACGCGGCCTGCGCGGACTCGCGCATCACCTCGCCGAGCTGACCCGTCAGGACGAGCTGCCCCTTGCCCTTCATCCTCAGCGCCTCGATGAAGAGCACGTCGCCGCCGACGGCCGTCCACGCGAGCCCCGTGGCGACGCCTACCTGGTCTTTGCGCAGAACCTCCTCGGGGAAAGACTTCGGCGCGCCGAGGTACTCGTGGATGTTCTTCGGCGTGACGCGCACGGCCTCGGACTTGCCCTCGGCGATGCGGCGCGCGACCTTGCGGCAGATGCGGCCGATCTCGCGCTCAAGCTGGCGCAGCCCCGCCTCCTGCGTGTACTGGTGCACGACGACCGAGAGCGCCTTCTTCGAGATTTGCACGTTCTTGGCCGCTATGCCGTTCTCCTCGATCTGCTTGGGCATCAGGTGGCGGCGCGCGATCTCAAGCTTCTCCTCTTCGGTGTAGCCGGCCAGCCGGATGACCTCCATGCGGTCGCGCAGCGCCGGCTGGATGGTGTCGAGCACGTTGGCCGTCGTCATGAACATCACGTTCGAGAGGTCGAAGGTGACGCCGAGGTAGTTGTCGCGGAAAGAGTTGTTCTGCTCGGGGTCTAAGACTTCGAGCAGCGCCGAGCTGGGGTCGCCGCGGAAGTCCGCTCCGACCTTGTCTATCTCGTCGAGCATGATGAGCGGGTTGTTCGTCGCCGCCTGCTGCAAGGCCTGGATGATGCGGCCGGGCATCGCGCCGACGTATGTGCGGCGGTGGCCGCGAATCTCCGCCTCGTCGTGCAGGCCGCCCAGAGAGAGCCGGACGAACTTGCGGTCGAGAGCGCGCGCGATGGAGCGCCCTAAGCTCGTCTTGCCGACGCCCGGCGGGCCGACGAGACACATGATGGAGCCCTTCGGCTTCTCCTTCAGCTTGCGGACGGCGAGCGCCTCGACGATGCGCTCCTTAACTTTTTCGAGCCCGTAGTGATCTTCGTCGAGAATCTCCTGCGCCTTAATCAAGTCCAGATTATCGACCGACGCCTTCGACCACGGCAGGTCGGTCATGATCTCCATCCAGTTGCGGAGCGTCGCCGTCTCGGCCGCGTCCGGGTGCATGCGCTCCAACTTTTTAAGTTGTCTGAGCGCCTCCTCCTCGGCGTGCTTGGGCATCGAGGTGGCCTCGATCTTCTCGCGGAACTGCGCTATCTCCTCGGCCAGCTCGTTGCCCTCGCCCAGCTCGGTCTGGATGGCCTTGAGCTGCTGGCGGAGGAAGAACTCGCGCTGCGAGCGGTCAATGTCGGCGCGCGCCTGCGTGTTTATCTCCTGCTGGACGGTGAGGACTTCGATCTCCTTGTTGAGGAGTTCGTTGACGCGGCGCAGCCGGACGGTCGTGTCGGCGATGTCCAAGACTGACTGCGCGTCCTCGACCTTGAGTTCGAGGTTGGAGGCGGCGAGGTCGGCGAGGCGGCCGGCGTCGTCGAGGCCGGCGACGATGGCCATCACCTCGGGCGAGACGTTCTTGCCGAGGTTGGTGGCGCGCTCCATCGAGGCGCGGACGTTGCGCACCAGCGCCTCGACTTCGAGCGAGCGCTCTGGCGCGGCCGGCTCCGGCAACGACGAGAGCCGCGCCTTCAGATATTCGCCCGTGTCGGCGACCTCCTCGACGCGGGCGCGCGCGAGCCCCTGGACGAGGATGCGTATGCGTCCGTCCGGCAGCTTGAGCATCCGCATGATGACGGCCACCGTGCCGGTGGTGTAGAGGTCTTCGGCCGCCGGCTCCTCCTTGTCGAGGTCGCGCTGCGAGACGAGGAAGATCATCCGGTTCTCGCCGAGCGCCTCGTCCACGGCGCGGATCGACTTCTCGCGCGAGACGAAGAGCGGGACGATCATGAACGGGTAGATGACGATGTCCCTGAGCGGCAGCACCGGCAGAGACTCGGGTATCTGCAACTGCTGCTCGCCGGTGTCGACGGCCTCGATTGACTCGGCTATGTTTGAAATCTGGGGCATAAATTTTTGAGTGACAAGTGATGAGTGACGGGTGGCGAGAAAAGCAAAAGCCTTCCTCTTTCTTACCCTTTATCACTCAACACTTGTCACCTACTCACTTTCCTTCACCTCAATCTTGTGCTCGACGCCGCGCCTGTCTTCGAGCTTCGGGAGGCGTATCGTGAGCACGCCGTCCTTCAGTTCGGCGGTGGCGGCGTCCTTGCGCACGGGCCAGCGGAGCAGGATGGTGCGCGCGAACGGGCCGAAGCTGCGCTCTGAGCATAGATGCGAGATGACGCCGCGCGGTGCGCCCTTCCGCTTGCGGCCGCGCACGCGCAGCTCCTCGTTGGTGAGCGCCACCTCTATGTGCTCGGCGCGCACGCCCGGCAGCTCGACCGAGACCGTCACGCACGAGTCGGACTCGCAGAGGTCTACGGCCGGCAGCCAGGCCGCCCCCGACTCGCCCGCCGCCATCTCCGACGCCTCCTGCAACGCCTGGAGCAGACGCCCGACGCGCCCGCGCAGCCGCTCAAGCTCCGCCGGGTTAACAATCGCCGCGTGAACCGTCCTCTTCACCTCTTATTTCCGCGCCGGGGCGCCGTCGCGCTTGCGGACGAGCGTCTTCAGCTCCTTCATGAACTCGGTCACGTCCTCGAACTCAAGGTAGACCGAGGCGAAACGGACGTAGGCGACCTTGTCGAGTTCCTTCAGCCGCCTCATGATCATCTCGCCCACCTTCGTCGTCGGCCGCTCGCGCTCGGCCGACTCCTGGACGTACTTCTCGATGGCGTTGACGATGCTGTCGAGCTTGGTCGCGGGGATGGGGCGCTTCTCGCACGCGCGCAGGAGACCCGCCATCACCTTGTTGCGGTCGAAGGGCTCGCGCCGCCCGTCCTTCTTGACGACCATGTAGGGGATTTCGTCGATGCGCTCGTAGGACGTGAACCGCCGCTCGCAGCGCAGGCACTCGCGGCGGCGGCGGATCGAGTCGCCCTCGCGCGACTCGCGCGAATCGACGACCTTGTCTTCGAGGTAAGTACAGAAGGGGCATCTCATAAGAGCGTCCTCAGGTTTCAAGCCCGCGGGGTCATGACGCTTCCCCGCCCCACACACGTCATGCGACGCCGGCCGACTCCGCCTTGCCGCCTTGCGGAGTCGCCCCCCGTCCCTCGGTCTTCGCCTCGGCCTCCTCGGCCGCGACCAGCTCGCGCAGGCGCGCGACGCTGAAGCCGCTGCGCAGGAAGTAGTAGAGCCCGAAGACGGTCGCCGAGCCGAAGACGACGAGGTGGAGGATGATGACGGCCGCCTTCGACTCGGTCTCGGGGAAGCCCAGGTAGTAGACGAGCCCGTGCGAGGTGGCCGCGTGGTAAGTCCCCGCGCCCGCGCCCGGCGTCGGCACCACCGACCCGACCAGAGACCAGCCGAGCACGAAGACCGTCTCGCTCGCCCCCACCGAAAGCCCGAAGGCCCTCAGCACGAGCATGTTCGCCAACGTGATCGTCGCCCACAGCGCCGCCGTCCACCCGGCGGTCGCCAAAAGCGCGCGCCAGTCCGAGAGAACCCCGAGCGTCCGCCCGAGCTGACCCAGCAGCCCCACGACGACCTTGCCTGCACGACCCGCAAAGCCGGACACCCCTTCGGCCCTCGCTTCGAGCCAGCGCGTGACGCCCTCGGAGCGCCGTCCGAACCAGACGAGCGCGCCCAGGCCGGCCACCGCCCCGGCGAAGAGAACGAGCCCCGCCTCGCGTATCCGCGAGAAAGTCGCCTCGTCCGCGCCGGGCAGCCGCAGGAAGAGGAGGTTGGCGGCAAACAGCAGAATGACCGCCGCGATGTCGCAGACGCGCTCGACCGCGATGGTGACGAAGGCCGCGCCCGGCCGCACCGCGCGGTCGCGCAGCGGTAAAAACGCCGGGCGGACAACCTCGCCCGCGCGCCCGAGCAGGAAAATCGCGCCGAAGCCGACGGTCGTCGCCGCGAAAGCCTCGCGCAGGGACGCGTCGGGCGCGAGCGGCCGCAGCAAAGTCTTCCAGCGGAACGCGCGAATCAGGTAGGTCGCCCAGACGACGACGACCGCCAGCGCGATCAGCCTCCAGTCGGCACGCCGGACGGCCGCCGACGCCGACGCCCAGTCCATGTTCCGCCCGAACCACCACAGGGCGAGCCCGGCGACGAGACACAGGGCGACGAATTTCAAGTATCTACGCAAGAGTAACCGTCCCGAAGCGGGCCGCGAAGCGGCGCACGCGCGGCGCACGCCGGCGGCGTAGGCCGCCGCTTAATTGTGCCCCGATTTGACTTCGCGTGTTGGAGGCCACAAGATGTAGTGTAACATCGTTCGAGTATAATAGTCACAACGGGGACGGCGGCGGCCGAAGGCTCTCCCGCCCCGTTCGGGACGCGGCGGCGGCCCCGAAAAAGCCCGATTCGGGGGCTTCCGGGCGGCGGGAACTTTCCCCTTTAGGCGGTCGTAATGCCCGTTTGACAATGGGTTGACCACCCACGCGGGGCGCTTTACTTTGTGCCGCGGAGGGAGTTGAAGGGGCGCGAGGTGGGAGTAGCTACGGCGGTGAGTGTCGGCGAAGGTGCTGAGCTGGTCAGAAGGTGTCGAGCCGGGGACGGCGCGGCGTGGGAGGAGATTGTTACGACCTACTCCCGCCGCATCTACAACCTCGCCTACCGCTTCACCTCACGCTCGGACGCAGCCGAGGATTTGACGCAGGAAGTCTTCGTCCGCGTCTACCGCTCGCTCGAACAGTACGACCCGAAGCAGGGCGACCTGCAAAACTGGCTGATGCGCCTCGCGCGTAATCTGGTCATCGACGACTACCGGCGGCGCCAGCGCGCGCCGCAGGACACGCAGGCCGAGGACATAGAGGGTCACACCTACCACCTACGCGCCGCCGGCAACACGCCGCAGCGCGAGATGGAGCGGCAGGAGCTGGGCGAGCAGGTGCAGGCCGCGATTGACAAGCTGCCGACCGACCTGAGGACTTGCGTCATCCTCCGCGACATAGAGGAGCTGAGTTATCAGGAGATAGTCGACCACCTGAAGATTCCCGAGGGGACGGTCAAGTCGAGGATTAACCGCGGGCGCATCGAGCTGGCGAAAATACTGCGCCGCATGCGCGTCGTCGCGATGAGCGACGTGTGACGGGATTGGGTTTGAAGGGGCGCTTCGGAGTCCGAAGGGGTGCACGGACTCACGGGGCGTCCGGTTCGTTAAAACCGGGAGTGGAAGGGATGGAGCGGATTTAGGATGCTTTGCACAGAGTTTGAAGATCGTCTGACGGACTATCTCGACGGCGCGCTCGGCGGCGACGATCAGCGCGCCTTCGGCGAGCACGCCCTGCGGTGCCCCGTCTGCCACGAGCTTCTGAACGAGGTCAGGAACGCCATCGTCGAGTGCCGCGCGGACGTGCCGCCCCAGCCCACGCCGGGACTGGAGGCGCGCATTCTTTTGAAGACCGCGCCCGAGACCTCGATGAGCTGCGAAGAGTTCGAGGAGCACCTGACGGACTACCTCGACGGATTCATCCCCGCCCCGCTCTACCACCGCTGGGAGCGCCACGCGGCGCTCTGCGGGCGCTGCTCGGACCTGCCCGGCCACGTCGTGCGCGCCATCGGCGCCTGCTACACATACATCGGCGAGGAGCGGGCGGTGCCGGCCGGGCTCCACGCGCGCATCCTTCAGGCGACGCTCGGCACGACCGAGGCCGAGGCCGTGCGCGCGCCTTTGGGGGCGAGGATCACCGAGTGGATGCGCGGCTGGCTCGACGTGATGGTCACGCCGCAGCTCGCGACCGTGGCGACGATGGTGCTCCTCGCCGTCCTCGTCGGCACCAGCACCTTCTCCGACGACGGCTCCATCGCCGGCATGTACAACAAGAGCCTCCGGCTGGCGTCGCAGACCTACTCCTACGGGGCGGTGCGCGCCGACGAGCTGAAGCGCGCCACGACGGGTCTCGTCGCCTCGCCGCAGACGCAGGGCACGAACGGCTCTTCGGGTCAGCAGAAACAGCAGGAGCAGAAGAAGCAGTAACAAGGCGGGAACGGGGGCGAGAGAGTTGGCAGCAGCGGGCTTGATGAGTTGTGCGTATCACCTGACGAACCGCGCGGTCGTGCAGTGCAGCCGCTGCGGCCGCCCGCTCTGCCCCGCGTGCGACCACCGCATACGCGGCTTCCCATACTGCCAGGACTGCATCGTCGCCGGCGTCGAGACTCTCCAACAGCAGCAGGCGCGCCCCGGCGCGGCGGGCGTCATCCGGCGCAAGACTTCGGCCTTCGTGGCGCTGCTGCTCTCGTTCATCTGCCCGGGCTTGGGCGCGGCCTACAACGGTCAGACCTCGAAGGCGCTCGTCCACTTCACCATCTTCGCCAGCTTCTTCCAGATGGCGACCGTCACCGACGGGACGGCCTTCTTCGTCCTCGGCGTCGTCGGCACGTGGCTCTTCGCGGCCGTGGACGCCGTGCGAACGGCTCAGCTCATGCGCTCCGGGCTCGCGCCCGAGGCCGAGCAGGACGCCATCGCGCGCAGGCTCTACGGGAACCCGCTGGCGTGGGCCGTGACGATGATCTCGCTGGGCACGGTCTTCCTGCTCCACACCATTTTCAACGTGCGCCTGCCGGTGCGCGAATTCCTCCCGGTCGTGCTCGTCCTGCTCGGCGCCTACATGCTCTTCGACTGGGCTCGCTCGCGCGGCACGCGACGCGAGGTGCCGAGCTTCGACTCGTTCAGCCGGCCGCCTTCGGTCATAGGCGGCTCGACGGGCTCGCTCCCGTCGCAGGTGACGCGGTTCGGGACGGGCGAGCTGGTCACGCAGGTCTCTTCGCGCGAGCCGGTCGGTGGCGGGTGGCCCAGCGAGCCGCGCTACTGAAGGCGGGCGCGCGCGGCCAACGGTTCTGTTAAGATGTCTTCGGCGCGCGAGGGCGTCAAAGTTCGGGCGTTCGGTTACGGGGAAGGAGATTTAAGTGATGTCAGGTTTTCTCATGGCGGCGGGCAGGCTCGGCAGCATCGCGGCGCTCATCGCGCTGCTCATCATCCTGGCCAAGAAACTCATCGCGCTCGTCAGCTTCCTGATGATCGCCCTCAAGGTCGGCATCGTCATCGCCTTCATCGCGCTGATGCTGCTCATCGTCATCACGTTCCTGAGCGCGCGCAACCGCCGCCGCCGCGAGGCCGAAGAGATTTAGGCGCGCGCCCGAAATCAGACGACAGAAGCGCCCGCCGCCGGCGCCCGCGAGAGGGCTCCCGGCGGCGGGCGCTTTTTGTCCGGTACGGAACCGTCGTTTGCATCCTCTGGCACCATGTGGTAGGGTCTTGCTCCTTGTGCAGCCCCAAATCAGGCTTTCGCCTCGGCAGTATCTTCAAAGGGCGGGTCTCGGCAGCACTCTTCGGGAAGGGTCTCGCAAACAAGCAACCCGGTAATTAAATAGTTTTCGCACTCGTCGCCTTCTTTCGGCAGACAGTGCCTTTCGCGCTCATCCGTGTGCCCGCTCCCCCAAGTAAGGCGCGCGGACGGGGCGCCCAAGGAGCACACTCCGATGAACAGAGACGAGCGTTTTTACGCTTTCATCGTTTCTAAAACCTCGCGTTCACGTTCCTACGTCCGCCGCGTCTCCATCCACAAGCGCTGGGTCAAGGCTTCGGCACTCGTCGCCGCGTTCCTCTTCTGCGCCGCCGCATACGGCGTCTACGGGCTGACGCGCGAGGCCGTACACCTGCGCGTGGAGGAGGAGAACAACCGCCTCCGGCAGGAGAACGAGCGGCAGCGCCGTCAGCTCCAGAAGCTCGAAAACCGCGTGGACGCCATCGAGACGGACGCGCGCCGCCTCTCCGAGATGTCGGGCGTCGAGCCCGGGCAGGAAGGGCAGGAGGGCACGAGCGAGCACGGCGCGGGCGGCCCCGCCCTCGAACTCGACCCGGCGGCGGTCGAGCGGCTTGAGACGCGCGCCGCGCGTCTGGAGACCGAGCTGCGGCTCCACGAGGCGGCGCTCAGGGAGCGCGCGCGCGTCCCCTCCATCTGGCCCGTCGAGGGCGAGTCCACCGACAGCTTCGGGGTGCGCGGCAACCCGTTCGGCGGGGGCGGCGCAGAGTTCCACCCCGGCCAGGACATCGCCGCGCCGCGCGGCACGCCCGTCGCCGCGCCCGCGGACGGCCGTGTGGTCGAAGCCGGCTGGAAGAACGGCTACGGCCAGATGGTCGTCCTCGACCACGGCAACGGGCTGACGACCCGCTACGCGCACCTCTCAAGGATAGAAGTGACGGCCGGTCAAGAACTTAGGCGCGGCGAACAGTTGGGACAGGTCGGCTCGACGGGGCGCTCGACGGGGCCGCACCTCCACTACGAGGTGCGAATCGGTGAGCTGCCCGTCAGCCCCCGGCGCTACCTGCCCGAGCGGTAAGGTTTTCAAGCGTCTGAGGCGGTAAACCTCTGAGGCGGCTTGAATTTTTGTGTTGACACCCGCGCACGGTTTCGCTTAGTATGCGCCGTCGTCACCCGCCGCGGGCGGTTTAACTCGCCCAGTCCGTTACACTTGCAAGCTTTAGCAATGAATTTGCAGTTCCGTCCCCTGTCCGTGAACGATGAGTCCGAAAGGCTTTAAAGCCGTGGGCCATCGGTCGCGGGCATTTTTTTTGAGTGTTTGGGCGCGCTTGTTGCGGGCGCGCGCCGGCTCTTTGGTCAACCTTGCGGGCTCCGGCCGGAGCTGCCCCGTAGTTTCCGGCCGGCCCTTTTCACCGAATCGTTAGGAGGATTCGTCAGCTATGCCTAGAATTACCGGTAAGGTCAAGTGGTTCAACAACGCGAAGGGCTACGGCTTCATCGAGCAGCCCGGCTCTTCCGACATCTTTGTTCACTACAGCGCCATCCAGGGCGACGGCTTCAAGACCCTCGAAGAGGGACAGGAAGTCGAGTTCGAGGTGACGCAGGGGCCGAAGGGGCCGCAGGCCGAAAAAGTGATCAAGGTGTAACTCTCCCCAACTGAACACTTCAGCTTTCGTTGAAGGCCACTGACCGCTTCCGGATTTCGCAACGACCGGCGGCGCACTCCAGAAAGCAAGGCACTCAAGAAAGCAGTAGGCAGAGCAGTAGGCAGAAGGCAGTCAAAACCGTCAAGGTCTTGACTGCCTTCTGCTTTTCCGTCTTGACTACTGCTTTTACTTGTCCGCCTTGGCCTTGAACTGGACGCGGCCGTCGGCGACCGCGACCGAGAAGTGGACGCGCGCGCAGCCGGCGCGCTCTTTGAGCGCCTCTGACTTCTCGGCGACCATGCGGTGGAAGCGCGAGAACGGGAGGTCGTCGGAGGACTCGCCGCAGCGCTTGCGCGCCTCGACGAGCGCGTCGTAGAGGTCGCGCACGGTTCGCACGTCGGAGCGCGCGTCGGCGCAGACGAAGGTGGTCGGGGCGGGGACTTTCTCGGGCTCGGCCTGCTGCGCGCGGCGGCGCGCGCCGTGTCCCCGCCCCTCCTCGCGCTCCTGCATCGTCCGCCGCCAGAGCTGCATGAAGGAGCTGAAGCGCGCGGCCAGAGAGTTGTAGTGGTAGCGCTGCGCGAAGCTGAGCGTGCGCTCGTCGGCGAGACGTTTGATGAGCGTCTCGACGCGCCCCTTGGTGTCGTAGGGCGGGCGCTTGGCCGCGCCGTTGAAGTAGATGTCGAACTCGACCTTGAGCCGGCGGATGTCCTCTTCGAGCCGCGCCAACTGCTCTTCGACCGTCGGCTGCTGGTCGCGCACGACGAGCTTCTTCGTGTTGCTTCCGACGTTCTCTTCCCGCTCGCGTGCGCGGCGGGCGAACTTGTTCTCGCGGATCGGCAAGTGTTTTAACTCCTCGCGGGCCGACTCGCGGCCTCATTTCTACCTTATGGTTTTGGCCCGGAGGGTGTCAACAACTTTAACTTTAAGGCTCACTGTGGCGGCCAGGGGATGACCTTGGCGCGGCCGGGTGTGGGCTGCGGGGCTGGCGGGGGCGGCTGGTTAGCCTGGACGGGCGGCGCGGGTCGCTGCTCGGGTTCGGGCGTTCGGGCGGGGCGCGCGGGACGCGTGTCGGCTTCCGCCCCGGCGTCGCCGCGCGTTTCGGGGCGCGCGGGCGCGGCGGTGTTGGCGTTCGGCGCGGCCTTGCGGGCGCCGCCGCCGGCGTTCGCGTTCGAGGGCGCGCCGTTTTCGGAGACGACGGTCAAATCGCCGGGGACGCCGGACTGGACGGGGACGGGAGGGCCCACCTGCTGCGGGACGTAGACGGGCGAGCCGGGTGTGTACGGCACGGCGTAAGCCGGGTCTGTGACGGGCACGACGCCGAACGGGTCGGGCGTCGGGAAGGCGGGCGTCGGCTGCGCCGCGAGCGGCGTGGGGACTTGGGCGGCCGCCTGCGGCGCGGGCGTCTGGGGCGTCGCGGCCGGTCGGGGCGAGACGCCGCCCCCACCCGTCCCGCCGCGCATGAGCGCGAAGACAGCCACCCCGAAGGCGAGCAGCAGTAGCGCGACGCCGGTCGAGCCCTGCCAGGAGCGCAGGAAGTGTCCGAGGCGGAAGGTCGAGGCAGAAGGGTGGGCCGGGGCGTGCGCGCCGCGCCGCACGGAGACGCCCGCCGCCGAATCGTGTGCGAAGAGGTCGGGCGACGCGGCGTCCGACGGGGACGCGCCCGGCCGAGAAGTGTCCGACGCAAAAACGTCCGCCCGCGCGGCGTCCGAAGCCGAGACCTTCTCCCGGGAGGTCTCCTCCGAGATTGAAGCGCCGTTCGCCAAAGCGTATGCGCGCGCGACCGCGCCGTGCGAGTCTCGCCTCTCGCCCTTTCTCGAAAAGACGCTCACCTCGTCGGACTGCGGGGTCGCCACACGCGTTTCGGACGGCGAGGTCGCCGCGCGTGCGGATGTCTCGGCGGGAGCCGGTGTCGAGGTCTTAACCGCGGCCGGCGCGGTCGCATCGGTCTTCTCTACTAAAGTGCGAGGCGACGCGGCCTCTGCGGCGCGCAGGAGGTCGGCCATCTCCGCGAAGCCGCGCGAGGCGGCCCAGCGCGCGGCCGTCGTCCCGAGGCTCGTGTGCGCGTGCGCGTCCGCGCCGCGTTCGACGAGCAGCCGCGCCATCCCTTCGTGCCCGAAGAAGACCGCGAGGATGAGCGGCGTGAACCCGTCCGACCTACGCGCGGAGGCGTCCGCCCCGGCGTCGAGCAGCACGCGCGCGACCTCTTCGTGCCCGCGCGCCGCGGCGCGCATGAGCGGCGTCTCGCCGCCCGGCGCGAGCCGCGCGTCCGCCGCGACGCCCGCCGACAGAAGAAGCGCCACGCCCGGGGCGTCACCCTCCTCGGCCGCGCCGAAGAGTGCGCGCGCGTCCGACTTCTGATTTTTTTCCGGCGTCAGGGCGCTGTTCATTTTCGGTTTCTCAACGGAGGGCGGCGCGGCGTAGAATACGCGACGGCCGCGAGGCCCAAGGCTAAACTTACCATTAACGTCTCGTCCCTGACTACCGGCTCGGCCGACATGCCCGACTCGAACCTTTCAGAGAGACTGCGCGCGCTGCCCTCGGTTGACGCGCTCCTGCGCACGCCGGAGGCCGCGTCGCTCCGCGAACGCTTCGGGGCCGAGCACCTGGCCTCGCTCGCGCGCGCCGTGACCGACGAGCTGCGCGCCGAGCTACGCTCGGACGACGGTCAAGACTCCGACGCCGACACTGCCGACGACTCCGGCGCGGTCGGCGTCGAGCGCCCGCGGCGCGTCGCCCTCACGCGCGACGCCTTGCTCGCGGAGGGCGCGCGCAGACTCGCGCACGCGGCGGAGCGCGAACGCGCGCGCGGCCTGCGCCGCGTCATCAACGCGACCGGCGTCGTGCTCCACACGAACCTCGGCCGCGCGCCGCTCTCCGAGGCCGCGCGCCGCGCCGTCGCGCACGAAGCCGCCGGCTACTGCACGCTCGAATACGACACGGAGACCGGCGCGCGCGGCCGTCGCGGCGCTCGCGCCGAAGAACTGCTGGCCGGGCTGACGGGCGCGGAAGACGCCCTCGTCGTCAACAACTGCGCCGCCGCCGCGCTGCTCGTCCTGACGGCGCTGGCGCGCGACGGCGAGACAATCGTCTCGCGCGGCGAGCTGGTCGAGATAGGCGGCGACTTTCGCGTGCCCGACGTGATGGCGCAGTCGGGCACACGCATGGTCGAGGTGGGGACGACCAACCGCACGCGGCTCTCCGATTACGAGAACGCTCTGACGGAGCGCACGCGACTCCTGATGCGCGTCCACCCGTCGAACTACCGCATCGTCGGCTTCACGGCCGCGCCCTCGCTCGAAGACCTGGCCCGGCTCGCGCGCGAGCGCGGCCTGCCGCTTTACGAGGACGCCGGCTCGGGCGCGCTCTTCGACCTCGCGCCGCTCGGCCTCGCGGGCGAACCCGTCATCCGTGATTCAATCGCAAAGGGCGCGGACGTGGTCAGCTTCAGCGGCGACAAGCTGCTCGGCTCCGCGCAGGCCGGACTCGTCGTCGGGCGGCGCGAGGTTGTCGGGCGTCTGCGCCGCCACCCGCTCTACCGCGCGCTGCGCGCCGACAAGCTCGCGCTGGCCGCGCTCGAAGCGACGCTCGAAGCGTACCGGCGCGGCGCGGCCGGGCGCGAGGTGCCCGCGCTCCGCATGCTCTCGGCGACGCGCGAAGAACTCGAAGTGCGCGCCCGCGAGTTCGCACGACGCCTGCGCGAACGTCTCCCGGGCGGCGCGCTCGAACTGGAAATCGTCGAAGGCGTGTCGGCGGTCGGAGGCGGCTCGGCCCCGACGACGCACCCGCCGACGGCGCTCCTCTCGCTCACGCACGCGGCGCTCTCGGCCTCCGCGCTCGACGAAAGGCTCCGCCGCTGTGAGCCGCCCGTCGTCGCGCGCATACTCCTCGACCGCGTCGTCCTCGACCTCCGCACCGTCGCCGTGGAGGAAGAGTCGGGACTCCTCGACGCGCTCGCGGCCGCGTGCCGGGGCTGAAAACCCTTCCCGAAAACATCTCTTGTTAAGCCCGCGACCGGCGTTGTAAGATGATTTTCGGGCGTCGCTCTCCTCTGACGCCCGCGTCGGAATTCCTTCCTCAGACTCGCCAGCCCGGTAAACCCTTTGAAAAGCCCAGTCTCCTTCTCCTTAAAATCTGTCTCCTACTCGGCGGCGCTGTCGCTCGGCGTGTCGGTTTTGGTGGCCGGGGCGTGGGGCGTCGGGTTGCTTGCGTCGCCGGCGGCGCTCTTCATGTTCGACGACCCGGCCGCGCCGAGCGTCCCGCCGCAGGTCTGGGTCGCGCTGCTGCTCGTCGCGGCGGCAGGTTTGGGCGGCGGCTTCGCGGCCGAGCGTCTGGGCGCGCGTCGCGCTCTGCCGGTCGTCGCGGGCGCGCTCGTCCTGCTCTGCGCGGCGAGCCTCGTGGCCTCGCGCTTCCTCAGACTCGACATCGTCTTCGCGCCGATGCTCTTCGCCGGGGTCGGCTCGCTCGCGGCGGTGCAGGCGCGGCGGCTCTGGAAGGTGGACGCGCTGCTCACGCGCAACGTCGAGCGACTGGCCGTCCAGCGCTCGGCGCTCGAAGGGCGCGGGGCGCGCGCGCGGCTTGAGAGCGGGCTGCGCCTGCTCGACACGGTGCTCCCGTTGGAGGAGGCGGTCATCTTCCGGCTCGACGAGTCGGGCGCGCCCGCGCAGGCCGCGCGGCTGCGCTCTTCGTCGTCGCAGGCGGCGAACGCGCGCGACGACGGCGGCCGTAACAACGCCTGGCGCGAGAGCGTCGCCTTGTGCGAGCGCGTGATGCGGACGGGCGAGCCGGAGGTGCGCGACGACGGCGCGGGCGGCGCGGGCGGCGAGTCGGCGGGCGGGCGCTCGATTGTCGCGGTGCCGCTCGGCCACGACG
>DASWNR010000360.1:0-2172 GCA_036399155.1 Pyrinomonadaceae bacterium
TAAGGCCGATGCAAAGGGTCGCCGGGGGCGAAGTCGCAGTAGGTGCTCATGCGCGTTCAGATTAACCCCGACGACTCGATAGTGCCAGCACGTCGTCGCGCTCCCGATGAAGATTCGGGGCGGCGGCACGCTCCGCGCCGCCGCGATAGTCAGAAACGATTTATAGCCGTGTGCGGTCGGGTTACGACTCCCATCCGTCGGCGCGGGCAATCCCCTTTGGGAGCGCGGGCATCCCTGCCCGCGCTCCCAGCTTTAGTGGCACACTCGAACGCGGGCCGTCGCGGCTACTAGGGGGTGGGCGCGCCGCCGGCCGGGGGGTTTGTGAGCTGTTCGATGCGCGCGCGGACGCTCGCGGCCAGCATGCGCACCTCGTCGGTGTTGTAGTTGGCCGCGCGGAAGGCGTCCTCGATCTGCTTGTCGGTGAGGCGCGAGAGAATCCCGCCCAGCCAGCGCGCGTCCTCGACCGTGATGTCGCGCATTAGCCCGCTGTTCTTCCCGCTGAAGTTGAAGATGACGCGGCCGCCCTCGACGCCGTCGATGAACTTGTCCGCGGCGTAGTCGCCCGGCTCGTTGCGCGTGCCCTTGACCTGTCGGATGAAGGAGATGGGGCCGTTCTGCCCGCCGGTCTTCCCGATGGTCGCGCCGAGGTCGCTGACGATGTGTTGCAGCTCCGTGCCCGACGCGCCGCTCACCGCCAGCACGCGGTTGTTGTCGTCCTTCAGGTCCCAGTTCTCGACGAGCGCCATCATGATCTTGAGCCCGCGCAGCTCGCGCGTCCCCGAGAAGGGGTTCGAGTCCCAGCGCCACGGGTCGAGCCGCCTGACGTTCTCGGGCCGCGCCTCGAAGCGGACGTTGGCGTAGCCGCCGCCCTCGCACTGCTCGGCCTCTTTGGGCTGCTTGGGCGCGTCGGCGATCTTGACGCAGGGCGCGAGGTACGTGACCTCGACGGGGTAGCCCGCGGCCCAGACCAGACGCGTCACGGCCGTCTCGGGCTGCGCCTCTTTGCCAATCTTGGCGACCCACACGCGCCCCGCCGCGTCGCGCACGCGGTACTTCTTCGAGTAGCCGCCCTTCTCCTCCTTGAGGAAGGTGAGGCGGCTGAGGTCGGGCTTCATCTCCGCGCCGCCCGGGCCCAGCAAGAGGTCGAGCGCGGAAACGTCCCCGGGGTCGCGCCAGAGCAGGGCCGTCCCCTGCGGCGGCGGCTCCTTCTCCTTCTTCTTACCCTTCTCCTTCTGCGCGGCGGCCCCCGGCGCGAGGCTCATGCAGAGCGCCGCCAGGAGGACGACCGACAGCCGAAAACTTCTCGTGTGCGACATGGCTATGACTTCCCCTTCTTTAGACTAGACCTAACGCCCGCGCGCGCCGCAGAGCGCCGCCGGCGCTTCGCTCCCAACTCGGCCTCGGCCGCGATGTAGCCGAAGCTCGCCCACTGCCCGCCGGCCGTCACACGCCGGAAAAGCTGCTCGGCCAGCTCGCGCCGGCCGTTGTAGAGGAACCAGTTCCCGACGCCGTAGCCGATTGTCGCGCCGCCGACGGTGTCGAGGTTTTTGACGTGCTCGCCTATCAGCTCGGTCGGCTTCAGCTTCCCCCTGTAGAGCCTGACGAGCTTGTAGTAGTCCCCGTTCTCGATAACGTCGAGGCCCTCGCCGACCGCCGCGAGCGTCGCGGCCGCCTCGCGCTCGCGCCCGAGCCGGCGCAGAGTCATGTAGAGCCAGTGGGTCGTCGAGACGAGCATGTCCGGGTTGGTCGAGACCTTCTCGGCCTCGCGGTACGCGGCGAGCGCGCGCCGGAAATCTTTCTTGAGATAATAAGCGAGCCCGAGGTGATACCAGACGTTTGACTGTAAGGTGCTCGTCGGGACGCCGCGCGCGTTGGGCAGCCCGTCGGGCTCTATCTCGTCCGACTTGCCCCTGACGAGCGCCGCCGCGCGCTCAAGGTCTTTGGCGGCCGCGTCGAAGCAGCGCAGCGTGATGAGCCGGTGCCCGCGGTGCCGGTAGAGCCTCGCGTCGCGCGGGAACTTTTTGAGGCCGTCGGTGAAAATCCCGACCGCCTCCTTGTACCGC
Source organism: Pyrinomonadaceae bacterium (assembly GCA_036399155.1). Taxonomy (GTDB): domain Bacteria; phylum Acidobacteriota; class Blastocatellia; order Pyrinomonadales; family Pyrinomonadaceae; genus QHXN01. The sequence continues at coordinate 2,064 of DASWNR010000360.1, forward strand.
CCGAGGTAGGCCGTCCGCCGTCCGAGCCAGATGAAGCGTTCGGCGTCGGGCGTCCGCCCGAACTCCTCGCGCGCGCGGGCGAGCTTCGTCTCGAAGTCGAGCCGCGCCT
>DASWNR010000361.1:0-2597 GCA_036399155.1 Pyrinomonadaceae bacterium
CGTCCGCCACAATCCGGTTGGTCACGTCTTCGGGCGCCGCGTCCACCGGCAGCCAGTAATCCTTGTCCGCCTTGCCGTCCCTGTACCCGTGACCCGCGTAGTAGACCAGCAGGCTCGCGTCCGCGCCCGCCTCGCGCCTGTAGTCCGACAGCGCCGCGATTATCTCCGAGCGCCCGGCGTCCACGAGCAGCCTGGTCTGGAAGCCATACGACTCGCGCAGCACGCGCGCGACCGAGCGCGCGTCCTTCACGGCAGTCGTCAGCTTCGGCAGGAAGGCGTAGTCGTCGTTGCCGATGACCAGCGCGTAGTAGAGTGCGCCCGCCGGCGACGCAGTCTGGGCGGCGCCGGGGACGCCCTGCCGCGCGCGCGGGTCGCGGCGTCAGGGCGGACGCGAGCAGTCCGACGAGAACGACGACTAGCGCGAGGGTCGGTTTTACGTTCATGTCAGGAATAACGAAAAGGGGAAGAGGCTGAGCCCCCTTCCCCTTTGTCCAGGACATACCGGGACGCTTAGGCCGGCGCTGGGTTGCCGCCAGTGATGGGCGGCAGAATCGGCTTGAGCGGGTTGGCCGTCGGCTCCTTGAGCTGCGGCCGGTCTGAGTCGTCCTTGTGCGAGCCGGGGCCGTCGTCGTCGAGCGAGAGGCCCGCGATGATGCGGCGAATCTGCACGGCGTCGAGCGTCTCGCGGTCGAGCAGCGTCTCGGCGAGGCGAATCATCGTGTCGCGGTTCTCCTCGATGATGTTGCGCGCGCGCTCGTACTGATCGCCGACGAGCTTCTTGACCTCCTGGTCGATCTTGATCGCCGTGTCCTCCGAGAAGTCGCGGTGCTGCGAGATCTCGCGGCCGAGGAAGATCTGCTCCTCCTTCTTGCCGAAGGTGAGCGGCCCGAGGTTGGACATTCCGTACTCGCAGACCATCGCGCGGGCGAGCTCGGTCGCGCGCTCGATGTCGTTGGACGCGCCGGTCGTGATGCTGCCGAGGAAGACCTCTTCGGCGATGCGGCCGCCCATCAGGATGGCAATCTGGCCGAGCAGGTAGTCCTTCGTGTAGTTGTGGCGGTCGCCCTCGGGCAACTGCTGCGTGACGCCCAGGGCCATGCCACGCGGGATGATGGTCACCTTGTGGACGGGATCGGCGTTCGGCACCTTGAGCCCGACGAGCGTGTGGCCGGCCTCGTGGTAGGCGGTGACGCGCTTCTCCTCGTTGGTGATGACCATCGACTTGCGCTCGGCGCCCATCAGCACCTTGTCCTTCGCAAGCTCGAAGTCCGCCATGTTGACGATCTTCTTGTTGTAGCGCGCCGCGTTGAGCGCCGCCTCGTTGACGAGGTTGGCGAGGTCAGCGCCCGTAAAGCCCGGCGTGCCGCGCGCGATGACGCTGATCTCGACGTCCTCGCCGAGCGGAATCTTGCGCGTGTGAACCTTGAGGATGCCCTCGCGGCCGCGCACGTCGGGGCGCGGCACGACGACGCGGCGGTCGAAGCGGCCGGGCCGCAGGAGCGCCGGGTCGAGCACGTCCGGCCTGTTGGTCGAGGCCATGATGATGACGCCGTCGTTCGACTCGAAGCCGTCCATCTCGACGAGCAACTGGTTCAGCGTCTGCTCGCGCTCGTCGTGCCCGCCGCCGAGGCCCGCACCGCGGTGACGGCCGACGGCGTCGATCTCGTCGATGAAGATGATGCACGGCGCGTTCTTCTTGCCCTGCTCGAAGAGGTCGCGCACGCGCGACGCGCCGACGCCGACGAACATCTCGACGAAGTCCGAGCCGGAGATGGAGAAGAACGGGACGTTGGCCTCGCCCGCCACCGCACGCGCCATCAGGGTCTTGCCCGTGCCCGGGGGGCCGACGAGCAGCACGCCCTTGGGTATGCGGCCGCCGAGCTTCTGGAACTTCTGCGGCTCCTTGAGGAACTCGATGATCTCCTGAAGCTCCTCCTTGGCCTCGTCCACGCCCGCCACGTCCTTGAAGGTGACGCGCTTCTGCTGGTTGTTCAGGAGCTTCGCGCGCGACTTGCCGAAGGAGAGCGCCTTGTTGCCCCCCGACTGCATCTGCCGCAGCATGAAGACCCAGAAGCCGACCAGCAGCAGGACGGGGCCCCACCACATCAGGATCGACCAGAAGGCGCCGCTCGTCGCCGGCTCGATGTTCACCTTCTTCGAGGCGACGTGCGGCTGGCCGTTGGCGTCCTTCTCGTTGGCGAGCGAGGCGAGGTCACCCTTGATTTGGTCGCCCTCGATGGGGGTGCGGAACTCCTGCTTCGCCTTGTCGACCGAGACCACCTCGGACTGCTTGATGGTCAGCTCGGTGACTTCGCCGTTGCGCAGCTTCTCCACGAGTTCGCCGTAGGCAAGCTGTTTCACGTCCTTGCCCTGCTTGTTGACGACGAACTGGTAGAGGATGACCGCGCCGGCCAGGATGAGCACCCAGAAAATAAGTTGTCTAGCAGTGGAACTCAAATTTCTTCGCCTCCGACGCCGATGATAGCGCATCCGGCGTCTTTTGTCGCTCCCCGAAAACCCCTTGAACCGTCGCCCGCGGCCGACGCCCGCCGGAGAGCTGTTCGCGATTACATACGGCGGCCGGGCTCAACTTGGAT
>DASWNR010000362.1:0-34705 GCA_036399155.1 Pyrinomonadaceae bacterium
AAAGTTGAAGTCTCGGGTCTTAACTTTCAACTTTGAACCTGGAACTTTGAACTTTTAAGATGAATTCGATGAAGAGACTTTTCGGCACGGACGGCATGCGCGGCGAGGCGGGCCGTTTTCCGCTCGACGCCGCGACGGTGATGGCCGCCGGGCGTTCGCTCGCGCGGCATCTGCGGCCGGGTCGGCCCGGCCGCCCGCAAATCGTGACGGGGCGCGACACGCGCGAGTCGGGCGCGTGGATCGAGCGCGCCTTCATCGAGGGCGTGCTCTCGGCCGGCGGGCAGGCGGCGTCGGCGGGCGTCATCACGACGCCGGGCGTGGCCTTCCTCGCGCGGTCGATGCCGGCCGACGCGGGCGTCGTCATCAGCGCCTCGCACAATCCCTTCCACGACAACGGCATCAAGATTTTCGCCCCCGACGGGCGCAAGCTCGACGACGCCACCGAGCGGCTCATCGAGGCCGACATCTACGCCGGGCGCGAGTCGGGCGCACCGCCCCCCGGTTTTGACGGGAGCGTCGAACCGCCCGGCGAGGACGACCACGCGGGTTACACGAGGGGGGCCAACACGCTGCGCGACGGCTACCTCGATTACCTCGCCGAAGAGGCCGCCGCCGGGCTCAAGCTCGAAGGGCTCAAGGTCGTCGTAGACTGCGCCAACGGCGCGGCCTCGGAACTCGCGCCCGCGCTGCTCAGGCGGCTCGGCGCGCAGGTCGTCTCGACCTTCGACGCGCCCGACGGCCGCAACATCAACCTCGACTGCGGCTCGCTCCACACGGAGCACCTCGCGGCGCGCGTCGTCGAGGAGGGCGCGCACCTCGGCGTCGCCTTCGACGGGGACGCCGACCGCGCGCTCTTCGCCGACGCGCGCGGCCGGGCCGTGGACGGCGACGCGACGCTCTGGGTTCTGGCCCGTCGGATGCGGGAGCGCGGCGAGCTTGAGGGCGGGCGCGTCGTCGCCACCGTGATGAGCAACATCGGGCTTGAAATCGCCCTGCGCACGCTCGGCGTCGAGCTGCTGCGGACGGACGTGGGCGACAAGTACGTGCTCGAAGAGCTTCTGCGGACGGGCTCCTCTCTGGGCGGCGAGCAGTCAGGCCACATCATCTTCCCGCGCCTGAGCCTCGCGGGCGACGGCATGTTGACGACCGTCAACCTCCTGCGCGCCGTCGTCGAGTCGGGCCGCCCGCTCGGCGAACTGACCGAAGGCTTCACACGCTACCCGCAAGTCCTCGTCAACGTCCGCGTGCGCGAGAAGGTGCCGTTCGAGGAGGTCGAGGAGGTCGCCGGCGCGGCGCGCGAGGTGCGCGAGCGCCTGGGCGACTCCGGCCGCCTTCTGCTCCGCTACTCCGGGACGGAGCCGCTGGCGCGCGTCATGATTGAAGGCCGGAGCCAGGAGGAGATTGACGCGCTGGCCGAAGGACTGGCGGGCGTCATCCGCGGGCGGCTCGGAGAGGGTTGAAATTACCCTCCGTGCAAATTTTACCCGGCCTCCGGTGTAAGACTTACACGCCGCTCCATTTTTTGCATAGTGGCGTAAATCGTGTTGTGGCAAAACTCTGAGGAAAACGAAGGATTTTAAGGAGTGTTCTTCCTGCACCCGTATGGCATAGACCTTGCGATAGGAAGTGTGGGGCAAGAGAGACGGTTGGTGGATCCTCCGTCTCCGTGGTTGCTGGGGTGAGGACAGTGACCACACATTAAGAGGGCGCGGCATTCCCCAAGTTTGCCGCGCCCTCGTAATTTTTTTACCAGCACGCCCCGCACGCCTGACGGCCACAGCCTTCGTGCTACAATCCGGCCGACCTTTCAGACCAATCCCCAAAAGGACACGCGCTTCGGCGGAAGATGAATCCGGGTGACTACCGACGCGACTACGCAGCCTACCGCTCGGCGGTCGAGCTGGCGCGCTTCGAGCACCACGCCGGCCTGAGCCCCGCGCACGACACGCGCGCGGCCGAGGAGCGTTACGCAGACCTCTGGACGCGTGAGGCGTTCGCCGACCTGCGCCGCGCGTTCGAGGAGACGCACGCGCAGTTCGAGACAGAGCGCGCGGGTCTTTTGGCGCTCGCGGGCGCGGCCGCCGTCGGCTACGCCGAGGCACGCGCGCGCGAAGTCTCGGAGGAGCTGGGGCGCTGCGCCGAGTCGGGGTCGTTCGACTGGGGCGGAGCGAGGGTTCGCGCGTCGGAGTCGCCGCGCCTGCTGGCCGCCGAGACGGACGCCGGGAGACGCGGCGAGCTTGCGCGCCGCTGGCTCGACGCCGTCGGCGCGTGCGACGACCTGCGCGCGGGGCGGCTCGAAGCTTTGGACGAGGCGGCGCGCTCTCTCGATTTCGGGGGTCGGCGCGCGCTCTACGAGGAGTTCACGGGCGCGAGCCTCGAAGCCCTGGCCCCGTCCGCCGAAGCCTTCCTGCGGCGGACGGAGGCGGCCTACATGACGGCCCTGTCGGCTTGGGCCGCGCGCGAGCTTCCGCCGGGGCACGCGCCGGAGTACGCCGACCGCTTCTTCTTCGAGAGCGCGGGGCGCACGGCGGCCGGCTTCCCGGCGCGCGACTTCGGCGTCTCCTACGCGGCGACGCTCGCCGGCGTAGGCGTGCGCGCCGGGTCACGGCCGAACCTGCGCGTTGACGTGGAGCCGCGCGCGGGCAAGCGCGACGACTCGGCGTGCTTCGCGGTCGCGCCGCCCGGGGACGTGCGGCTGGTCGTCGGCGCGTCGCCGGGCGGGCTTGAGTTCCACCGCCGGAGCTTTTTCGAGGGCGGGCGCGCGCAGATGTTCGCGTGGGCCTCGCGCGAGACTTCAAGCCGCCACCCGGAGTTCGTCTACGCGCCCGACCGCGCGACCGAGGCGGGGCACGGGCTTCTGCTCTCGTCGCTGCTGCGCGAGCCGGCGTGGCTCGCCGCGCGGCGCGGGACGCGCGCGGCCGAGGCGGAAGAGGCGGCGCGCGCTTCGGCGCTCCTCGACCTCTACGCGGCGCGGCGCGCGTGCGCGTCCGTCCTCTACGCGCTCGCGATTGAACGCGCCGGGGCGACGCGCTCCGAAGGGCTCGCGCAGGAGTTCGCTTCGCTGTACTCCGACGCGACGGGCTTCCGGCACGAAGCCCGCACGGCGCTCGTCGACGCGGACGTTTGGTTCGAGTCGGCGACCGACCTGCGCGCGCGTCTGTTCGCGGCAGGGCTTCGCGAGCACCTGCGCGCGCGCCACGGCCGGCGCTGGTACGAGTCGCGGGGGGCGGGCGAGGAGTTGATAGACGTTTGGAACACGGCCTCGCGTCACCGCGTTGAAGAGCTTGCGCGTCTCCTCTGGGGCGGCGAGTCGGGCTTCGAGCTGCTGGCCGACTCGTCGGTCGCGGCGCTTGGCGGAAGGGATGGCTGACGGGTCGGAGCTGCTGGGCGTGCCCGTGCGCCTGGGAGGCGGGCGGGGCTATCGCGTCGAGATCGGCGCGGGCGCGCTCGCGCGTCTGGGCGCGGTCGCGCGCGCGGGGCTCGGGCGCGGGGCGCGCAAGGTCGCGCTCGTCTCCAACCCGCGCGTGTTCGGCCTCTACGGCGCGCGCGCGGTCGAGTCGCTGCGCGGGGCGGGCCTGGAGGTCGCGCACTGGCTGATGCCGGAGGGCGAGCGCTTCAAGACGCTGCGGACGGGCGAGCGCGCGCTCGGCTTCTTCTCCGGGTTCGGGCTCGAAAGGTCGGACGGCGTCGTCGCGCTCGGCGGCGGCGTGGTCGGCGACCTCGCGGGGTTCGCCGCCGCGCTCTACCTGCGCGGCGTCCCGCTGGTGCAGGCGCCGACGACGCTGCTCTCGCAGATAGACTCTTCGGTCGGCGGCAAGACCGGCGTCAACACGGCGGCTGGCAAGAACCTCGTCGGCGCGTTCCACCAGCCGGCGGCCGTCGTCGTGGACACCGACACTCTCAAGACGCTCCCGCGCCGCGAGCTGACCGCCGGCTGGTGCGAGGCCGTCAAGCAGGGCGCGGTCGGCGACCGGCGCCTCTTCGAGCGGACGAGAAAGTTTTTGTCTGAAGAGGCGGGCGCGGGGCGTAACCTTCGGGGCGGCCCGGGCGTCATAGGGTCGGACGCGGGGCGCGCGGAAGAACTCGCGCGCATCATCGCGGCGCAGTGCGCGTTTAAGGCCCGCATCGTCGCGGGCGACGAGCGCGAGGAGGTGGGGCGCGACGACGCGCGCTCGCGCAAGGTGCTCAACTTCGGGCACACGGTCGGCCACGCGCTCGAAGCGGTGACGAACTACCGCCGCTTCCGGCACGGCGAGGCGGTCGGCTACGGCTGTCTGGCCGCCGGCGAGATTTCGACGCGGCTAGGGCTGCTTGATGAGTCGGAACTGGAATCCCTGCGCGGGGCGGTGGCGCTCGCCGGCCGCCTGCCGGGGGCCGAAGACCTCGACGCCGAAACCATCCGGCGCGCTCTGCGTAAAGACAAGAAGGCGGTCGGAGGCAGCGTCCGTTGGGTTCTGCTCGAAAGCCTCGGGCACGCGCGCGTCGTGGACGGGAGGGAAGTCCCCGGGCGCGTCGTCCTCGCATCCATCCGCGCGGCGCTTCGGACGCCCCGGACTCTCCCAAAGGTCACCAGAGGGGACGCCAAATGACTCTCTCAAATCAGCCGCGGCGTGGCGAGCGCGGCGGGGCGCGCTTCAACTTCGTCGTCGTCATCCTGATCATCGCGCTCGCCGCCTACTCGGCCTACAACTACGCGCCGGTCGCCTACAAGTCTTACCGCTACAAAGACTACATGCAGGAGACCGTGAACAAGGCCGCCTACCCGCCGGGGCAGACGAGCGAGTGGGTCGTCCAGCAGCTCCGCGCCGGGGCGAAGGAGCATGAGCTGCCCGAGGAGGTCGGGGTCAACGTCCAGCGCGAGGAGGGGCGCATCACCGCCCACGTCACCTGGTCGGAGTCCGTCCAGCTCCCCGGCTACACATACGAGTACAACTTCGACCACACCGCGCGCAGCAGCGGCTTCATCAGCCAGAGGTGAAGGCGAGTAAGCGGTAGACGGTAGTCAGTAGACCGTAGAAAAAAAGGGGCGGCGCGTTGCGGTAATAAACCGAGCGCGCCGCCTATCTTTCTACTGACTACTTCCTAATGTCTACTCTTCTCAACCGCCCGCCGCCATCTGCCTGCCGCCCGTCGCGATTTGGACGAGCGCCGGCGTCGCGACGGCGAGCCAGGTGGTGGGGCAGACGCCGCAGCGCGTGCAGGTGTCGACTGAAGGGCAGGGCGCGGTCGAGCGCGAGATTTGCGCGCGGGTGTGCTCCTTCTCAAGGAAGGGGCGGCCCATGCCCGAGTCGACAATCTCCCACGGGAGCACCTCTTCGTAGCCGCGCGCGCGCGAAGTGTGGAAGGCGGGGTCGATGCCCGTCTCGCGCAGCGCGGCCGAGAGGTCTCCGCGGTGGCGCGCCATCGCCTCGATGACGTGTGCGACGCGGCGGTCGCCCGAGGAGAAGAGCGCCTGCTCGTGCGCGATGCGCGACGACATCACGCGCACCTCGACGTTCGGGATGCGCGAGAGGTTCTTCGAGAGCCACTTCAGACGCCGCTTCAGCTCCCTCTCCTCGCAGATGGGCTCCCACTGGAACGGCGTGTTGGGCTTCGGCACGAAGCCGTTGAGGGCCGGGATGATCTTCCCCGCGCGCCCGAACCGCTTGCCCGCCTCAAGCATCCTGTCCTTGATGCGCTCGACCAGCTCGACCATCGCTTCGAGGTCTTCGTCCGTCTCTGTGGGCAGCCCGGCCATCATGTAGAGCTTGACGGTGAGCATGCCACGGTCGAAGACGGCTCCGCAGATGTCTACTATCTCGTCGTTCGTCAGGTTCTTGTTGATGACGCGGCGCAGGCGGTCACTCCCGGTCTCGGGCGCGACGGCTATCTGCTGGTCGCCCGACTCGACGAGCGCGTCCAAAAGCTCGTCCTCGATCTGGTCGAGCCTGAGCGACGAGACGGAAATCCTGTAGCCCATCTCGCGAAGGCCGCTGAGGATTTCGCTGATCTCTGGGTGGTCGCAGACGGCCGTCGAGACGAGGCCGATCTTGTCGGTGCGCCCGCGCCACTCGGCGGCCTTCCGCAGGATGTCGCGCGCGGGGACGACGCGCGGCGGCCAGTAGTTGAAGCCGGCCCAGCAGAAGCGGCACCCCTGCGAGCAGCCGCGCGAAATCTCGATGAGAAAGCGCTCGCCCATCTCGGCCTCGGGCGCCCAGATGATTGACGAAGGCGCGAAGACCTCGGGCTCCTTCAGACGCGCCACGATCTCGGTGTCGCCGCGCCGCATCGCGCGCCTGAGGCTTCCCTCCTTCGGGTTCTCGGCCGCGACGATTCTCCCGACGTTCGCCGGCACGCCGTCGAACTTCGGCGCGTAAGCCTCGACGGTGCCGTCCGTCCTGTAAGTCACCTCGTAGAGCGACGGCGCGTAGAAGCCGCGCCCGACGCGCGCGAGCTTCAGGAGCAGGTCTTCCTTCGTCCCGCCCTCTTCGGCGTTCTCGAAGAGGAGGTCGACGAGCTTGGGGACAAGAATCTCGCCCTCGCCGACGGCGACCACGTCCGTGAATTCCGCGATGGGCTCGGGGTTGAGGAACGAGGCGGCGCCGCCCATCAGGACGAGCGGGTCGTGGTGCGTGCGCTCTTTGGCCCACACGGGCACGCGCGCAAATTTGAGCATGCGCGCCATGTTGAGGAAGTCGGTCTCGAACGAGATGGAGAAGGCCACCACGTCGAAGTCGCGCACGGGCGTCTGCGACTCCAGAGAGAGTAGCGGCGTGTTGGTGCGCTCGTACTCGCGCAGCTCCGCGTCGTCGGGGAGGAAGACGCGCTCGCACGAGACTTCGGGGACGCGGTTGAAAAGCTCGTAGACCGACTGGAACCCGAGGTTCGCCATCCCGACCGCGTACACGTTCGGGTAGCACAGCGCCACGCGCAAACGCGCGCCGCGCTTCGAGACCCACCCTTCTTCGGCGGCGAGTTTCCGCCGATAACTCTCTATAACTTTTTTCGACATTCTTTCGCCAAACACTGAGACGGCAAGTCTGAATTTGATGATTCAAACCTGCCGTCAGTTTACCGCGCGATTCAAACCTGCCGTCAGTTTAACCGGTTTTCGCTATTTAAGCTATTGACGCACGCTTTCGAGGAACGCCTTGAGCTTGCGCGAGCGCGAGGGGTGGCGGAGTTTGCGGAGCGCCTTGGCCTCGATTTGCCGGATGCGCTCGCGGGTGACGGCGAAGTGCTGGCCGACCTCTTCGAGCGTGTGCTCGGAGCCGTTCTGGCCGAGGCCGAAGCGCATCTTGATGACCTTCTCCTCGCGCGGGGTGAGCGTGGCCAGCACCTCGTCCGTTATGTCGCGCAGGTTCGAGGCGACGACCGCGTCCGCCGGGTTGAGTATCGAGCGGTCTTCGATGAAGTCGCCGAGGTGCGAATCCTCCTCCTCGCCGATGGGCGTCTCCAAAGAGATCGGCTCCTGCGCGATCTTCAAGACCTTGCGCACCTTCGAGACGGGGATGTCCATCTTGCGCGCTATCTCTTCGCTCGTCGGCTCGCGGCCGAGTTCCTGCACGAGCGCGCGGCTGGTGCGGATGAGCTTGTTGATGGTCTCGATCATGTGGACGGGGATGCGGATGGTGCGCGCCTGGTCTGCGATGGCGCGCGTGATGGCCTGCCGAATCCACCACGTCGCGTAGGTCGAGAACTTGTAGCCGCGCCGCCACTCGAACTTGTCCACCGCCTTCATCAGCCCGATGTTCCCCTCCTGAATCAAATCCAAAAATTGAAGGCCGCGGTTGGTGTACTTCTTCGCGATGGAGACCACGAGGCGGAGGTTGGCTTCGATGAGTTCGCGCTTGGCCTGCCCGGTCTCGGCCTCGCCGATGAGGATGGCCTGGAGCGAGCGCTTGATCTCGACGGGCGGAATCTTGTGGTCTTCCTCGATCTGCTGTAGCCGCTTGCGCGCGCCGGCGACGTGGCGCTTGTACTCCTTCTCGTCGTCGGGGCGCACGCGCTTGCGCTCCAGCTTCTCGGCGTAGCCCGCCGCCTCGTTCTCGGCGACGCGAATCTCCTTGTGGACTTTGCGTATGGAGCTGATGAGGCGCTGGCGCGCGTGCTCTGTCAGGTTGAGCTGGCGCATCTCCTGCGCGATCTCAAGGCGCATGCGCGCCACCTTGCGCTTGAGGCGCAGAATCTTCTTCGAGGACTTGCCGCGCGTTATCTTCTGCTCGGCGCGCAGCCGCTCCCACTCCTTCAGCCCGGCCTTGAAGACGCGCCGGATGTTCTCGATGCCTTCGAGCGTCCAGCGCAGGTACTCGTCGGTCTTGTCCTCCTGCTGCGCGGTCAGCTCGGCCATCTCCGCGAAGCTGACGTAGTCGCGGATGCTGAGCCGCCCGGCCTCAAGCTCCTCGCCGACCTGGCACAGCTCCTTGACCGCGATGGGCGAGCGCGAGATGGCCTTCTGAGTTTTAATCTGCCCGCGCTCGATGCGCTTGGCGATGGAGACCTCGCCCTCGCGCGTCAGAAGCGGCACGATGCCCATCTCGCGCAGGTAGAGGCGGACGGGGTCGTTGGTCTTGTCGAGCACGCCGGCCGAGAGGTCGAGCTCGATGTCCTCGTCCAGCTCGCCGTCGAGGTCTTCGGGCGCGACCGCCGAGACGGCCGAGACTTCGATGAGGCGCTCGTCCGAGTCCGTGACCGTGATGTTCGAGCCTTCGAGCTTCTGGAGCACGTCCTCGATGTCGTCGGGCGAGACGATGTTGTCGGGGAGCTCGCGGTTGAGGTCGTCGAAGGTGAGGAACTTCTTGTCGCCGCCGAGTTCGAGCAGGCGCTGCATCACGTCTTCCTGATCCTTCTCTTCCATGCCCATCTTCTAGTCCACCTCGGGTTCTCGGCTCGGTGAGTCGGGGCCTGCGGCCGGCTCGCGTGGGGTCGGTCGGTTCAGGGTCGTCAGGGCGTTGAGGGTGCGGGGCCGTAGACGCTCCCCGCGTGCGGGAGCAGGGCCGAGCGCCGGCGTTTAAGCTCCAGGTCTTCCATGATGAGTTGGTCGCGGCGTGCGTCGTCTCCCGCGCGGTCGGCCGCCGTGATTTCGGCGGCCAGCTCCTTTATCCGCCGGTCGTAGCTCATCAGGCGGAGCGTCATCAGGCAGCTCTCGGCCTCCGGCAGAAAGGCGTCGGTCGCCTCGCCCTCGGCGCGCTCCGGCTCGTACATCCAAAGCTCCGGCAGAAACGCTTTGGCCGGGTCGTCGCCCGTCAGAGAGTCGAGCGCGTCGAAGCTGATCTCGACGCCTTCGGCCTCGGCGCGGCGGAGCGCGTCGAAGATGGCGGAGGTGGCGAGCCCCTCGAAGTCGCTCGCGTCCACCAGCGGCAGGACGAGGGCGCGCAGCTCGGCGTCGTGGAGGAGAAGTTCCAAAAGCCGCTTCTCGGCGACGGTCGGGGTGCCGACCGAAGCGCGGACGACCCTCTTCCTGATGTCGCCGGCCTCGGGCGCCTTGGCGTCGCGCGCCCCGACGGTCTTCCAGAGGTCTTGCCTCAGGCCGGCGTCGTCGACGCGGAGCGCGTCCATCGCCATGTCAAAGTACTCGCGCCTCTGGATTGGGTTCCGCACGGCGCGGACGAAGGGTAGCGCCTCCTCGACCGCCTCGGCCTTCTGCGCGGGGACGCGCAGTGAGCGTTCGCGCGTGGCCTGTTCGAGGACGAACTGCATGTGCGGGACGGCCTGGCCCCGGCGCCGGTTGTACTCCTCGACGCCGTGCGCGCGGACGAACTCGTCCGGGTCGGCGCCGTCCGGGAGTACCAGAACCTTGGCCTCAAAATCTTCCGGGAGGAGAACCTCTATTGCGCGTTTCGCCGCGTTGATTCCGGCGCGGTCACCATCATAATTGACGACCACTTTGCGCGCAAACCTGTTCAGAAGCTTGGCCTGCTCGGGCGTCAGAGCCGTGCCGAGACTCGCCACGACGTTGCGGACGCCGTGCTGGAACGGCACGATTAAGTCGAGATAACCTTCGACGAGGATGGCGAATTTCTTCCTCCGTATCTCGTCGCGCGTGACGCCGAGGCCGAAGAGGTGACGCCCCTTGGTGTAGGCGGCCGTCTCGGGCGAGTTGAGGTACTTCGGCTCCTCGCCCGCGCGCATCGCGCGCGCGCCGAAGGCGACGGGGCGCCCCTGCGCGTCGGTCACGGGGAAGATGAGCCGGCCCCGGAAGCGGTCGTAGTAACCGCCCTGCTCCTTCTTCACCACCAGCCCGCTGCGCTCTATCTGCCCGATGGTCGCCCCCTTGCCTTTAAGATAAATCCCGAGCGCGTCCCAACTGTTCGGCGCGTAGCCGAGCCGGAACGCCTTGACCGTCTCCGCCGTCAGCCCGCGACCCTCGACGTACTCGCGCGCGGCGCGCGCCTCCGCCGTATCTTCCGACAGGTGGCGCTCCCAGAATTCGAGCGCCCACGCGTTCAACTCGACGACCTCGTCCGACTCCTTCCGCTTCGCCTCGAACCTCTTGTCGTCCACCTGTTCGGGGAGCGGCATGCCCGCCTTCTCCGCCACCACCTTCACCGCCTCCGGGAACGAAAGCCCCTCCAGCTCCATCACGAAGTTGAAGACACTCCCCCCCTTCCCACAGCCAAAACAATAGAAGATGTTCTTCGACGCGTTGACCGAGAAGGAGGGCGACTTCTCCTGGTGGAACGGGCAGCAGGCCATCCAGTTCGAGCCCTTCTTCTTGAGCCCCGAGACGTAGTCGCCGACCACGCGGACGATGTCCGCCTGCCGCCTCAAATCGTCGATGAATGTCTGCGGGTAACGCATGGCTGTACAGATTCAAGCGCACGGGGCGGGCGCGTGGCAAGGGCGCGCGGGCGTTCGGGGCGTCTAAACGACATGCGCGAAGAAGCGGCGCAGTTTTTCTTCGTCCAGACGCCCGCCGGTGCGGACGCCGCTGCACACGTCGAGCCCGAAGGGGCGGACGGCCTCGACCGCCTCGGAGACGTTCTCGGGCTTGAGGCCGCCGGCGAGAAAGACCGGCACGGGAGACGCTTCGACGATGCGGCGGCTCACGCGCCAGTCGTGCGTGCGCCCCGTGCCGCCCAGCTCCTTGACGGCGAGGCTCTGGTTGCCCGAGTCGAGCAGCAGCGCGTCCACGTGCCGCGCGACGCCCGCGGCCTCCTCGAAAGACTCCTCGCCCGTGACGTGTACGACCTGCACGAGCGAGACGCCGGGAAGCTCCGCGCGCAGCTCGCCGTAAACACGCGCCGGCACGCGGTCGCAGAGCTGCAAGGTGTTGGTGCGGCAGCGCCGCTGCTGCCCGACGATTGAGGCCGCGTCCTGCCCGCAGGTGAGCAGAAAGGTCGCCACCGGCGGCGGCACGCGCGCGGCTATCTCGGCTATCGACTCCTCGGCGATGACGCCCGGCCCGCTCGGCATCGCCGACACGAGCCCCACCGCCGACGCGCCGCACGCGACCGCCGCGCGCATCTCCTCGACGCTCTCGATGCAGCAGACTTTCACGCGCGGCCTTTGCATCTCAGTCGGCCGGCGGGGCGGAGGTGACCCGCGCGCCTACGCTGACGGGCGGGAACTCCTTCTGCAAGGGTTGGCCCCCGCCGGCGAAGTCGTAGAAGGTCTCGCGCCCGTCGTCCTCCACGCGGCGGATGAGGACGCACTCCGAACGCGAGGCGCGGACGCGCGTGACCTTGAGGTACTGTCCCCCCGGCTCGTCTGCGAGCCGCAGGAGCATTCCGGGCTTCAGGCCGCTCGCGCGCCCCGCGCCGACCGTGACCGGCGTGAGCGACGCCCTCTCGAACCACTGCGAGTAGAGCTCGCCCTCCACCCTGAAATCTTTGACGACCCTTCTGCGCCCGAGGGACGTTATCGTCGTCTCGACCGGCCTCCGCACGAGGCGTGCGTAAGGGGCGGGCACGACGGGCACGTCGAAGCTCTTTTCGGGCGCGCGCCCGGGCTCGGCCCTGAAGAACGGCGTGAAGTCACAGCAGGGGCCGTTGAATTCGTTGTACCGGCCGAAGCCGCCGACGTACGTGCCGAACTCGGCGATGTCCTTCTCCGGGACGAAGTAGTTCGTGAGTCTCCAACGCGCGGCGACCCAGCGGCGCGGCGTGACGCGAGGCCGCTTCCCGGCGTCGACTTCGCGCCGCTCGCGCTCCACCTCGAAGACGACGGCCGTCGGCGTGACCTCGACCCTCCCGTAGCTGAAGTCGAGGACGGCGAAGTGTTCGTAGACGTAAAGGTAGACGAACCCGCCGCCCGGGGCCCAACGCAGGTAGCGCTGCCGCGTATCGCCCCCGTCGCCGTACGTGCCGGCGAACTCGCCCGGGCCCGACTTCAGTTCCTCGCCGAGCGCCTTCCACCGCACGTTCAGCGCCGCGGCCTCCTCACGGGTCGTCTCTTCGGGCAGGTGCCACGGCCGCGTGGACTCGGGGGCGAAGTCGAACAGACGGTCGTCGGCCTCCGTCTGCGCGGAGGCTTGCGCGGAGGCGCACGCGACGAGCGCGGCCGCGACGAAGGCGGCGCGGAGTCGCGCCCGCGCGGCGGTCTGTCCTCCCCCCAGATGTCTCCCCAAAGGCGTCACGGGTCGGCCCTACTGTTTCAGCTCGACGAGGGTCGCTCCGGCGCCGCCCTGGTTTTCGGGGGCGAGGTCGAAGCGCGCGACGTGTGGGTGGTGGCGCAGGAGGTCGGCGACGGCGCGGCGGAGCGCGCCCGTGCCGTGGCCGTGGATGACGCGGACGTGCGTGTGGCCGTGGAGGAACGCTTCGTCGAGGAAGCGGTCTACGCGGTCGCGCGCGTCGTCGGTGGTCTGGCCGAGGAGGTTAAGCTCGGCGTCCACCGCTTCGCGCCCGCCCTTGAGCTTGACCTCGGTGCCGCGCTCGGACATGCGGCGCAGGCGCCCCGCGAGCGTGTTGTCCTCCTCCTTCGACTTGCGCGGCTGCGCCTTGACGATTTCGAGGTTGGAGAGCTTCTCGCGGAAGCGCAGGTTGTTGACGCGCACCTCGGCCTCGCCGTCGCCGACGCGCTCGACCGTGCCCGTCATGCCGAGCGTCTTGAGGCGCACCTCGTCGCCGGCCGCGATTTCGCGCGGCGGCCCTTCGGCCGGTGAGGTGTTTGACGAAGCGGCCGCCCCCTGCGCTTCGTCTTCGCGCGCGCCCTTAACGACGCGGACGCCGCCCGTCTCGCCCGCGCGCGTCGGCGTGGCGGCGCGCGCTTCGGTGCGAGCCTTCTGCGCCTCGCGCCGAAGCTCCGCGGCGCGGCGCTCGGCCTCGCGCTCGACGCGCACGCGCTGCGCGCGGTCTTCTATCTTCGAGTAAAGCTCGCGCGCCTGCCGCTCGAAGTCGGCGACGGCGCGCTCCATCTGCTTCGCGAACTCCTGCTGGCGCTCGCGCTCGCGGCGGGCGGCCTCCGCGTCGAGCGAGTCGTAGCGCTCGGCGACGGCGCGGCGCTCCTCTTCGAGCGCGTGGCGCAGGGTTTCGGCCTCCTCCGACTCGCGCTGTATGCGGCGCAGGTACGCCGCGGCGGCGAGCGTGCGCTCGTCCACCCGAGCCAGCGCCGCCTCGATGATTGCCTCGGGCAGACGGAACCGGCGCGCTATCTCAAGCCCGGCGGAGGAGCCGGCGACGCCGACGAGCAGGCGGTAGGTCGGCTGCAATGTGCGCTCGTCGAACTCGACGCTCGCGTTCTGCACGCCCCCCTCGTTCGAGGCGTACATCTTCAGTCCCGAGTAGTGCGTCGTCGCGATGACGTGCGCGCCGCACGCGCGCCGGAAGTGGTCTACGACCGCGACGCCTAAGGCCGAGCCCTCCTCCGGGTCGGTGCCCGTGCCGACCTCGTCCAGAAGGACGAGCGCGGGCGCGCGGCACTCCTCGACCATGCGGCGTATGTTCGAGACGTGCGAGGTGAAGGTCGAGAGGTTGGCGGCGAGCGACTGGCGGTCGCCGATGTCCGCGAGCACGGACTCGTAGGGGGGAATGCGCGCCTCGCGCGCGGGGACGTGCAGACCCGAGAGCGCCATCAGCGAGAGGAGCCCGGCGGTCTTCAGGACGACCGTCTTGCCACCCGCGTTCGCGCCCGAGATGACCATCACGGGCCGCCCCGCGTCGAGACGCAGACTGACGGGGACGACTTCGAGCCCCTGCGCGCGCAAATTCTCTTCGAGCAGCGGGTGGCGCGCTTCGACGAGTTCGAGGGCGTTGCCTTCGTCGATCGCGGGCTCGGCGGCGCGCAGGTGAGCGGCGAGCGCGGCCTTCGCGCCGACGAAGTCCAGCTCGGCGACCGCCCCGGCCGCAAGCTCTACCGCGGGCAGCTCCGCGCGCAGCTCCTCCGTGAGCGTCGAGAGGATGCGCGTGACCTCGCGCTCCTCGGTCTCGCGCAGGGCTTGCAGCTCGTTGTTCGACTCGATGGTCTCAAGCGGCTCGACGAAGACGGTCGCGCCCGACGAGGAGAAGCCGTGGGCGACGCCGGCGACGCGGCCCTTGTGGTCGCTGCGGACGGGGATGACGAAGCGGTCGTTGCGCAGCGTGACGAGCTGATCCTGAATCGCCTCCTCGGAGCGGCGCATCAGGGTTTCGAGCTGGCGCGTGATGGTCGAGCGCATGCGGACGATGTCCGCGCGTATGCGCGCCAGCTCCGGCGAGGCGCGGTCGTCCAGCTCGCCCGACGGAAGTATCTTCGAGAAGACGCGCGCGGCGAGGCCGGGCAGCGTGCGCGGCAGACCCTCGACCGCCTCCCACAGCACCGGCGCGGCCTCGCGCTCGGCCGAGACGGCGGCGCGCGCGTCCGACGCCTGCTCGCACAGCCGCGCCAGCTCAAGAAGCACCAGCGGGTCGAGCACCGTGCCCTCGATCCTCAGACGCGCAATCGCCTCGGCCGGGTCGCTCAGCTCGGAGAAAGACCAGCGCGCCCCGCGCGCGCGCATCTCCACACACTCCGTCACGGCGCGCAGCGCGCGACGAACCTCTTCGACCGAAGAGAGCGGCGCGAGCCCTTCGGCGCGCTCGCGCCCCATCGGCGTCTGCGCGTACCGCCGCACGAGCGCACGCGCGCCCTCGTACTCCAAAGTCCCGAATGCCTGGTCGTTCATGACTGCGTAGATAGTGGCAAAAGCAGGGGCGTGTGACAAGCGTCGGCGTCCGCGCGTGAGTTGTTTAAGAGCGGCGGCGGCGGCGCTCGGTGCCGGTCATGGCGGCGTCGAAGAGGCGCGCGGGGTCGAGGAGGTAGACGGTCTCGCCCGCGTTCGAGAAGGTCGCGCGCGCCGGGAGGCGCGCGGCCATCTCGGAGGCGGGCGCGGTGACGAGGTCGCGCGAGTCGAGCGCGAGGCGCACGGCAGTCTCGGAGGCGAGCGCGAGCTGCTCGTCGCCGGCGAGCGAGGCGACGTGCGCGTACCTTTCCGGGCGGCGGTCGGGGGCGTGCCCCAGCGTCTCGAACAGGCGCGCGGGGTCGAGGACGGTGCGCATCCGGCCGCGCACCGAGACGACGCCGAGCACGCAGACGGGCGCATCGGGCAGCGGCGCGGGCTCCGCCCACGGCGTCAGCCCCTCGCACTCGTCCGCGTAGACGGCGAAGGCGAGCCCGCCGGCGCGCATCAGCAGAACCTCGCGGCCTGTCTCTCCGAGTTCGTTCATGCGTCCCCCGG
Organism: Pyrinomonadaceae bacterium; assembly: GCA_036399155.1. Lineage (GTDB taxonomy): Bacteria > Acidobacteriota > Blastocatellia > Pyrinomonadales > Pyrinomonadaceae > QHXN01. The sequence continues at coordinate 15,611 of DASWNR010000362.1, forward strand.
TTAGGAATTTAAGATTTCAAATCTCAGAGAAGCACATCGAGAGTTATTTGGACAGTTCGAGTTGCATTTCAACAACCAGGATAACCCTTGTCTATTCCGTGCCACGTTGCTCCGACTTATCACGTCCCTAATCTGGAATATAGGGGATTGACATCGTACGAGCTGAAGTGGCTACCGTATCCTAACCACGCTACAACTTATTTTCTTAGCTGAAAATAATAAAACCTGCGCTGGTCTTTGCGGGGTCAATGCTGGCGACTCATACTTGAACTCATATTTATTTCCTTCCCAACCCCAAAAGTGCTCTGTCATAACTCCGCCACCGACCGGCCCGTCACTACCGTGGCCTATTGGCCCGGAACATTCAACAAGAAAATGCACTGGCGAAACGGGGACGGTTGATTGAATAGTTACTCGTAGGCCGAAAGGTAAATCCTCTCGTGGAGAGGGGATGGCTTCAGGGGCGATAGTGATTCTTTCGATGGGAAACTCTGGTTGCTGAATAGGAGGGGGTAATGCTGCTTTGCTTACTGCATCGAGTTTTTCTCTCAAAGTATCGAGTGGGATTCTAAACATCGGCGACCCTTTCTCCCACTCAAATGCCGCATTGAGTCTGTACGGGTAATACCACACATCTTGCCCGTTGATAGTCATAGCCACTTCAAAAAATTTAATCTTTGTCATGGACTTACCCCAAACGATAGTCACACTAGGGATAACCAACACTTCATACGCTTTTAGGCTCTCCACCGGACGGTTTTGTAGGTCAGACCCGTTCGGGAGAGAAAACCTGTTAATTATGACGACTGAGTTATCCTCCTGCCGTCTGAATCGTACAGGCGAGACGAAATTCAAGGCCACCTTACCTAGCGGGCCCTCCAGGTAAGCATTGGCATCGCCGACAGGTATGAAAGGCACTTCGGCAGGTGGTATCTCTGCGCCTTCCTTCAAGTCACAAGTAAGTCGGCCCTCTACCATGATTGTTTGAATTGGTCTTGTATCTGAAGGGTGCTCTCCTGATGTATCAGCACGGTAATTGATACGAACCGCCGCGACTAAATCATCAAGCCCTTTCTTTCCGAGATACTTACCTAAGCGGCGAATTTCTTGCACATCAGCCAGGGTTGGCCGAAAGTTGACGCCGCACCGCTGCATTTGCTTCGCTACGAATTGCATATCGTCTTTACGTAGCTCTTTTTTTCTAAGACTACTCAGAATCCCCTCCTTAGTGAACGCGCGAGTGCATTGCTGGCCGTAAGAGGCCACGGGCGAGACTGTTAGTAATAAGCAGATGGCGAACGGAAATAAAAGTCGTGACATCATTATGAATTTCGACCTTCTAATTCTTGTAAAAGCCGTTGGCGACGCTGAAACTCTGACTCCTTTGGGCGCTTGCTACGGAGCTTCGGAGGAGAAGGAGACGGGGCGGGCGTAGATATTGGCGTTGATGTTGCAGGAGTCGATGGCGGCGGGATTGGTGCGGGTGTTGGCAGCACATTGGTATTGTCCACACTGGGCTGCGGAGAAAATGCCGACACCATTGTGTTAAGTTTCCAACTGAGTACACCTAATGCACTGAGGCAAATAATAGAAGTTGCGGCGAATGATAGAACCTTCAAAAGAAAGTAAGGCGGCGGTTCGTTCTTTATCGTTGCCCTGATTTTTTCTGAGAGAACTAAAGAGGGATATGGGTCATATTCTACCTCACCCGCCTCCGCCCGCACTTCCTTGATAAGCGAACGGCTTGTCTTAATTACATGGGCGATGAAAAACACTACCGCCGCCGCGATGATGGGGAACTGCGCTTCAAGCAAGTTCCTTATAGTCAACTCCCACGTCAGTTGTTGGTTTACAACTTTGTAGGCGAGCGCGGCCGCTAGTGCCACAACGGCCAATAACACGTCTCTCATTGAAGGGCGAGCCTCCTTGATGAAGAGACGCACGAACCGCAGCCAAAGAGGAATCTGTGCGTGAGAGGATAACGGCGTGGTAGCCTCAGCCATGCGCCAAAGTCTATATTTGTTATCTTACTTGCGTCAAAGTAGATAATCTTGGAAATTTCAAATCTCGTTCGTCCTGCCCGTGTTGATTCGTCCCCGCGCCTTACGACCAACTCGCACGAGCGCGCGGCGCTGTATTAAACTGTCGGCAAACCAAACCGGGGAAGGGGAGACGGCGAGATGGACGAATTCGACCGCTACCGCGCGGAGATGAACGAGAAGCTTTTGGGGTCGGGGCACCTCGGCATCAAGCGCTTCTTCGCGCTCGACACGCAGGCGTACGAGCAGGGCGCGCTCGACAAGAAGACGAAGGAGCTGATGGGGCTCGTCGCGTCGGCCGTGCTCCGCTGCGACGACTGCGTGACCTACCACGTCAAGCAGTGCGTCGAGGTCGGCGTCACGCGCGAGGAGTTTCTCGACGCCTTCAACGTCGCCCTCGTCGTCGGCGGCTCGATCACCATCCCGCACCTGCGCCGCGCCGTCGACCGGCTCGACAAAGAGCTGGAAGCGAAGTGATGAGGGCGAGCGGCCGAGGCGTGTGGACGAGGACGCTGCTGCGGACGGTCGCGTCGTGCCTGCTGATGCTGTCGGCGGCGTCGGGCGCGCGCGCGCAGGATGAGAAAGGCGGTGGCGACGTGGACGGCGTGTCGTCTCGGCGCGAGGGGCGCGTGCGGGCGCCCGAGCTTGAGGGCGGGCGCGGGTGGCTCAACACCGCGCGGCCGCTCACGCTCGCGGGGCTGCGCGGCAAGGTCGTGCTCTTAGACTTCTGGACTTACGGCTGCGTCAACTGCATCCACGTCATCCCCGACCTCAAGCGGCTCGAAGAGAAGTACCCTAACGAGCTGGTCGTCATCGGCGTCCACTCCGCCAAGTTCGACAACGAGAAGGAGACCGAGAACATACGCCGGATCGTGCTCCGCTACGGCGTCGAACACCCGGTCGTCAACGACGCCGACTTCCGCATCTGGAACGCCTACGCGGTGCGCGCGTGGCCCACGCTCGTCATCGTAGACCCGGCGGGCTACGTCGCCGGCTACGCCTCGGGCGAGGGCAACTACGACGTTCTGGACAAGGCGATAGGCGGGCTTGTCGCGGACGCGCGTCGGCGCGGCACGCTCGACCCGCGCCCCCTCAAGTTCGCGCTTGAGCGCGCGCGCGTCGGCGACCTCCCGCTCGCCTTCCCCGGCAAGATTCTGGCCGACGCGCGCGGCGAACGCCTCTTCATCTCCGACTCGAATCACAACCGCGTCGTCGTCACGCGGCTCGACGGGACGCTGCTCTACACCGTCGGCTCGGGCGCGCGCGGCCGGCGCGACGGCGACTTCGAGGGCGCGACCTTCGACGGCCCGCAGGGGCTCGCGCTCGACGGCGACTCGCTCTACGTCGCCGACACGCGCAACCACCTCATACGACGCGTTGACCTCAAAGCCCGCACGGTCGAGACCGTCGCCGGCACGGGCGAGCAGTTGCGCGACTACCGCGTCGGGCTTGAGACTCTCGCGGCGGTGCCGCTCAGCTCGCCGTGGGACCTGCACGTCGAAGGCGACAAACTCTACGTGGCGATGGCGGGGCCGCACCAGATTTGGGCGGTGGATTTGAGGACGCGGAGGCCCTCGGTCTTCGCCGGCTCGGGGCACGAGGAGCGTCTCGACGGGTCGCGCGCCGAGGCCGGCTTCGCGCAGCCGTCGGGGCTCGCGGGCGACGGCCGCGTGCTCTACGTCGCCGACAGCGAGTCGAACATCATCCGCGCCGTCGGCCTCGCCACCCCGCGCCCTTTGACCGACGCCGCGGCGCCGGAGCCGCCCGCCGAGACGGTGCAGACGCTCGCGGGCGGCGACCTCTTCGAGTTCGGCGACCGCGACGGCGTGGGCGACGAGGCGCGCTTCCAGCACCCGCTCGGGCTCGCGCTGCACGAAGGCCGCCTGCTCGTCGCCGACACGTACAACCACAAGATAAGAGTCCTCGACCCGCGCACGCACCGCGTCTCGACCTTCGTGGGGACGGGCAAGTCCGGGCAGGCGGACGGCGCGCGCGCGGAGTTCTACGAACCGGGCGGCATCTCGGTCGCGCGCGGCAAGCTCTACGTCGCGGACACCAACAACCACGCCGTCCGCGTCGTAGACCTCTCGACGAAACAGACGACGACGCTCGCCATACGCGGCCTCGCGCCGCCGCCCGGGACGATGCCGGAGGCGGACGAGGCGTCGCAAGTTTCGGAAGCCTCGGGCGGGCCGAACGCCGAGGAGTTGAAGGCGTCGTCGCAGCGGCTCGGCGCGGGGGCCGGCGGCGAACTCGTCGTAGAGGTCGCGCTGCCCGCAGGCCACCACCTCAACCCTTCCGCGCCGCACAGGTACAGGGTAGAGGTGAAGGACGGGGCACGGCACGTCTGGATGGTGTCGAGCGCGGAGGCCGGCCTCGCCTGGCGAGATAAGACGCTTAACAGCGTGACGAAGGATTTGAAACTGCCGCTCCGCGTGCCGCTCATGACAGGCGCGGCAGGCGCCTCGGTGCTGCGCGTGCAGCTCACGCTCTACTATTGCCGCGAGGACAACACCGGCGTCTGCCGCGTCAAGACGCTCGTCTGGCGCGCGCCCGTCGAGGTGACGGCCGACGCCTCCGCGCCGCGCGAAATCAGGCTGAAGGGGAAAGTCGAATGAAAAGCAGTAGGCGGTAGACGGCAGACGGCGGCCGGTAGAAATACATCTTCTTTCTACCGGCCGCTGTCTGCCGTCTACCGCCTACTGCTTTAATTCCGCGAGGGGTCGCCCGCGTCGTCGAGCATCTCGGGCCAGAGCGCGCGGCTGTGCTCAAGCTCGCGTTCGAGCAGGGCGCGCGTGCTCCGCAGCTCGTCTTGCAGCTCGGCGTTCGAGCGTTCGAGGCCGGCGATGTGACGCCTCTGCTGGCGCGTGCGCGCCTCAAGGAACATCGCGTAGAAGTAGAGCACGGCGGCGATGGCGGCCAGCGTCAGCGCGAGAACGAGGGCGGCGTAAAACTCCACGGCTTTCTTCCCTGCTTGTTTGGTTTTCCCCATTACTACCCCTTCCCGCGCGTTTGCGCAAGTGCCGCGGCCCGCCCGCGCCGGGTTTGTCTTTTTCGGCGGGCGGGTATAAAAGACCTCCGGGCTTTTGGCCCCGCCCCGTTCAAACCTTCACCCCGGTCAGGACTGACATCAGACGATGGAGGTAACCTCGTGACTTTCCGCGTGACTTTCCGCAGACGTTGTTTGACACCCGCCGCGCGGCCGTGCGCGGCGGCGCTGTTGGCGCTCGTGCTGTCGGCGGCGACCGCCTCGGCGCAGACGACGTGGACGCTCGCGTGGGGCGACGAGTTCAACGGGCCGGCGGGCTCGGCCGTCGACGGGACGAAGTGGGTGCTCGAAGTCGGCAACGGCTCGAACGGCTGGGGCAACCACGAGCGTCAGTACTACACCAACACGACGAAGAACGCCTCGACGGACGGGGCGGGCAACCTCGTCATCACCGCTTACAAAGAGACGCTCGGCAAGAAGTACCGCTGCTGGTACGGCGAGTGCCAGTACACCTCGGCGCGCCTGAAGACGCAGGGGCGTTTCGAGCAGGCTTACGGCCGCTTCGAGGCGCGCGTCCGCGTCCCCTTCGGGCAGGGCATCTGGCCCGCCTTCTGGATGCTCGGCAACAACATCCAGAGTGCGGGCTGGCCCGCCTGCGGCGAGATAGACGTCATGGAGCACATCGGCCGCGAGCCCTTTAACGTCTACGGCACGATTCACGGCCCCGGCTACTCGGGCGCGGCGGGCATCGGCGCGCCGCACACGCTCACCGGCGCGCGGTTCACGGACGACTTCCACGTCTTCGCCGTCGAGTGGGAGCCGAACCAGATACGCTGGTACGTGGACGGCCGGCTCTACCAGACGCGCACGCCGGCCGACCTGCCCGCCGGCTCGGCGTGGGTCTTCGACCGCCCGCATTTCATGCTCTTGAACCTCGCGGTCGGCGGCTACTGGCCGGGCGACCCCGACGCGACCACGGTCTTCCCGCAGAAGATGTACGTCGATTACGTCCGCGTCTACCGATAGGCGCGGGCCGCTCGAAGACTATCGCCCCACACCTCAGAGACATTCTTCCTTACCCGACGGAGAAGGAGACGCGTATGCTCAGAAAGCTTCTGCTACTCTTCGCGCTCGCGGTCGTGCCGGCCGCGTCCGCCTCGGCCACCCCCGTCTCGGTCTACGGCGCGTGGCTGTGCGGCAACGACGCCTGCACGTGGGCGAGCGTGCGGAACATGACCGACTTCGACGCGCGCAACCGCTGGCTGATAAACCGCGGCGACGGCGTGCCCTCGGTCAACCTCGTCGTCTTGAGTTTCGTCCAGCCTTTGAAGCTCCTCAACCGGACGACCGACGCGCAGACCTTGAACGGCGTCCCGCGCGGGATGACGCCCGAGGTCGTCAACTACTTCAAGAGCCGCGGCGTGCGCGTCATGCTCTCGATCGGCGGCATCACCTACACCGACGCGTGGAACCAGGCGCTCGCCGCCAACCCGACGCAGTTCGGCCTCAACGCCGCGCAGGTCGCGCAATCCTTAGGCGTCGGCATCGAGATCGACTACGAGGAGAACACGAGCCCTAACCTGACGGGGCTACAGGCGTTCATCAACGCGTACCGCTCCGTCCACCCTTACGACGCGACGGGCGCGAACCACGCGGCGCGGCTGACGATAGACCTCGCGGCGGGCGACCGCTGGCTCATCGCGCTGACGCGCAAGGCGACCGCCGACTGGCTCAACACGACGACGCCGGTGCTCGACTACGCCAACGCGATGGTGACGAGCAAGCAGTTCAACAACGCGGCCGACGCGCAGTCCAACTGGCAGGAGCACATCGACGGCAAGGCGCAGTACAACCCGCCGATTCCGCCGCTCGCGGCCGCCAAGTTCACCGGCGCGCTCTACATCGTCACGGGGCAGAGCCCCGCGCCCGAGTGTACGAACTTCGCCGCCTCGCTCATCAGCTCGACCGGGACGTACGTCCAGAACGTGCAGACGCGCGTCGGCTCGACCAACGGGATGCTCGGCTACATGTTCTGGGCGGCCGAGTGCCCCTCAACGCGGCGCATCTGCACGGCGCCGCCGAACTCGTGCGAGGGCGGCGTCGGCGTCGGGGGCCGAACCTACAACATACCCGTCCCGATGCCGGCGCTGAGACAGAACTGACGGCCGCCGCCGCCGGGCGTCCCGGCGCGTTAACCCCCGGCCGCGTTCAACCCCGGCGCTCCGCCCGACTGCGGAGCGCCGGGGCCTCACGAAGCGATCACAGGAGGTTCTAAAGCCATGCGGAAGCCTTTACTCACGACGCTCGCGCTCCTCGTCCTGCTCTGCGCGCCGTGCGCCGCCGCGCCCGCCGACGAGGAGGCCGGCGAAGTCCCCTTCACGTTCGAGAAGGGCTACGTCATCGTCGCAGGGAAGATAAAGGGCAGGGAGCCAGTCGAGTTCATCGTCTCGACGGGGGACACGAACTCAAGCGTAAACCTCGGGGTGGTCGAAAGGTACAAGCTAACGATGTACTACACGGGCGTCGGCCGAGTCACGGGGTTCAACGACAAGACCGTGAGCTTCGCCACGCTGCCGGACGTGAGCGTCGGCCCGGCCGCCGCGACGAGCATCAACGCTCGCCTCAGCTCGACGGCCGAAGTGAGCAAGCTGCTCGGGCGCGAAATCTTCGGGACGCTGGGTTACGACTTCTTCAGGGGTCGCACGGTGCAGCTCGACTTCGGGAAGAAGGTGATGCGCTTTCTCGACAAGGGCGCGGCCGGCGGCGAGCGTCTGGGCGCGGGCGGCGCGCTCGCCGGGACGGCCTTCCTACAGAACTTCGTCGCCACCTTCGACTTCCGTGGCAAGGCCGTCGTCCTCGAAAGACTCTGAGGCGTCCGGCCCGACCCCTCACCCCCGCGCGAGCTTGCCGCGCAGCCCTATCTTCCCTTCCAGAGACATCAGTGGTTGGCGGCCGGCCGCGGCTTCGGCGGGTTGGCCAGCTCGCGCACGCGCCTGCGCCACTCGGCGGGCGTCGAGCCGTCGAGCTGCGTCCGCTCGTGTGCCGCGACGACCAGCTCGCGCAGCGCCGGCAGGAACGCGAGTTCGAGCGCGGCCTTGGGCTTCGCCGCCTCCGCGAGCGCGGCGAGTCGCGAGTTGCGCCACTCGGCCGGCGGCGCGACGCCCTGCGAGATGTAGTTGAGCGCCTCAAGCCCTATCTCGCCGGCCGACCCGAGGTCGCGCGCGAGCGGCCGCGCCTCGGCGAGCGCGGGCGAGCGTTCAATCAGCGCTTCGAGCACGGGCTCGGCGTCGCGCCAGGACGTGAGCGTGTCGCGCAGCGTGCTGAAGTGGAGCGCGAAGCGCGGCGCGTCCGAGAGCAGCAAATCGACCCGGCGCGAGAAGCCGCGCGCGGCGTTTGAGTCGGGCCGCGCCGCGTCGACCAGACCCGTCAGCGGCGAGAGCATCGTCTGCGGCCTCTGCTGGTAGCGCCTGTACTCCTTGACCGGCTCGACGACCGAGGCGAGCGTCTCCAACGCCGGCGGGTACGCCCCGCCAGCCAGACGCCTGAGCATCACGCCCTGGTTGCGCTCGTGCGTGAGCCCGAGTTCTTCGAGCCTGACGCTCGTGACGGCGAGGCGGCGGTACATGTCTTCGATGTCCCTCACCTCACGCGGCGACCAGAGGCGCTCTGCGATGGCGGCCGTGCGCGGCCAGATGCGCGAGTCGATGGTCTCGGGCGTGACCCACTCGGCCCACATCGTCGCCTCGCCGCCGAGGACGTGCCGCGCCTCGGCCTCCGTCAGCCCGTGACCGTCGGGCAGGGGGTCGTTGAGGTAGTGGTCTGTGGTCGGGAAGATGAGGTCGATGTAGTAGCCGTTCGAGAGCACGCCGTCGTAGCCGCGCCGCGCCGCCTCGGCCAGAGCCTTCTGCCCGCGCCACGAGTGGATGACGACATCTTTGGGGAGGTCGGGCTGGAAAATCTCGTCCCATCCCATCATCCGCTTGCCGTTCTTCTGAAGGATTTTCAGCATCCGCTGGTTGAAGTAGGTCTGGAGCGCGTGGTTGTCCTTCATGCCTTTCTCTTTCATGAAGGCTTGAATCTTCGGGTTCGCGTCCCACTGCTTGCCGGTGTTCTCGTCGCCGCCGATGTGCATGTAGGCGTCGGGGAAGAGCGCGGCCATCTCTGTGAAGAAGACTTCGAGGAACTTGTAAGTCTCCTCCCTCGTCGGGTCGAGCGTGGGCTCGAAGATGCCGGGACGGCGCTCAATCGTGTACGGCCCCGGCGCGCTCCCCAGCTCGGGGTGGCCGACGAGCCACGCGGTCGCGTGGCCGGGCAGGTCGAACTCCGGCACGACGCGGATGCCGCGCGCGGCGGCGTAGGCGATGACCTCGCGCGCCTGCTCCTGCGTGTAGAAGTTGCCGTCGGAGCCCATCCGGTGGAGCTTCGGAAACTTCCTGCTCTCGATGCGGAAGCCCTGGTCTTCGGTCAGGTGCCAGTGAAAGACGTTGAGCTTGACGGCGGCCATCGCGTCGAGGTTGCGCTTGACGACCTCCATCGGCTGGAAGTGTCGCGCGATGTCCATCATCAGCCCGCGCCAGCGGAAGCGCGGCCGGTCGTCGATGGAGACGGCCGGCAGGTAGAAGCCCTCGCGGTCGCCTTCGAGCAACTGTAGAAAAGTCTCAAGGCCCCGCAGCGCGCCCACGACCGTCGCCGCGCGAAGCGCCGCCTGCCGCTCGGTGACTTCGAGCGTGTACGACTCGTCCTCTTCGACCGACGGCACGGCGCGACCCGGCCCGCGCGCCTCGACCAGAAGCGTCGCCCGGCCCGGGTCGGCCGCAAGCCCGCGCGCCAGCTCCAACACGGTGCGCCCTTCCAGACGGCGCACCGCGCGGTCAACGCCTGCGCGCAGGCGCTCGTCCACCGCGCCCGTCGCGGCGACCGTGAACGTCTTATCGACGCGGAGCCGCCCGGCGCCGAAACGAACCGACGCGGGGACGGGCATCAGGTTGTGACGCGCGGGAGCCTGCGCGGCCTGCGCGGCCGGCGCGGGAGTCTGCGCGGACGTGTGCGGGACTAAGGTCATGAGCAGTAGGGCGGAGATGAGCTTGTGCGCTTTCATGTCTTCCTCAACGCGTGCGCCGGGTCGGACGGACTCGCGCGCCGCGCCCGGTCGGATGTTTTTTGAATGACGGGAAAAGCTGTCTGGCGAACTTTGGTGGACTAACGATTAAATCAGACGCCCCGCCGCCGTCAACCGAAATGTTCGGCCGGCCGGCAAAACTTTTTCGGGTGACCACGGTCTCCGAACTCTGTTATCCTCCCGGCCCGCGCCATGAATTCTCTCAAGATAGGCATCAGCGGAGTCCGCGGGGTCGTCGGCGAGACCTTCACGCCGGAGCTCGCCGTCGGCTTCGCGCAAGCCTTCGCCACCTACCTCGATTCGGGGACGGTGCTGGTCTGCCGCGACACGCGAACGTCGGGGCCGATGGTGCGCGCGGCCGTGCTCGCGGGGCTTCTGGCCGCCGGGTGCGAGGTGTTTGACCTGGGCATCTGCCCGACGCCGAGCCTGCAACTCTCCGTCCGCCGTCTGGGCGCCGCGGGCGGCGTCTCCATCACCGCCGGGCACAACCCCGAGCCGTGGAACGCGCTCAAGTTCGTGCGCGGCGACGGGCTCTACCTCAACTCGGCGCAGGCCGACGAGCTGCTCGACCTCTTCCACCAGGCCGAGTACGCGAAGGCCGACTGGCGCGGCATCAGGAGCAAAATCGAAGAATCGGACGCCATCGCGCCGCACCTCGAATCCCTCGCCGCCGCCTTCGACGTTGAGGCCGTGCGCGCGCGCCGCCTGAAGGTCGCGGTCGATTGCTGCAACAGCTCGTGCTCGCTCCTGTCGCCGCGCTGGCTCGAACTTCTGGGGTGCGAGGTGCTGGCCGTCAACGACGACCCGACGGCGTCCTTCCCGCACGCGCCGGAGCCGCGCCGGCAGTCGATGGCGCAACTGCGCGCGCTCGTCCTCGCAGGGCGCGCCGACATCGGCTTCGCGCACGACGCCGACGGCGAGCGCCTCGGGATTGTGACCGAGGCGGGCGAGATTCTTTCGGAGGAGGCGACGCTCCCGCTCGCCGCGGAGATAGAGTTGAGGCGCCAGACGGGGACGGTCGTCACCAACGTCTCGACGAGCGCTTCAGTCGAGCGCGTCGCCGCGCGCCACGGCGCGACCGTCATACGGACGCCGGTCGGGCAGGCTTTCATCTCCGAGGCGATGGCCGAGACGCGCGCCGTCGTCGGCGGCGAAGGCTCGGGCGGCGTCGTCGTCCCGCGCGTACAGCTCACGCACGACAGCGCGGCCGCCGTCGGCGTCGTCCTCGAACACATGGCGCTGACCGGCGAGCGCGTCTCGGAGCTTGCGTCGCGGCTCCCACGCCTTGCCATGCTCAAGCACGACGTGAATGTGGAGCCCAACCGCATCCACTCGCTCCTCCAGCGTCTCTACGAGGAGCTTGAGCGCGATGGCGTGGAGTACGACCAGACCGACGGCGTCAAGGTCACGTGGCCCGACGGCTGGGCGCACGTGCGCGTCTCGAACACAGAGTCGCTCATCCGCGTCATCGCAGAGGCCGACACGGCCCCGCGCGCGCAGGAACTGCTCGACTGGGCGCGCGACCGCCTCGGCAGGTAAGACCCGCTCAGTCGCACGAGAACCAAACTAAAGGAGTGATGCGAATAATGCTTTCAAAGTTAAATAAGCTTTCGCGCGCGGCGCTCGTCGTCGCGCTGCTGCCGGCGCTGGCGCTCGCGCAAGGGTGGCCGAAGATTCTTGAGGGCGACGAGCTGACGCGCGTCGTCCCTTCGAGCTTCTACTTCGAGGGGCAGAGCGCGCCGACGCAGATGCGCAACGCGGCCGCCGTCCAGTTCGGCGCGAACCGCTTCGCGATGGCCGGGCTCGTCGACACCTCCGGCTATTCGAGCGAGGTGCGCGCCAAGTACGTCGGCTTCCTCATCACGGACTCGCCCATCACCGTCGGCGGCGCGCGTCTCCCGACCGGCGCTTACGGCTTCGGCTTCGGGGCCGGCGGCTGGCTCAACGTGATGGACCTGGGCGGCCGCCGCGTCCTCTCGGTCAGGACGCGGCGCGACGCGGACTTCCAGCGCCCGCGCCCGCTGATGATGACGCAGGCGCGCGGCGGCGTCCGCCTCTACGCGGGGCGCGAGTGGGTTCTGCTCTCGGCGCGCTGAAGGGCGGCCCGCCGGGTGGGGGAGTAAAGAACAGTGAAAACTTACGAGACCCGTTTCGCCCTCGCGCTGTGCGCCGTCCTGTGCTTCGGCGCGTCGGCCGCCGGGCAGACGAGCCGGGCGCGACAGACGCATCAGTCGAAGGGCTTCATGTTCGACGACTTCAGCTACGCGCACCGGCGCGAGCTTGCGCGGGGCGGCTGGATAGTCCGCACCGCGCCGGGCTGGCCCGGCATCCCCGGCGCGACGTGGTGGCCCGAGGGCGTCACCTTCGTCAACGTGGAAGACGGGGCGCCCGGCGGCCGCGCGCTCCGCATGACTTCAAAGACCGACGGCGCCGGCCCGGGCACGCGACAGACGCAGGTCTGCCACCAGCGCAAGTACCTCGAAGGCACCTACGCCGCGCGCGTGCGCTTCACGGACGAGCCGGTCGAAGGGCCGGGCGGCGACCAGCTCGTCCAGAGCTTCTACACCATCAGCCCGTTGAAAGCGCCGTGGGACATGGACTACAGCGAGCTGGATTTCGAGTACCTGCCCAACGGCGGCTGGGGCATCTCGGGGCCGACGCTGTACGGGACGACGTGGGAGACCTTTTACCCCGAGCCGAACTGGAAGAAGGACAACGTCTTTCACACGTGGGCGGGGAGCCGCGCCGGCTGGCACACGCTCGTCACGCAGGTCTCGGGCGGCCGGGTCAGATACTTCGTGGACGGCAAACAGCTCGCCGACCACGGCGAGCGCTTCTACCCCGAGTCCCTGATGTCGATCAACTTCAACCTCTGGTTCATACGCGACGGCGCGATCAAGTCGGCCGAGCCGCGCAGCTATCAGGAGGACGTGGACTGGGTCTTCTTCGAGTCGGAAACGGTGCTCGCGCCGGCCGAGGTCGAGGCGCGCGTCACGAACTTGAGACGCCGCGCGGTCAAGTCCCGCGACACGGTCCCCGCGCCCCGCCCCGCGCTCGACTCGCCGTGCAATTTCTAAGGACTGAGGACTGAGGACTGAGTAGAGGCCCGGTTTCGTCATCATGGTTTTTAACTCAGTCCTCAGTCCTCAGTCCTCAGTCCTCAGCACTTTTCCCATGAGAGCCATACCGACACTCAAGATAAGCATCTCGGGCGTGCGCGGCGTGGTGGGCCAGTCGTTGACGCCGACGCTGCTGGTGCGCTTCGCGCAGGCGTTCGGGACGTACGTCGGCCCCGGCACCATCGTCATCGGGCGCGACACGCGCACCTCGGGCGAGATGGTGCGGCAGGCCGTGCTCGCCGGGCTGCTCTCGACGGGCTGCCGCGTCGTGGACATCGACGTGTGCCCCGTCCCGACCGTGCAATTGCTCGTGCGCGAGCGCCGAGCGCGCGGCGGCATCTGCATCACCGCGAGCCACAACCCGGCCGAGTGGAACGCGCTCAAGTTCATCAACTCCTCCGGGCTCTTCCTCGCGGCGGCGCAGGCGCGTCAACTCCTCGACATCTATCATCAGGGCGAGTACGCGAAGGTGCCGGGCGCGGAGATGCGCGAGGTGACGCGCGAGGCCGGCGCGATAGACCTCCACGTCAAGGCAGTGCTCGACGCGCTCGGGCCGCTGCCCGAAGGGAAGCGCCGCCTCCGCGTCGCCGTGGACTCGTGCAACGGCGCGGGCTCGGTCGTCGCGCCGCGCCTGCTCGCGGCGCTGGGCGCGGACGTGATTCCGATTAACACGACGCCCGACGGCACCTTCCCGCGCGGCGCGGAGCCCACGCCCGAGAACCTCTCGGAGCTGTGCCGCGTCGTGCGCGAGTCGGGCGCGGACGTCGGCTTCGCGCAGGACATGGACGCCGACCGGCTGGCCGTCGTGGACGAGCGGGGCCGCGCCGTGGGCGAGGAGTACACGCTCGTGCTCGCCGCGCGCTACGTGCTCGCGCGCGAGCGCGGCGCGCTTGTGGCGAACCTCGCGACCACAATCGCGCTCGACGCGGTGGCGCGCGAGGTCGGCTGCCCCGTCTACCGCTCGAAGATAGGCGAGGCCAACGTGACCGAGGAGATGCGTCGGCACGGCGCGGTCGTCGGCGGCGAAGGCAACGGCGGCGTCATCTACCCGCGCATAAACTTCGCGCGCGACAGTTTGGTCGGGATGGCGCTCGTCCTCCACCTGCTGGCCGCCGAAGGGCGCGCCATCTCGGAAATCATCGAGAGTCTTCCGCGCACCTTCATGGTCAAGGAGAAGCTTGCCTGCCGCTCCGACCGCATCGGCCGCGTGCTCAAGACCGTGCGCGAGGCTTACGCGGGTTGGCCGCAGGACACGCGCGACGGCGTCAAGGTGACGACCGACGACGGCTGGTTCCTCGTCCGCGGCTCGAACACGGAGCCCATCATCCGACTCGTCGCCGAAGCCGAAACGGAGGGGCAGGCGCACGCACTGGTCGACGACCTGCGCCGCCGCGTCGAAGGGTGCGTCGGTTAAGAGTGAGTTCAAAGTTGCAAGTTCAAGGTTCAAAGTTGAGAGCCTTGCCCTTCAACTTTGAACTTTGAACTTGCAACTTTGAACTTTAACCCGGAGTTCAGCATGAGCGAGTTGACCGCTGTGGAGGGCGGGGCGTCGGGGCGGATGGTTTCGCTCGACGTGTTTCGGGGGATGACCATCGCGGGGATGATTCTGGTCAACAACCCCGGCGACTGGGGCTCGATTTACGCCCCGCTCGAACACGCTGCGTGGCACGGGTGGACGCCGACTGATTTAGTTTTCCCGTTCTTCCTCTTCATCGTCGGCATCTCCGTCACGCTCGCGCTCTCGCGCCGCGCCGAGGCGGCGGGCGGCAAGCGCGACGTTTACCTGAAGATTCTCCGCCGCGCGGCTATCATCTTCGGGCTCGGGCTGTTCCTCGCGGGCTTCCCTTCGTTCGACCTCTCGACGATACGCATCCCCGGCGTGCTACAGCGCATCGCCGTCTGCTACCTCGTCGCGTCGGTCGTCTTTCTCAACACGGACTGGCGCAAACAGCTCTACGTCGCCGTCGCGCTCCTGCTCGGCTACTGGGCTTTGATGACGCTCGTGCCGGTGCCGGGTCACGGGCCGGGCGACCTTGGGAGCAAGGAGTGGAATCTCGCGGCCTACCTCGACCGTACGGTCTTCGGCGGGCACGTCTGGCGGTTCGCGAAGGTCTACGACCCCGAGGGGCTTTTGAGCACGCTGCCCGCAATCGCGACGACGCTCGCGGGCGTGCTCACGGGGCACCTGCTGCGCTCGCGGCGGCCGCCGTTTGAAAAGGTCTCCGCGATGTTCGTCGCGGGCGCGGCGTGCGTCTGCGCGGGCTGGGCGTGGAACTACTGGTTCCCCGTCAACAAGGCTCTGTGGACGGGCTCTTACGTGCTGCTGACGGCGGGGCTGGCGCTCGAACTGCTGGCGGTCTGCTACTGGCTGGTTGACTTGAAGGGTTACCGCCGATGGGCGCTCCCCTTCGTCGTCTTCGGCACCAACGCGCTGGCGCTCTACTTCCTCGCGGAGCTTTGGGCGAACCTCATCTCTATAATTTCTTTCACGCGCGGCGGCGTCGCGGTGCCTTTGCAGACGATTCTTTACGAGAGCCTCTTCGCTTCGTGGGCCGCGCCGAAGAACGCCTCGCTCGCCTACGCCGTCTGCACGGTGCTCTTCTGGCTCGGCGTGATGACGGTGCTCTACAGGCGGCGCGGCTTCATCAAGGTCTGAAGCCGCCGAGCCCGTGCGCTCACGGCGGCGTTCACGATTCGACGCCCCGGCGGTTATACTCGTGCCCGCCCCGCACCGGGTAGATTCGCAGTAGTTCAGGAGGTGTGCCGTGAAGCTTCATCCCGCCGCTTCTACGAGGGCCCGTCTGGCGCGCCTCGCGGCGTCGGCCGCGCTCCTGCTGTCGGCGTCGGCGACCGTCGCGGCGCGGCAGACCGCGCCCATGCCTTCGGCGCGACGCAACCCGGACGTTGACCGCATACGCGACCAGCAGCAGCGCGAGGCGCAGCTCCGAAGGAACCCGGAGGGCGCCGAGCACGCGCCCGACGAGCGCGCGGTCAAGGCCGCCGTCAAGCAGTTGGGCGAAGACTTCCGGCGCATACAGGTCATCCGCAACGACGTGGCGCGCGCGCTCGTCGGCGGACAGGCGCTCGACTACGCGCGCGTCTCCGAGCAGGCGGCCGAGGTGAGGAAGCGCGCGCTGCGCATGCAGACCTACCTGGGACTTCACGACCCGAAAGAGGAAGAGAAGCAGCAACACGACGCCGGGGCGGCCGCGCCCGTCGGAGGCGAGTTGAAGCAGGCGCTCGTCCGACTGTGCAAGCGCATCGACAGCTTCGTCGCCAGCCCGCGTTTCAAGTCGCCCGGCGTCGTAGACGTGGACGGCGACGCGAAGGCCGGCCGCGACCTGCGCGAGATAATCTCCCTGAGCGCGGCCGTCCAGGAGGGCGCCTCGCGGCTCGGCCGCGACGGCTCGACGGCCAGGCACGAAGGCCCTTGAGACGGCGCCGCCGCGCGCTTACGAACTCCTTCGAGCGGGAAGGCCGAAACCCCCGGCAGAAAAACACCCAGAGATGACGCGTAGGATCGACCTCAAGAGAATCCACACGGCGCACTTCGGCACGATGCGCGCCATCAACCGCCAGATCGTGCTCAACTACGTGCGCGACCAGGGGCCCATCTCGCGCGCCGAGATAGCGCGGCGCACCGCGCTCCAGCGCTCGACCATCTCCGAGATAGTCGACTCGCTGCTCGTCGAAGGTCTCATCGAGGAGATCGGCGCGGGGCGCTCGACCGGCGGCCGCTGCCCGACGCTTTTGGCGCTGCGCGCGAGCGGCGCGGCGGCCGTCGGCGTCGACATCGGGCCGGCGCGCACGACCGTCGCCGCGTGCGACCTCGCGGGGTGCGTGCTCGAACGCGAGGAGTTCGAGACCGACCACGACTTCGACCGGACGCTCAGGCGCGCGGCCACGGCCGCCGGCCGTCTGCTCGGGCGCTGGCCGGGCAAGATAGAGGGCATCGGCGTCAGCCTGCCCGGGCTCGTCGACCCCTCGACGGGGAAGCTCATCTACGTCCCCTACTTCAACTGGCGCGACCTCGACGTTGCGCGCACGCTTGAGGCGGCGACGGGGCTCAAGGTCGCCGTCGATAACGACGCCAACGCGGCCGCGCTCGCCGAACTCTGGTTCGGGCGGGCGGAGGTGTCCGAGGCGCGCGACTTCATCATGGTCTTCATCGCGGAGGGCGTCGGGACGGGGCTCATCTTCGACCGGCAGATTTACCGCGGCGAGGGCGGCGCGGCCGGCGAGTTCGGCCACATGGTCATCGGCGAGCGCGCGCCCGTGCCCTGCTCGTGCGGCGGCTACGACTGCTGGGAGGCTTTCGCGTCGGGACGCGCGGCCGTCGAGCGCTACGCGCGGCTGTCGTCGGACGCGGAGGGCGCGCGCGAGCTGAGCTTCGCGCAACTCATCGACCGCGCGCTCGAAGGCGAGGAGGCGGCGCGCGAGGCTTTGCGCGAGACGGCGCGCTATCTGGGCAAGGGCATCTCGAACCTCGTGGTCGGCTTCAGCCCCGAGATCGTCGTCGTCGGCGGGGCCATCACGCGCGCGTGGGAACTCGTCTTTGACATCCTCGCCGACGCCGTCAAGCGCAGCGTCCGCCGAGACCTGCCCGCCGCGCGCATCACGCCCTCGACCATCGGCGACGAGGCCAGCCTCATGGGCGCGCTCAGTCTCGTCCTCGCGGACAAGTTCGCCCCCGTCGCCGCTATCTGAAAGCGTCCGCGAGCGACCTCACCTTCAACCCCCTGCGAAAATCTTCGAGCCGCGTGCGCCGGGTCGCGCGGAACTCGACTTCGACGGGCCGGCCGGGGACGAGGTCGATGAAGTTGTCTTTGAAGGAGCCTTGCGCGCCGGGCGCGGAGAGGTAGACGGCGCGCGCGAGTTTGTCGGTCGTGAGCCTTAGCCTGAAGCCTCCGCGGGTCGCGGCGACGGCCGTGCCGACGCGCGGGGCGGCCAGCTTTAGCTCCTTGAAGGGGCGGAAGAAGTGCGCGTTCGACGAGATGACGCCGGGGCCGGCGCGCAGCTCGGCGAGCAGGAAGACCGAGCGCGCGTCGCGGCCTTCGAGGAGTTCGGCCGCGTCGAGGCTGAGGTAGGAGTCGCCGCGCAGCGGGGCGACCGTCAAGTCCCTCGACTCGGTCTTGAGCACGCGGCCGTCGAAGTCCATGAGGCTCACCGTCAGGCGCGCAGGAGCGGGCTCGGCGCGGTCTGAGACGACGTAGACGTTGACGCGGTCGCCCTCGGCGTGCGGGCTCACGAGGACGCGGCTGTAGAAGCGCCGCGCGTAGAACTGGAGCGCCTTCCAGCGGCCGAAGTAATCGACGCTCGACCAGGAGGCGACCGGCCAGCAGTCGTTGAGCTGCCAGTAGAGCGAGCCCATGTTGTGCGGCATGATGCGGCGCAGGTGCTCGGCGCCCACCTTGATGCCCTCGGCCTGCAAGACCTGGCTGGCGTAGAGGAACGACTCGAAGTCTTTGGGCTCGGGGTACTCGCGCAGCATGTACTCGCGTATGAGCTGGTTGCCGCGCGGGTGCTTCTGGTGCGCGAGCATGACGGGCGACTGTATGTCGTGGTCGGCGGGCACGGTGTAGGCGCCCACCGTCTCGGCGAGCGGGAAGGACTGGAAGCCGTACTCGCTCATGAAGCGCGGGCGCTGCTTCCCGTATTCCGCGAACGGCTTCGAGGCGTGCCAGACCTCCCAGTAGTGCACGTCGCCCACGCGCTGCGAGTCGGCGTCCTCTTCGAGGTTCGAGCTGGGCGAGCTGGGCCAGTAGGCGCGCGAAGGGTCGTGCTCGGCCACGACCTCGGGCAGCACGCCGTGGAAAATCTTGAGGTAGT
>DASWNR010000363.1:0-2238 GCA_036399155.1 Pyrinomonadaceae bacterium
GACCCGAGGCCGCCCACGGAGGCGAACGCGGAGAGTCGGAGGGAGGCTTTAGAGCAGGCCGCGGCGCGGGCGGACGGCGTACTGAAAGAGCGTTACGGGGCCTTCTACGCGGGAGCCTATTACGTCGCCCCGGAGCGCGCCGAGCAGCACCAGGAGGCGACAGACGCGCGCGTACAGCCCGCGCAGGAGCCGCAGCAAGCCCGGCAGGAGCAGCCCCAGCCGGAGGAGGCGCGGCCGTTCGAGCCGCGGGCGTTAAAGGGGGGTAAGGACGGCTGGGTACACGTCACGCCGGACAACTGCTGCCCGGTCTGCCACAAGCCCGACAACTGCGCGATCAGCACGGACGGCCTGCGCGCCTACTGCCGCCGCGTCGAGTCCGACCGGCCGGGGCGCGACGGCGGTTACACGCACGACCTCACGAAGCTGGCCGACTACGAGCCGAAGGCGCAGGCGGCGACCGCCCCGGCCGTCGTCCAATATGAGAAGCGCCCGATTGAGGACCGCGACCGAATCAACCGGAAGATTATGGACGCGCTCAGGCTCGAAAGGCGAGACCTTGATAACTTGCTCGGGCGCGGTCTGACGGAGGAGGCCATCGAGCGCG
This sequence comes from Pyrinomonadaceae bacterium, assembly GCA_036399155.1. Lineage (GTDB taxonomy): Bacteria > Acidobacteriota > Blastocatellia > Pyrinomonadales > Pyrinomonadaceae > QHXN01. Next base: position 605 of record DASWNR010000363.1, read on the forward strand.
ACGGCTACGTGTCAGTACCCATCAGGGCGCAGGCCAACCAGATCGCCGAGCGGCTGGCCGCCGAGGGCGAAGATTTAAGGGGCGTCCCCGGATTCTGGAAAGCCACCGACGAGGAGGGGCAATCGAGGTGGCAGCTTAACCTCAACTATTGGTATCGGGGCGTGATGGTGCCCGTCACGGACGCGCAAGGCCACGTTGACGGCTTCCAAATCCGGCGCGCGGAGGTGCAGGGGAAAGAGCCTAAGTACGTTTGGCTTTCGAGTAAGAGCCGCCACGACAGCCCGAAGCCCGAAGGCACGCCCAGCGGGGCGCCGATACACTTTAAGAACGTCGAGAACATCAGGCAGACCCACGAGGCCATTCTTACCGAAGGCTCTCTTAAAGCCAACGTCATATCGAATTATTTAGATCGAGGCGTCATAGCCATCGCAGGCGTCTCAGTCTTCCAAGACGACCTCGGCGAGAAGTTGAAGCAGGACATTCCCGAACTCAAAAGGGTCTGGATTGCTTACGACGCGGACGCGACCGAGAAGAAGGAAGTTCAGAAGGCGCTCGAAAGAGTCTCGGCCGTGCTGGCGAAGGCCGGTTTAGAGGTAGGCGTACTCAGCTGGCAGCTTGAAGAAGGCAAGGGGCTGGACGACTACCTACAGAACAGGCTCGGCGCGGACTTCCACAAAGTACAGGGGGAGGAGCGCGGCGAGAAGCAGCTTGCCGCCCTCGCCGGCGTCGGCTGGACGAGCGGCGAGATACCGGGTGAGAGACGGCCGCCAGCGCCGGCCGTCACGTTGCAGCCGGGCGTGATTGACGAGGCGACCGGCAGGGAAGTGACCGAGGAGGAGTTGACCGTCTCGCGCTGGCTCCACGAGGAGGCGCGGGCGGCCGACGAGGGGCACACCAAAGACCTTCGCGGTCTGAGAGACAGTGTGAGCGAGATAGACAGGCAGGCGGCCGAAGGCGAGCGGCCGGAAGTGCCCGCCGTCATGCTGCCGGCAGACCTACAGGCGGGCTTGGAGAGCGGGAAGCTACTGACGCACGAGCAGCTGATTTCTCACCAGCGAATGCTTGACCGCGTGACGCTCGGGAAGGAGTTGGCCGCGCGCCTTGAGCTTGTCCACGCCGGGGAGAAATACAACCGCTGTCTTGAACAGGCCGAGACGCGCCGCTACCGGGTCTTCGACGCGAGCACGAACCTCACGCGGGAGATCAGCGCGCGTGACATTGAACAGCGAGCGCAGGCCAGGAGCTACCGAGCCGCCGACGACCGCGCCGATGAGGTCGAGCGCGCCGAGCCGCGCGACCGGAGGGACGTTCGCAACGGCATAAAGCAGGAGGTAATTTCTAACGACCTTAGCGACCATGAAAGCACCGTCGAGGCGATCAGCAGAAAGCACGCCGAGCAGCTGAGCGGCTTAGACAGGACTCTCAGGCGGGCGTACATCGAGCACGACGACCTCGCCCCGCAGGCCCACGCGGTCGAGCGCGCGTACCGGGCGCGCGGCGAGGACCTGCCGACGCCGTTCATGGCGGACGACACCCTCGACAGGCTTCACGAGCAGGCGCTTGAACGCCGCGACGCCGACACGATTAAGTACCTCAACGACGTTCGCACCAGCATCGCCGAGGAGCGCGGCGAG
>DASWNR010000364.1:0-2558 GCA_036399155.1 Pyrinomonadaceae bacterium
CAAGCCCCGCCGCTGAGGCGCGAAAGCCGATTCGAGAAACACGAAGGGCGGCGGCACACACGATGCCGCCGCCCTTCTCCGTTCGACGTTTGAGCCCCCGTCTCTCTCACTTCCGCCGCATCAGCATCTGCCCTTGCGGTAACGGCAGCGCGATGTCGCCCGTGAAGAGTTCAAGCTCTTCTTCGGCCGGGACACCGGACACCGGGGGCGGCATCGGCGGCGCCGGCACGGCCGACGCCTCCATGACGGACGGCGACGGCGCGCGGTCTACGCCGAAGTTGAGCCCGAGCCCCGCGAAGAAGCCTATCGCCGCCGACAGCACCGAGCCCGCGACGCGCGCGGCGCGACGCCTGACGGCGCTCAGGCCGACGGGGCAGTTGCGCGTCAGAATCGTCCCGTCCGGCCGCCGGTAGTAGCGCACGCACATGCGGCCCTCGGTGTTCATGATGAGCGCCTCGGCCTCGCGCCTCGTCATCTCCGAGAGGTTGTAGACGTGCAGGTCGCAGCTCCCGCAGAAGCGGACGCGCTCGTCGCCGACCATCTTCCCCCAGTCGGCCGGGCACGGCGCGGCAACTCTCAACTCGTCGAGCGGGCTTGTAAACTTTGGCATCTCTTTCACTCCGTTCGCGGCGGGCTCAAACACTTAGACGCGGCGACGCCACGCCCGTTCCAAAGTTTTGACGTGCGGTTCGGGAGTTCTGACGGGCTGCCCTCTCAGACTCGTCGCGTTCAGCGAGGGGGCTCGGGGCTGTAGCGCGGCTCCTCGAAGCCGCGCGAGCGTTCGCGGCGGCGGAGCGCGCCGTCGTCGCGCCACGGGCGCGGCAGAAGCCCCAGCCGCACCAGCGCGTCGCGGTACTCGTAGCGCACAGTCAGTTCCGCGGCCGGCGTGCGTTCGAGCCGCATGTCTACCCAGGTCACGTCGTGGCCGACCGAGCGGCCGATGCCGGTCGCCGCGTAGCCGTCGTCCGCGCGCGGCTGCGCCGTCGCCGCCCCGCCCGAGCCGCGAGACTTCCGCGCCTCGCTCTGCGAACGCACCTCATTTTCGTCGCGCTCGCCGGAGCGCTCGCGCGGCCGCGCCGGTTCGTAGTGTGGGGGCGGCACGGCCGTGTGCGTGCGCGGCGTGCTCTCGCGGAAGAAGACGGCGGTGATGACGCCGAGGTCTGAGGCGCGGCCGAGGCGCGCGGCGTAAGAGTCGCGCTCGGTCGTGAAGTAGAAGCGGCGCGCGCGCGTCGAACTCATCTGCCAGCCGGAGACGCGGATGGTGCCGTAGGGCTCGATGACCCACTTGCTCGCGTCCCACGCCGCGGTGCGCCGCGCGTCGATGCTGTTGAGGCCGTCCACCGACAGCGCCACGGCCACGCGGACGGGCAGCGGGTTGCGCACGAGCACAGTGTACTCCGCGCCCTCGCGCGCCTCGACGTAGCGGCGGCCGCGCCCGTAGAGCACTTCGAGCGGCCCGCCTCCGACCAGAACCTCAAGGCCGAAGCCGCCGTACTGAGGCGGCTGCGTCATGCGCCCCTCCTGCGCGGCCGCCGGCAAAGCGCCGGCGAGGGCCAGCAAAATCGAAACCAGAATCGAGAACGAACGCGCCCTGCTCATCGTAAACCCCTCCTCAAGTCGGTCTACCACACCGGAGGAACGCGCGCCGCCCGACCTTCTTGCGGCGTCGCTTGGGGCATTTTTATGCGAGGTCGGGCGGGGGCAAGAGCCCCTTCGGGGAGCCATGGAGAGTCAGGCCAGACGATTGCCGGCGAAGAGGCGGCGGCCGAGGACGACGAGCGCGAGGGCGGTGGTGATGGCGGCCGAGAGCAGGCAGTAGACGCAGTAGGCTTTGATGACGAACGCCTGTAGGTAGACGAACCAGAGGGTCGCCAGAAACATCAGCGCGACGAGCGGGGCGAGCAGGCGGCGCGCGCCGTCGTAGCCGTAGGCCGCGAGCGTCGCAAGGCTGAAGGCTGTGAAGTAGGCGAGCGCGCCCAGCGCGGCGACCGGCACCCCGCCGGCGACGGTCGAGTAGCTGCTCTGCAAGACCTCGTCGCAGCCCGTCACGATCATGCAGCGGACGCTGTTGCCCGAGAGGTGCTCGGCCGTCAGGTACGATGCGTCCAACAGTCCGGTGAGCGCCAGCACGGCCGCGGCCACGTCCCACACGCGCCCGCGCCCCGCCGCGCCCCGTTCCGTCGCGCTATGTTCCGCCTCCGGGGTGCTCATCGTCTGTTGTCTGCGAACGCCGAAAGGTCGCGCCGGGTCACTTCAAAGCCGCGCCGAGCGCGGCGTTGACCTCGCGCCGCAGGATTTCCTCGGTGACTAGCTGGCCCGGGACGAGTTCGCGCCCGTTCAGGTAGACGGTCGGCGTCCCCTTCACGCCCAGGGACATGCCGCGCGCGTAGTCGGCCTTGATGCGCTCGGTCAGGTCGGCGCGCTCCATGTCCGACTTGAACTTCTGCACGTCGAGCCCGAGCCGCGTCGCGTAGGAGTCGAACTGCACGCGCGGCTCCATCGAGTCGCTCCACTCCTTCTGGTTGTCGTAGAGCATGTCGTGCATCTCCCAGAACTTG
>DASWNR010000365.1:0-5640 GCA_036399155.1 Pyrinomonadaceae bacterium
TTTGCGCCTCTCCTTACTTACACGCCGCGCCGCCCTGCGTGACGTGAATCCTCCCCGCGTCGCGCGCCGGGGGCGCGGAATCCCTCGCACGCCGCAGGCGCGACAGCAGCAGCGCCAAATCCTTCGGCGAGGTCTTCACCAGCGCCACGCCCAGCAGGATGACGAGCGCCGCGCCGCCCTCGCGCCAGCCCAGAGGCTCCGAGAGCACCAGCCACCCGAGCGCGAGCGCCACCAGAGGGTTGACGTACGAGTAGGTCGAGACGAGCGACAGCGGCAGCTTCTGTATCGCGTACATGTACGCGCTGTAGGCCACGACGGAGCCGAACACGATGAGGTAGACGAGCGCGCCCGCGCTCCTCGCGCTGAAGGCCATGCGGCCCCACTCGCCCGCCAGCGTGCCGGCCAGCGTCAGGACGCCGCCCGCCCAAAGCATCTGCACCGCCGACGCCATCAGCGGCGACACGCCCGTCGGACGCCGCTTCGCGTAGACCGAGCCCGCCTGCCACGCGAAGCACCCGATCTGGATGATGACGACGCCGAGCAGGTACTTGCCGTTCAGCTCCGTCCCGAAGAGCTGCGGCCCGACCAGCATCGCTAAGCCCCCGAAGCCGACGGCCATCCCGAGCAGGCCGCGCAGGCCGACGCGCTCGCCGTCCTTCTGCGCGCGTTCGAGCGCCGCAGCCCAGAAGGGCGAGGTCGCCACCAGCAGCGCCGCCATCCCGCTCGGCACCCACTGCTCGGCCCACACGACCGCGCCGTTGCCGACCCCGAGCAGCAGAAGGCCGATGACGCCCAAGTCTATCCACTCGCGCCCGATGGGCAGACGCGCGCCACGCTGCCGGCTCATCACGAAGAAGAGCAGCCCGCCCGCGACCAGAAAGCGCAGCCCCGCGAAGAGCGTCGGCTGAAAACTCTCCAGCCCGACGGCAATCGCCAGGTAGGTCGTCCCCCAGAAGAAACAGACCGCCGCCCAAGCCCCGTACGCCCCGAACTTCTCCCTGCCCATCTCACTCACCCGCCCTTTCCCTGTCCACCGGCAGCCCCCCGGACTCCTTGACAGTCTTTAAAACAATCGTCGTCCGCGTGCTCCGAATCTGCTTGAAACGCCCCAGCTCGTCCCGCAGAACACGGTAGAGGTCGTCCGTGTCCCTCGCACGCACCTTCACCAGAAAACAGTCCTCGCCCGCGAGGTGGTGCAGCTCAAGCACCGAAGGCAGCGCCGCCAACTCCTCGGCCGTCCCTTCGGCGCGCCCGACGAGGTCTTCCGGGTCGTCCACCCGTATAAAAATGAAGGCCACGAGCCCCAGCCCCAGAGCGCGCGGGTCGAGAATCGCCGTGTAACCCTTAATCAGGCCGCGCTCTTCGAGCTTGCGCACGCGCTCGGAGGTCGCCGAAGGGGTCAGCTCGACGGCGCGCGCCAGATCGACGTTCGCCGCCCGCCCGTCCTTCTGCAAAATCTCAAGGATTTTCGCGTCCTTTTCGTCGAGCATCGTCAAATCCTCCCCCGGCCGCTGCCCCTGAGTCTCCAGCCGTCCCGCAAAATTTAAATTCGGTTAATCCGTCTAATTAACGTAGATTCTACGGCAAGAGTTCCCTATCGTCAATATTTATTCTCTCCTTCACACAGTAAAGCGTAGAAAAGAGGGTGAAAGGATCAGTTAAGGATGAAGGCAACGCGGGAGTTTTCCCGTTCATCCATAGACTTGACAAGAAGGCACTCAATCTTTATTATCGCGTCGTGCTCACGCATTGACGTTCGCTACCGCGCCCGGCAAAAATCGGCGCGGGGCAAATTAATTCTCTACGGAGGTTAAAAATCATGAGCATCACCCGTTACGACCCGTTCCGCGACCTCAAGTCCCTCCAGGACGAGGTCAACCGCCTGTTCTCGACCAACTTCACGCGCTCCTTCGGCGACGAGGGCATCGCGCGCGGCGCCTGGACGCCGAACGTGGACATCTTCGAGAACAAGGACGAGATAGTCCTCGAAGCCGAACTCCCGGGCATGAACCGCGAGGACTTCGAGCTGACCATCGAAAACAACGTGCTGACGCTGCGCGGCGAGCGCCGCTTCGAGAAGCGCGACGAGGCGGACAACTACCACCGCGTCGAGCGCGCCTACGGGGCGTTTACGCGCTCGTTCACGCTGCCGCAGACGGTCTCGGCCGAGAACGCGGCGGCCGAGTATAAGAACGGCGTCCTGCGCGTCACGCTCCGCAAGCGCGAGGAGGTCAAGGCGCGCCGCATCGAGGTTCAGGGCGAGTCGGCCGCGGGCGCGACCCCGAAGACCATCGAGGCGAAGGCCGGGCAGCAGCCGGCGCACGGGGCCAAGAGCCAGACGGCCGTCGCCTGAACCGGCCCGAAGCCTTACGCGGCCAGCCGGCCGGTTGAGCAGCCCTCCGAGCCGCGTCTCGGGGGCGGCCCCGGCGGGCTGGCCGCTGCGGTTTACGAACGCGGCTTTCGCGCGCGCGGTTAGTTTTTCAAAGGCAAGCGAGAGAAGGTTTTTAAAGCCATCATGCGTTTAGAACGTTTCACACTGCGCGGCCAGGAGGCCATCCAGTCGGCCATCGAGGCCGCCGAGCGCAACCAGCACCAGCAGGTCGAGCCCGAACACCTCCTGCTCGCCATGCTCGAACAGCCCGAGGGCGTCGTGCGCCCCCTGCTCGGCAAGCTCGGCGCGAACGTGCAGGTCGTCTTAAACGACTTGCAGGCGGCGGTCGCGCGTCTGCCGAAGGTGCAGGGCGGTCAGCAGTACTTCAGCCCGCGCACCACGCAGGTCTTCCAGGCCGCGCAGAAGGAGGCCGAGGGGATGCAGGACGAGTACATCTCGACCGAACACCTGCTCCTCTCCGTCGCGGCCGAGAAGGACGGCGCGTCCGGGCGAATCCTGCGCCAGCACGGCGTCAACCGCGACGACCTCTTCAAAGTCATCGAGCAGACGCGCGGCGGCGCACGCGTCACCGACCAGAACGCGGAGGCCAACTATCAGGCGCTCTCGAAGTACGCCAAAGACCTGACGGAACTCGCGCGCCAGGGCAAGCTCGACCCCGTCATCGGCCGCGACGACGAGATACGCCGCACCGTCCAGGTGCTCTCGCGCCGCACGAAGAACAACCCCGTGCTCATCGGCGAGCCGGGCGTCGGCAAGACCGCCATCGTCGAGGGGCTAGCGCAGCGCATCATCTCGGGCGACGTGCCCGAGACGCTTCGCAACAAGCGACTGGTCGGGCTCGACCTCGGCTCGATGCTCGCGGGCGCGAAGTACCGCGGCGAGTTCGAGGACAGGCTGAAGTCCGTCCTTAAAGAGATAGAGAACGCGCAGGGGCAGATCGTCCTCTTCATCGACGAGCTGCACACGCTCGTCGGCGCGGGCGCGGCCGAGGGCGCCATCGACGCGTCGAACATGCTCAAGCCGGCGCTGGCGCGCGGCGAGCTGCGCTGCGTCGGCGCGACGACGCTCAGCGAGTACAAGAAGCACATCGAGAAGGACGCCGCGCTGGAGCGCCGCTTCCAGCAGGTCTACGTCGGCGAGCCGACGGTCGAGGACACCATCGCCATCCTGCGGGGCCTGAAGGAGCGCTACGAGGTGCACCACGGCGTCCGCATCAAGGACTCGGCCATCATCGCCGCCGCGACGCTCTCGAACCGCTACATCACCGACCGCTTCCTCCCCGACAAGGCCATCGACCTCATCGACGAGGCCGCCTCGCGCCTCCGCATCGAGATCGACTCGCTGCCGCAGGAGATCGACGTGCTCGAACGCGAAATCCTGCAACTTGAGATCGAGCGCCAGGCGCTACAGCGCGAGGAGGACGAGCGCTCGAAGACGCGCCTGCGCGACATCGAGCAGCGCATCGCCGACCTCAACGAGACCTCCTCCGGGATGAAGGCCAAGTGGCAGTCCGAGAAGGAAGAGATCGAGCGGATGCGCGAGGCCAAGAACGAGCTCGAGCAGTTGCGCTTGCAGTTGGAGCAGGCGCGCAACGCCGGCGACCTGACGCGCGCCGCCGAACTCCAGTACGGGAGGATTCCCGAGGTCGAGCGCAAGTTCAACGAGGAGCGCGAGAAGCTGGCCGAGTTGCAGCGCGACGGCGTCTACCTCAAGGAGGAGGTGGACGAGGAGGACGTGGCGCAGGTCGTCGCCAAGTGGACGGGCGTGCCCGTCTCGAAGATGCTCGAAGGCGAGATGCAGAAGCTCGTCACGATGGAGGAGCGCCTGCGGCTGCGCGTCATAGGGCAGGACGAAGCCCTGACGGCCGTGGCCGACGCCGTGCGCCGCGCGCGCGCCGGGCTGCAAGACCCGCACCGCCCCGTAGGCTCCTTCATCTTCCTCGGTCCCACGGGCGTCGGCAAGACCGAGACGGCGCGCGCGCTCGCCGAGTTCCTCTTCGACGACGAGCGCTCGATGATACGCCTCGACATGAGCGAGTACATGGAGAAGCACGCCGTCGCGCGGATGATCGGCGCGCCGCCGGGCTACGTCGGCTACGAGGAGGGCGGGCAGTTGACCGAGGCCGTCAGGCGCCGCCCCTACAGCGTCGTCCTCTTCGACGAGATCGAGAAGGCGCACCCGGACGTCTTCAACATCCTCTTGCAGATTCTCGACGACGGCCGCCTGACCGACTCGAAGGGGCGGACGGTGGACTTCAAGAACACCGTGCTCATCATGACCTCGAACCTGGGGAGCCGCGAGATACAGGCCGCGGCCGACGACGAGAAGCAGATGCGCGAGGCGGTCTTCGAAGTCCTGCGCGAGCACTTCAAGCCGGAGTTCCTGAACCGCGTGGACGACACCGTCATCTTCCACCAGCTCACCCGGGGGCAGATCGGCGACATCATCGAGATACAGCTCGAACGCCTGCGCCGGATGCTGGCCGAGCGCGACATGCACCTCGCCCTCGACGACTCGGCGAAGGAGCTCCTGTCGCGCGAGGGCTACGACCCGCTCTACGGCGCGCGCCCCTTGAAGCGCGCCATCCAGACGCTCATCCAGAACCCGCTCGCGTCCAAGCTCCTGCGCGGCGAGGTTCAGCCCGGCCAGGCCATACGCGTCTCGGCCGACGGCGACCAGTTGAAGTTCGTGACCGAGACGGCCGCCGAGGCGGCGACGACTATATAAGGAGAATCCGATGAGACACCACAGGTTCGACCCGCGCGACCTGTTCACGTTGCAGGACAGGATGAACCGACTGTTCGAGGAGGCGGCCGACCGGCGCCCGCGCGCGCAGGAGGACGAGGCCGAGATAGAGCGCGCCGACTGGATTCCGGCCGCCGACGTTTACGAAGACGAGCGCGAGTACCTGCTCGCGCTCGACCTGCCGGGCATCAAGCGCGACGGGCTCGACGTAAGCCTTGACGAAGGCCGCCTCGTCATCCGCGGCGAGCGCGCGGCGGCCGCGGGGCTGCACACGCGCCGCGCGGAGCGGCCGCAGGGGCGCTTCGTGCGCACCTTCAGCCTGCCCGACGCCGTAGACCGCTCGGCCATCACGGCCGACTACAAGGACGGCGTGCTGCTGCTCCACCTGCCCAAGCGCGGCGAGCGGCCGGGGCGCAGCCTCAAGATAGACGTGAAGTGAGGGGCGACGGGTGACAAGTGACACTTCTGCCTTTATGCTGTCACCTGTCAACACACACCCTTAA
>DASWNR010000366.1:0-3388 GCA_036399155.1 Pyrinomonadaceae bacterium
CGCGTGAGTTCGTTACGACTCACGCGGCGATTCTCTTAAAAGAGACGAGAGAGGCGAGGTCAGAAAATGTTCACCATGCGACCCGTCGGGTTCGTGCGAAGCCCGCACACGGACACCTCGCAGATACCGAAGGGCTGCGGCGCGAAACACGAGGCGGAGGGCTTCATAGAAATTCTGCCGGAGTTCGAGGCGGGGCTTTTGGACATCGAAGGCTTCTCGCACCTCTTCGTCGTCTGGGTCTTCGACCGCGCCGAAGGGTTCGCGCTCGTCGGCGCGCCGCCGACCGACGAACGCCCGCACGGCGTCTTCGCCACACGCTCGCCCCGGCGGCCCAACCCTCTGGGGCTCACGGTCGTGCGCCTGCTCGGGCGCGAAGGCCGCCGCCTCCGCGTCGCCGGGCTCGACATGCTCGACGCCACGCCCGTCCTCGACATCAAGCCCTACCTCTCCTCCGTCCCCGAACAGGAGCTGCGCCGGGGCTGGCTCGCCGAAGCCGAGGCCCGCCGCAGCCCCGAATAGGACGTGTGTGAGGCGCAGCTTTCAGGGGGTGCGTTTGATGTGTTCACAGGCCGCGCCCCCCTTTAATCTCTTCGTAATATTCCTCCGCCCACTCGGGGAAGTGCGCTGCCTCGGCGTCCCTGAGCCACACCGAGCGGTTCATGCCCGGAATGGCGGCGCTGATGCGCGATATGTCACGCACCACTTCTTCGGGCATCTCCTCGCTGAACCACCAGCCGCCTTCGAGTTTGTCGTCATCAATTATCGTGTGGAACGCGTAGCCGGAGATGTCCCCGGCGAACCACTCGAAGCGCGCGAAGAGCGTATCGCCTATCAGCTTGCAGTTGTAGTAGTGGGCGGTCAGGTGCGAGCGATGGCCGTAGCAGTACGGAATCCGCAACTCGCCGCGCACCACTCGCGCGCAATACATGCTGTCACTTTCGCTCCTCCAGACCCCCTCGAAAAAGCCCAAGTCGTACTGCCGCCCGGGGCCCGACGACGGGGCCGTTGCCTCCGCCGAAGTGACGGCCCTCGTTATCCGCCGGACTTCGTCGGCCACGGCCTCGAAACCCCTCTTGACCGAGGCCAGTTCGGCGGCCATGTTCTTCATCACGTCGTACCCGGAAGGGGGCTGGCTCAGCCGGGCTTCGACCTTTCGACGTTGTAGAAAGCTGCCCACGGGGTTGTCGATAAAGTCCGGCGTGCGGATGATCGTCCCCACGGCTTCCACCAGATGGTCTTGTAGTTTGAGCAGGTGCGCGAGGTTGTTGTGGTAGACGAAGGCGCGTTGTCCCCTGAGGTCGAACGGGATGTCTTCCATCCTCTGCGCGATGATAATCGTGTTGCTGTGGAGCGCGTGCCGCACCCCCAACTCGTAGAACACGTTGGGGCGCTGGCCGGACAGGTCGGCGACTACGATGTCAGCATCGAGTAGATTCTCGACGACGTGGACGATGATCTGCCCGGGCCTCACCTCCTTGTCGGCCCTGTGGCAGACGATTCTTTCGTCAGTCCCCGGGACGCTGACGGACTCGACGCTCCGCTTTATCCACTCGTAGAGCGCCTCCCACTCGGCCGCCTGCTCCGGGTCGGTCGCCTCGTTCCCGAAGGGCATAATCACAAAGCATCTCATCGTTTCACCGCCGCGCCCGACCTCGCCCCGCCGGGCACGGGAGCGCAGCGGGGAGCGAGGAGGGTAGCGCTTGTCAGAGATGAGGGGCTTTACTTTAATGCGCGGCCCCGCTTGGTCGAATCGTCAGTCGAGGTCGAGCGGGTTGCGGTAGGGCGCGCCGCCCTTGTCCTTCTCGGCGCGCTTCATCGCCTCTTTGAACTTCTCTTCGAGCAGCCGCTCGCGGTCTTTCACCGACCCCAGCTCCTGCGAGAAGACCTGCTCGCGCAGCTTCTTCTGGCGCTCCATCTCCTTCGCCATTTCCTCGAAGGAGGCGAGCGGCTTCGCCTTCTCCTCGTGCGAGATGATGGCGCCGGTCTGCGCGTCCACGACGATGGCGGCCTCGCAGCAGGGGCAGATCACCGTCCAGCTTTTCGTCTCGGCCACGGCCTTTCACCTCCCTGAACTTAGACGCCCCGCGCCTCACACGGCGCGGGCGCTCGTGTCGGCGGCGAGTATAACACCCGCGCGTCGCGCGCCCCGCGCGAAAGAAAAAGGGCGCCGGAAAGGCGCCCTAAAGTTATCTAACTACAAAGCGGGAGACGGGACTCGAACCCGCAACCCTTAGCTTGGGAAGCTAATGCGCTACCATTGCGCCACTCCCGCTGATATCAAAATCGTCTCGAAGAGACGGCGACATTGAAAAGATACTCAACGCGAGTCCCACTGTCAAATGTACCCTCACCCCGAGCGGCGCGTGCGAGTTTGGCCGCAGTCGGGGCAGGCGTGGAACTCTTCGAGGACGCCGCCGAGCGCCGGGTCGAAGCCTTCGGCGTCCGCCAACGCGTCCGTATACTCGACCTTTTCGGCGTGCCGGTTCATCTCGACGCCGCAGTCCGGGCAGACCATCTTGTCCCGCTCCGTCATGTCCGATTCCCTCCCCCTTTGAGCCGCCGTCAGCCCCCTTCGAGCGCCACCTGCTCGCGGCCGTGGCGGAGGACTTTCGCCATCCAGACAAGCTCCCCGAAGAACTTGTCGAGCCGGCGGACGTAGGCCGCGTCGGTCAGATTACCTTCGGCGTCGAAAGCCTTCCCGACGGATGAGAAGTTGCCGTCCCAGAAGATCGTCACCAGCCCCAGCTCGCGCAAGACCGGCAGCAGGTTCTCGATGACCCGCGTCCCGCCGAACGGGCCGGCCGAGACCCCGCAGACGCCGACGGCCTTGTGTACGTACTCCTTCAGGTTCGTGTCGAGTGCGTGCTTGAGCAGACCCGGGTAGCCGTGGTTGTACTCGGGCACGACGAGCACGAGCGCGTCGGCGCGCGCGACCGACTCTGTGAAACGCTCGTCGCGCGCGCTCTCCCCCTCGTCGTCGTACGAGAGTTTAAGCTCGCGTATGTCCACCAGCTCGGTCTCGACGCCGGGGCGCTTCGCAAGCTCCGCGTGGACGAAGCGCGCGACGTGCTCGCTCATGCGCCCGCGCCTGACCGTGCCGAGGACGACGGGGATGAAGAGTGGCCGCGCGTCCGTCACGACGCCCGCCCTTCCGTCTCCGCCTGTCCGCCGTCGCGCGGCTCGCCGAGCGCTTCGACGAGGCGCTCGATGTCCGACTCGTCGTTGAAGAAGTGCGTGGCGGCGCGGAAGCCTTCGGGCTTGATGGTGACGGCCACGCGGCGGCGCGAGAGTTGGCGGACGGCGGCCGCCGGCTCCTGCGCGCGGACGAGCGTCTCGGCCGAGCGCCAGCGCTCGTCGCCGAGCGGCGAGAGGACTTCGTGGCCCGCGG
>DASWNR010000367.1:0-10084 GCA_036399155.1 Pyrinomonadaceae bacterium
GTGATAAGAGAAGGCAAGGCCCGTTTCTTCTTTCTTATCACTCATCACGGTTCTGGCATATGATGGCGGCGCGCTTTGAACTCCCCGAAGCGCCCCGAGGCCCCTTCGAGCGCAGGCTCTCCCGCCGGCGAACCCGAAAAAAACGGGCATCCGTCCGCGCCCCGCGTCCGTCTAACGTGCGGCGACAGCCGTCGCCGAAGGAGAAGCACGCCCGAATGAAAAATCTCGTCCGCCTGTCCCTGTCACTGATTCTGCTCGCCTCTGCGACGCTCGCGCCGTCGGCGCAGACGCGCCCGCGCCGCGTCGGCCGGACGGCGCCGACGACGAGCGCGCCGTCCACGACGCCCGCGCCCGCCGACACGACGACGCGACGCGCCCCGCAGATGGAGCGCCCGGCGCCCGCGCCCGAGCGGCGTCCCGAGGCGGCGCGCGACGCGGGCGGCGAGGTCGCCGAAGAGGTCGGCGAGGACGAGGTGGTGCGCGTCAACGCGGCGCTCGTCACCGTGCCCGTCTCGGTGCTCGACCGCGACGGCCGCTTCATCGGGGGGCTGCGTAAAGAGGACTTTCGCATTCTGGAGGACGGCGTCGAGCAGCAGGTCGCGTACTTCGCGCCCGTCGAGCAGCCCTTCACGGTCGCCCTCGTCATCGACACGTCGGGCTCGACCCGCTTCAAGCTCGAAGACATACAGGAGGCGGCGCTCGCCTTCGTAGACCAGCTCCGGCCCGACGACCGCGTCACCGTCGTCTCGTTCGACGACGACGTGCGCGTCCTCTCCGAGGTGACGAACGACCGCCGCGCGCTGCGCGACGCCATACGCCGCACGCGCCCCGGTCAGGGCACGCGTCTATACGACGCCGTCGACCTCGTCATCAAGCGCCAGCTCAGCCGCGAACGTGGGCGCAAGGCCATCGTCCTCTTCACCGACGGCGTCGACACTTCGAGCAAGCAGGCCAGCTACCAGAGCACGCTCGCCGAGGCCGAGGAGCTGGACGCGATGATCTACCCCATCCAGTACGACACGTCCGACTACAACGTCCGCGGAGGAGGCGGAGGCGGCGGGCAATGGCCCGGGCCGAGCCGCTACCCGAGGCGGCGTAACCCCGGCTGGGGCGACGTTATCGGCGTCATCCTCGGCGGCGGCGTGACAGTCGGCGGCGGAGGTGGCGGCGGCGGGCGGCGAGGAGGAGGCGGTGGTGGCGGCGGCGCGGGGAGTTCGCCGGCCGACTACAGCCGCGCGGGCGAGTACCTGCGCCGTCTCGCCGAACAGACCGGCGGGCGTCACCACGACGCCGCCGACCTGCGCTACGTCGGGGAGGCTTTCACAAACATCGCCGAGGAGCTGCGCCGGCAGTACAGCCTCGGCTACTACCCCTCGCGCCAGTCGCAGGCGGCCGAGCAGCGCCAGATAAAGGTGCGCGTACGCCGCCCCAACCTCGTCGTGCGCGCGCGCGACAGCTACGTCTACCGGCCCGACGGCTCCGCGTCCGGCCCCAACAGCACCACCGCGCAGGACACGAACGCGCGCCCGGCACGACCCGTCCTCCGCCCGCGCAACTTCGACGCCGAACGCGGAGGGTTAAAAGAGTGATGAGGACTGAGGACTGAGTTGAAGACGTAAAGACGCGCCGCGTAAAGTTAAGAGGCCGGAGAGTTGAGCGAACTCTCCGGCCTCTTCTTTAACTCAGTCCTCAGTCCTCAGTCCTTTCAGACCACCGTGCCGTCGCGGACGATGCCGTTCTTGGGGACGATGATGATGCCGTCGCGTATGAACCAGCTCCCGTCGGGCGCGGACTCGTCTGTGAGGCGTCGCTCGTTGAGGAGCCGGACGCCCGCGCCGATGCGCGCGTTCTTGTCGATGATGGCGTTGCGGATGACCGAGCCCTCGCCGATGCCGATGCGCGGCTTGCCGTCGCGCTTGTCCTCCTCCATCTCCTCAAGCGACTGGTAGTAGTCCGCGCCCATCACGTAGGTGTTCTCGATCTGCGCGCCGAAGTCGATGCGCGTGCGCACGCCGATGAGCGAGCGGTTGATGACCGCGCGCGTGAGGATGCACCCCTCGGAGAGGATGGAGTTGTTGATCTGACAGTTGTTGACCTTCGACGGCGGGAGGTAGCGCGCGCGCGTGTAGACGGGCGCGTCCGTGTCGAAGAGGTTGAACTTGGGCACGACCGCCGTCAGGTCGATGTTGGCCTGGTGGAAGGCGGCGATGGTCCCGATGTCCTCCCAGTAGTCGTCGAACATGTAGCCCTGGACGTTGCCGGTCTCGATGGCGGCCGGGATGACCTGCTTGCCGAAGTCCATCCAGGTCGGGTCGCGCGCGAGCAGATCGACCAGCCAGTCGAACTTGAAGACGTAGATGCCCATCGACGCTAGGAACGGCCGGCGCGCCGCCTCCTCGGCCGACAGCCCGAAGGCCGTCGTGTCGACCCTCATCTCTTCGAGCGCCTGACCCTTCGGCTTCTCGCGGAACTCGACGATGCGCCCCGAGGGCTCCATCTTCATCAGCCCGAAGTCCTCGGCCTGCTCGCGCACGAACGGGATGACCGAGATGGTCACGTCGGCCTCGGTCTCGAAGTGGCGCGCGATGAACTTGCGGTAGTCCATCCGGTAGAGGTGGTCGCCCGACAGAATCAGGAGCGTGTTGATGCCCCAGTCCGAGATGTGCGGCAGCACCTGCCGGACGGCGTCGGCCGTGCCCTGGAACCACTGCGGGTTCTGCGGCGTCTGCTCGGCGGCGAGTATCTCGACGAAGCCGCTTGAGAACTGCGAGAAGCGGTAGGTCGTCGCGATGTGCTTGTTGAGCGACGCCGAGTTGTACTGCGTCAGCACGAAAATCTTGAGGATGTCCGAGTTGATGCAGTTCGAGACGGGGATGTCGATGAGGCGGTACTTGCCGCCGAGCGGCACCGCCGGCTTCGAGCGCAGCGTCGTCAGCGGGTGCAGGCGCGTGCCCGCACCACCGCCCAGAATCACAGCCAGAATGTTCGGCCTCTTCGGAGCCATGGCTCACACCTTCCCTGATTTTTTGTAAACCTGAATGAGCCGAGCATAGACGTAAAGCTTGCGCGTTTCAAGAAGCGTGTGTCGCATTTTCTTTGCGGCGGACTTAAAGGAAGTATCCCGGCGTGGGAATAGAACCGAACCGCAAGAACCGCGTCGGGCGGCGGCCGTAAGTCACACGCCTTTGCGCGCTAACGGACGGTCGCGGCGGATTTCAAATCCCAAATCTCGAATTCTTAGTAAGCGGCGGCCGAGGCTGTCGTCTTCACGCCGGCGGCCTCCTGCGCGATCTTGACGCCGACCGAGGCGCCGATGCGCGTCGCGCCGGCCTCGACCATCGCGCGCGCGTCCGAGATGCCCTTGACGCCGCCGGCGGCCTTGACGCCGAGTTCCGGCCCGACCGTGCGCCGCATCAGCGCCACGTCCGCCACGGTCGCGCCCGACTTGGCGAACCCCGTGGAGGTCTTGACGAAGTCAGCGCCCGCGCGCTTGGCGGCGAGGCAGGCGCGCACCTTCTCGTCGTCGGTCAGCAGCGCCGCCTCGATGATGGTCTTGACCAGCACGCCGTGCTCGTGCGCCGCCTCGACCACGGCGCGTATGTCGTACTCGACGGCGCAGTCGTCGCCGCTCTTCAGCGCGCCGATGTTGATGACCATGTCTATCTCGCGCGCGCCGTCGTAGATGGCGCGCCGCGTCTCGTACGC
Source organism: Pyrinomonadaceae bacterium (assembly GCA_036399155.1). Taxonomy (GTDB): domain Bacteria; phylum Acidobacteriota; class Blastocatellia; order Pyrinomonadales; family Pyrinomonadaceae; genus QHXN01. The sequence continues at coordinate 3,706 of DASWNR010000367.1, forward strand.
CTTCACGTCCGGGAGCGTCGCGCCCAGCGGGAAGCCGACGACGGTGCAGACCGGCACGCCCGACCCGCGCAGCACGCACGCGGAGGTCTTGACCCACGAAGGGTTGACGCACACGCTCGCGAAGCGGTGCTGCGCCGCCTCCTCGCACAGGCGCGTGATGTCGGCCTCGCTCGCCTCGGGCTTCAGGAGCGTGTGGTCGACGAGGCTCGCCCAGTCGCGCGCCGTCGCCGCGTCGCCGAGGATGACGCCGATGCGCGACGCCCCCGCGTCCAACACCCTCTGCATGCGCTCAGGGCAGCGGCCGAAGCACGCGCTCCCGCACCCGCACGCCCCGTCATGCTCGTGCCCCTCGCCGCCGTTCAGCCGCGCCACGATCACGTCCGTGATCTGCTCGACCAGCCGCTCGAAATCTCCGTTGTGTGAATAGGCCATGTTCTAAACTTAGCTCCTGTACTGGCGCTCGACGGCGTCGATTTTGGCGACGCGGCGCTTGTGGCGGTCTTCGGAGATTTCGGTGGAGAGCCAGGCGCGGACGATGTCGCGCATCTCGTCGGGGGTGATGGTGCCGCTCCCCAGTGTGAGGACGTTGGCGTCGTTGTGCTCGCGCGAGTTGACGGCGACCTTGACCGAGTAGCAGGCGGCGGCGCGCACGCCCGGCACCTTGTTGGCCGTCATCGCGGAGCCGACGCCCGCGCCGTCGATGACGATGCCGAGGTCGGCCTCGCCCTCCGAGACCGCGCGCGCGACCGCGTGCGCGAAGTCCGGGTAGTCCACCGCCTCCGCCGAGTTCGTGCCGAAGTCGCGCGCGCGGTGGCCCAGCTCCGCGAGTAAAACTTTCAGCTCCTCCTTCAGAGGGTATCCGCCGTGGTCCGCGCCGACGGCGACAATCTTCTCGGCGCGCGAGCCGCGGCGCGGGACGCGGCGCACCAGCTCGATGCGGCGCTCGCGGACGATGTCGGCGGCGAGCGGCGTCAGGCGAGCCGATTCCGCGACGCGCAGGCGCGCGCCCTCTGGCAGCCCGCGCACGTCGTCCTCGGTGATGACCGTCTTCGACGACTCGTCGCGCTCGTAGCCCTTCCCGGCTTCGGGCGCGCGCGTCTCGGCGGCGGCGGGCGCGACGTTGACGACGCGCGCGAGCGGCCGCACGCCCGCCCCGCCCGACTGCGGACGCGCGATTACGTCAGGCTGAGTAGCGGGCCGAGCGACGACGGCGTCGCCCCCCGACTCTTCTTCGGCCGGGGCCGCGTTCTTCAAGACCTCGCGCACCAGCGCGCGGACGCGGTCGCGCGTTGACTCTGTGGGCTGTTCGTCTGCCATAAGAGAGCCGGGGACGCCTCCCATTTGACCTCGCGTGTGGAGCGCGCATAGTATGTCGCACCACGGCGGCGCGGCGCAAACAGCACGGCCGCCGCCGTCCCGCGAGAATTTTACAGAAGCTTATGAGGAGGCCGAATTTGTCTTCATCCGCCGCAGCCGTGTCGGAGTTCAGCAACCCCAACCTCGAACCGCTTTTCACGTCCGAACAGATACAGACGCGGGTCGCCGAGATGGGCGCGGAGATCGCGCGCGACTACGCGGGCCGGACGCCGCTGCTCGTCGGCGTGCTCAAAGGCGCCTACATCTTCCTGAGCGACCTCGTGCGCGCCACAGACCTCCGCCTCGGCGTCGAGTTCATGGCCATCTCCAGCTACGGCGCCGCGATGCGCTCCTCGGGCGAGGTCAGGATAGTCAAAGACCTCGACGTTCCCGTGGACGGCCGCGACATCCTCATCGTCGAAGACATCGTGGACACGGGGCTCACGCTCTCCTTCCTCATCGGCAGCCTCCACCAGCGCGGCGCGCGCAGCGTCCGCCTCGCGGCGCTGCTCGACAAGTTCGAGCGGCGCGAGCGCGAGGTCAAGATCGACTACTGCGGCTTCCAGATACCCGACGCCTTCGTCGTCGGCTACGGGCTCGACTACGCCGAGCGCTACCGGAACCTGCCCTACATCGCCGTCATCAAAGACCCGAGCGTCAAGGACTGACGCGCCCGACCGAGGAGGAACACAGATGAGAAGACTCACCGCAATCTTCTTCGCGCTCTCGCTCTGCGCCGGGCAGGCGGGCGCGCACGGCGGCGGCGCCGCCGGTGGTCACGGCCACCGCGAGCCGCAGATGGATTTCTCGAAGGTCGAGATCAGGACGACGAAGGTCGCCGGCGCCGTCCACATGCTCGAAGGCGCGGGCGGCAACATCGGCGTCAGCGCCGGCCCCGACGGCGTGCTCATCGTGGACGACCAGTTCGCGCCGCTCGCCGACAAGATACGCGCCGCCCTCAAGCCGCTCTCGCCGGGGCAGCTCCGCTTCGTCCTCAACACGCACTTCCACTTCGACCACACGAGCGGCAACCCGGTCTTCGGCCGCGAGGCGCTCATCGTCGCGCACGCCAACGCGCGGCGGCGGCTGGCGTCCGACATGGTCGTGATGGGGCAGCCGCACAAGGCGCTCCCCAGGGAGGGGCTGCCCGTCGTCACATACGAGACGGCCGTCTCCATCCACTTCAACGGCGAGGAGGTGCGCGTCGTACACTTCCCCGCCGGTCACACCGACGGCGACAGCGTCGTCTTCTTCACGGGCTCGAACGTCATCCACATGGGCGACGACTTCTTCGCCGGGCGCTTCCCCTTCGTCGACATCGCCAACGGCGGCAGCGTCGAGGGGCTCGCGCGCAACGTCGCCGAGGTCATCTCGAAGGCGCCGGCGGACGTGAAGATAATTCCGGGGCACGGCCCGCTCTCTTCGCTCGCAGACCTGCGCGCATACCACTCGATGCTCGTCGAGACGACCGACGCCGTCCGCGCGCGCCTGCGCGCCGGGCGCACGCTCGAACAGGCGAAGGCCGAGGGGCTTCCCGACAAGTGGAAGGAGTGGGGCGGCGGCTTCATCAAGACCGAGCAGTGGGTCGAGACCGTCTACCGCAGCCTCCAGCAGAACGCCGGCAAGACGGCTTCGCACACGCCGGAAACCGCGCCGCGTGACGCGGCGACCCGCTTGTCCCTCGCCGGCGAACGCTGGCTCGACTTCCGCCTGAACGGCTGAGAACGCGCGCGGTAAAAGTAGAAGGGGCGGGGAGTTTCAATCCCCGCCCCTTAACCTTTTTGACGCGCGCCGTCGCCCTATCCGGCAATCTGCGTCAGGAAGCTCTCGCCGGCTTTGAGCCGGAGGCCGAAGTTTTGGGCGATGGTCTGGCCGATGTCTGCGAGCGAGGCGCGGTCGCCGAGGTTGACGCCGCGGCGCGCGCGCGGGCCGTAGACGAGGAGCGGTGCGTATTCGCGCGTGTGGTCTGTGCCGCGGTAGGTCGGGTCGTTGCCGTGGTCGGCGGTGATGATGAGAAGGTCGCCCTCACGCATCGCGCCTTCGATCTCGGGCAGGCGCGTGTCGAAGTGTTCGAGCGCGCGTGCGTAGCCTTCCACGTCGCGGCGGTGGCCGTAGAGCATGTCGAAGTCCACGAGGTTCGAGAAGACGAGCCCGCGCGTGTCGCCCCTCAGGGCCTCTATGGTCTGGTCGACCGACTGGTCGTTGTTCTTGCCCGGCAGCTCCTTCGTCACGCCCGCCGCGTCGTAGATGGAGGAGATTTTGCCGACGGCCACCACGTCGAGCCCCGCGCCCGAGAGCACGGGCAGGAGCATGTCGCGCGGCGGCGCGACGGCGTAGTCGTGCCGGTTCTCCGTCCGCTTGAACGCGCCGGGCTCGCCCACGAACGGGCGCGCGATGACGCGCCCGACCTCGTGCTCTCCGCGCAGGAGGCCGCGCGCCGCCTCGCAGATTTCGTACAGGCGCTCGACGGGGATGACCTCCTCGTGCGCCGCTATCTGGAAGACCGAGTCGGCCGAGGTGTAGACGATGGGCTTGGCGGTACGTACGTGCTCCTCTCCAAGCTCTTTAATAATCTCCGTGCCCGACGCCGGGTAGTTCCCCAAAATGCCGGGGACGTTCGTCTCCCTGACGAAGCGCTCGATGACCTCCGCGGGGAAGCCGCCGGGGTAGGTGGGGAAAGCCTTCTCAAGGATGATGCCGGCCATCTCCCAGTGGCCGGTCGTCGTGTCCTTGCCGTTCGAGCGCAGCGCGCAGCGGCCGTAAGAGCCGCGCGGGCTCTCAGCCGGCGCGACGCCGCTCAGGTGCCGCACGTTTCCCAAGCCCCAGCCGGCGAGGTTCGGTAAGCGAACCTCGCGCGACTCGCAGATGTGCCCGAGCGTGTCGGCCCCGGCGTCGCCCCACGCCGCCGCGTCCGGCATCTCGCCCATCCCCAGGCTGTCGAGCACGATCAGCGTCACGCGCTCGAACGCTCGCCCTTGATTGGTCATCCTTCTTCAGTCCTCTTCCGAATAAATTTTAAGAGCCGGCCGCGGCCTTCAACTGCGGGGCGCCTGATAGCCCTCGCGCGCGCGCACCTGCGCGTCTTTGACGGTGCGGATGCGGACGCTGATCTTGCGGAACGAGCCGTCGCGCGCGGTGTTGGTCGAGTAGTAGCCGATGCTGTACTGCGTGCCGATGTCTTCGGCGACCTGTCGGAAGGCGCGGCGCGCGTCGCGCAGGTCGGCCGCCGGGAAGGTCTTGCCGCCCGACTCGCGCGCGAGGCGGCCCATCTCGTCGCGCGCCATGCGGTAGAGCGTGCGGCTGGCGTGCATGCGCTCGAACTGCCCCATGCGGCAGAAGTTTGAGAAGTCCTCGGCCGCGGCGCCGGGCGCGATGACGCGGCGGTAACGCTGGAGCTGCGTGCGCGAGAGTCGGAGCGCGCCGAAGTCCTCGCAGTTCTGCATCAGGCGCTCCTCGACGTAGTCCTCCGTGTTGACCTGCACGAAGTACGCGACGACGCCCGCGCGCTTGAGCAGCTCGCGCGCCTCGTCGAAGTCCGACTCGCTCGTCGAGTCTACGCCGTCGGTGAGCGCGACGAGGGCGCGACGCCCCCTGGTCTGCTCGGTCGGGCGGTCGCGGAAGACGTCGCGCGCGACCTTCGAGAGGCTGTCGTAGAAGGGCGTGCCGTTGGACACGCCGACGCTCTCGACCGCCTCGCGCAGAAGATCGCGGTCGTCTGTGAGCGGCGATTTCATCTCGACGGTGGCGAGCGACTCGCTCCCCTCCTTCTGCGTGTTGAAGGCGAGGATGGCGACGCGGTCGCCGGGGCGCAGGGCCTCGACGAAGGCGAGCGCGGCGCGGCGTATGAGCCCCACGTCCTCGCGCGTCGAGCCCGAGGTGTCTAAGAGCAGCGCGACCTCGAAGGGCGCTTCGGTCGTCGAGAAGTTGGCTATCTTCTGCGGGCGGCCGTCCTCCAGGATTTGGAAGTCCGCGGCCGACAGCCCCGTCAGAGGACGCCCCGTCCGGTCGGTGACGACCGCCGGGACGGAGACGAGCTGCGTCTCGATGCGGACTACGTCGTCCTCGTCCACCTCGACGGGCGCGGCGGGCGCGCTCGCCCGCGGGGCTTTGGCAGCAGGCGTCGCGGGCGTGGCGGGCGTCGGCGACGGCGAGACGCGGCGCGGGCGCTGGTAAGTATCCTCGCGCACCTGCGCGCGCCCCGCCGGTGCGTGCGCGTTGAACAGCGTGAGCAGCGCGACGGACGCGCCGAGTGCTAACGTCTTAAAGCTTGCCGGGAACTTGGGCACGGTCTTAAACTCTCGCGGGTGGAACCTTCGCCGTAAAATATAGCCGCAAACGCGCGCGGACGGAAAGGACGGAAGATGCCGGTCATCGGGAGGCTCGACGGACAGGTCGAGGAAGTCATCATCAAACCCATCTCCGAGCGCCGGCGCGAAGGAGAGTCGCCCGCGCCCGCGCAAAGCCGGGAAGAGCCCGCCCCCCCCGACGCGGCCGAACGCGCCCCGTCTCAAACGCCCGACAGGGATGAGAGTTCCGCCGGCGGCGACGAGTTGCCCGTCTGGCTCCTGGTTGCCCGTCTGGCTCCTGTAGGTCGCGCGGGGCGCTTGACAGACGCGCCGTCTTTGCTTAAATTTGGTCTCGGTTAAGGCGGTTCTTTTCAGGCACGTATGTCAACGGTAGACGGCCACCCTTACAAGGTGGAGGTTGGGGGTTCGAATCCCTCCGTGCCTACCACATGCGCGCCGACCTTGAAAATTTAAGGTTCACGCGGAGTCGTAGTTCAGTTGGTTAGAACGCCGGCCTGTCACGTCGGAGGTCGCGGGTTCGAGTCCCGTCGGCTCCGCCATTAACCACCCTGTATACAGGGATAAGAAGGCTGCCTTTCGGGGCGGCCTTTTTACTTTTGGCCTTAGTACCTAGAAAGGTAGATAAATTCGTCCCTGATATTCAGGAAACGGCTGAACAGATTGGCTGGTGAGGAACTGCCGACTATCCAGCAGGGCGAAGACATCAGCGTTGAAGA
>DASWNR010000368.1:0-4453 GCA_036399155.1 Pyrinomonadaceae bacterium
TCGGGGGGGCTGCCGACCTACGTCATGCCGCTCGTCTTCGCCGGCGCGCCGCTCGTCAACGTCCTCTTCTCGATGGTGCTCCACCCGCCGAAGAACGCGCCCAACCCGCTGCTCTACCTCGGCTTCGTCCTCGCCGCCGCCGGCGCGGGCATGGTCTTGTACTTCAAGCCGCAATCTTAAAAACGGGTCAGCGCCGTCGCTGCCCGATGGCGTAGAGGTGCCCGGAGGTTCGCAGGAAGAGCTGGCCGTCGGAGACGGCGGGCGAGCTGAGCGTGTACTCGGCGAGGTCGTTCTCCGCGAGCACCTCGAACTGCGGGCCGGCCTTGACGACCGAGGTCACGCCGTCCTCGTTCGTCACGTAGAGCTTGCCGTCGGCGAGCACGGGCGACGCGCTGTAGGTGCCGGGCTTCAGGCGCTGCTGGCCGTAGACCTCCCTGCCGGTCTTGGCGTCGAAGCACCAGACGATGCCGCGGTCGTTGACGACGTAGAAGAGCTTGCCGTCGGTGACGGGCGTCGGCACGTCCGGCCCGTTCTGCGTAGACCACGCGAGGTGCGTCTTCGTCACGTCGCCGCGCCCGCCCGCGCGGAAGACGAGCAGCGGCTTGACGCGCGTCGGCACGTAGACGAGCCCGTCGAGGGCGATGGGCGACGCGACGATGCGGAAGAACGGCTCGCGCTCGGGGTTGAGGCCGCCCGCCCTCCAAAGCTCCTTCCCCGTCGCCGGGTCGTGACCCGTGACGTAGTCGCCGCCGCTCACCACGATCTCGGTCGTCTTACCCACGCGCAGCAGTGCCGGCGTCGTGTAGGCGTCGGGCGACTCGCGCACCGCGTCGGTCGGCCGCTCGACGCGCCACAAAGTCTTCCCCGTCTTCTTATCAACCCGCAGCACGTACGAAGGGTCGTCCGTGTTCATCCCGTGCAAGACCTGCACGTAGAGCGAGTCCTCGTGCAGCAGCGGCGAGGAGGCGTAGCCCCAGTTGAGCCCGAACGCGCCGTAGTCCTTCTGTATGTCGCGCGACCACAGCTCGCGCCCCTCGAAGTCGAAGCCCTTGAGCACGCCCGTCCCCGTCATCACCCACACGCTCCTGCCGTCGGTGACGGGCGAGGGCGAGGACATGTTGTGCTTGCGCATCCTCGTGTTGCCGCCGCCGAGGTCACGCTTCCACAGCACCGCGCCCTTCGAGCGGTCGACGCACCACAGCCCGAGCTTGTCGCCCTCCGCGACGTTGAGGAAGAGGCGCTCGCCCCACACGATCGGGGTCGAGCCGCTGCGGTCGGGCATGGCGAGCTTCCACGTGACGTTCTCGGCCGCCGTCCACTTGAGCGGGAGCCCGCGCTCGGCGCTCACGCCGTTCAAATCGGGGCCGCGCCACTGCGGCCAGTTGGCGAGCGCGGGCGACGCGACGAGCGCCGCGAGACACGACGACAGCAGTAACTTACGCATCCTTCTTCTCCTCCGTGGGCGGGTTGGCGACAGATTCTAGCGCGACTCGGGCGGCGCGCGTCGAAGAATTTTACTCCTCGCGGAGCGATGCGAGCAGCGGGGCGCGCAGCGCGGCCGCCGTCGCCACCAGAGAGGCCGCGAGCCCCGAGGCGACGACCGCCGCCAGCAGCACGCCGAGCGACGCGAAGGGCAGGCGGCCCCCGCGCTCCAACACCACCGGCGCTATCGCCGGGAGCGCGCACAGCGCCCCCGTCAACAACCCCGCCGCGAGCAGCAGCGCGTTCTCCGCGACTATCATCAGCCCGAAGTGCCCGCGCCGGTAGCCGACCGCGCGCAACAGCGCAAGCTCCCTCCGCCTCTCCAGGACATTCCGCAGGAGCACCGCCGCCAGCCCCAGCGTGCCCAACGCGAGCCCGAGCCCGCCGAGCATCTGGAACGTCGAGAGGTACGTGTTCTCGACGCGGTGAAAGCTCGCCAGCCGCTCCGAGGTCGAGACCGCGTCGAAGCCGAAGTCGGCGAGCCGCTCCTCAAGCGCGGCCGCAACGCCCTGCGCTTCGCGCCCTTCGGGCACGTCGAGCAGGAAGACGCGGTAGCCCTCCCGCTCGGGGAAGTGCCGCAGGAAGTTTCGCTCCGACACCATCAGCTCGCCCTGAAAGATGCTGTCGGCGAGCGTCGCCACGAGCCGCAGGCGCAGGGGGGCGGCCCCTCCGCCGCGCTCCAGGATGAAGTCTTCGCCTATCCCTAAGTGCAGGACGTAGGCGGCCGAGTTCGCGTCCGCGACGAAGGGCACCGCGCCGTCTTCAAACTCCTTGTCGAGAAGCAGCCACGGGTTCGACTTCGCGTCCCCTTCGGCGTCGAGCGCGGAGCCGAAGCCGAAGCGGCCTTCGCGCCTGAAGGCGTCGGTCGGCGCGAGTATGCGCGGCTGGCTCGGGCGGTAGAGGTTCAGGCAGCTCGCGTCGTCGCCGGGGCGCAGGCGGAAACGCGCGAACGTGACGCCTTCGAGCGCGGCTTCCCCTTCCCCGGCGCCGTAGAGGTTTAAGGCGTCGCGCCCCTCCGGCGTGTTCGGGTCGTGGACTACGGGCAGCAAAGACTCCGCCAGCAGCGCGTAGCCGCCGCCGCCCGACGCGCGGTCGCGCGCCGCCGCCGAGTCGTCGCGCCGGAAGGCGTCCACCGCGACGATGATGAAGGCGGCGGCCGCGATGAGCGTGATGCACAGGACGCTGCGCCCCGGCCTGTAGGTCGCGTTCCTCATCCCGAGCCGCGCGACCGCGCGCCACCCCGCGCCGCCGATAGTGCCGCGCCTTCGACCCTTCAACCACGCCGACTGGAACCCGAGCAGCGCGACGAGCAGCAGCGCCCCGCCGCCGAAGAACCCCGCCGCCTGACCCAACGCGCCGACCCCCGCCGCCACCACGAGCGCGACTCCCGCGACCAGCGCCGCCGCCGGCACGAGCAGGCGGCGCGACGAAAAGACCGAGGCACGCTTTGAAGACCCGCCCGTCGAAGACTCGACTGTTGAAGACTCGACTGTTAAAGACCCGGCCGTCTTCGTCTCCCACTCGCGCGCGCCCGCGAGCAGGCTCCGCGCCGACGCGCGCCGCAGACCCCGCAGCGTCCAGACGATGCACAGCACCGCCGCGACCACTCCACCCAGCGCGCCGAGCACGAACGGGAACGGCCCCGCGTGCAGTTCGAGCGCGGTCGTGCCCACCGCCCCGACCCACCACGTCCGCAACCCCTTCATCAGAAGCCACCCGTAGGCGTACGCGCCGGGCATCCCGACGAGGCTCCCCAACGCCGCCAGCAGCAGCGCCTCCGCGAGAAAGACCGCGCGGACGCGCCCCGCCGTGAAGCCCAACGCGTGCAGCAAGCCTATCTCGCGCAGACGCTGCTCGACGCCGAGCCGGAAGAAGAGCGCCGCGAGCAGCAGCGCCGAGACGACGATGAAGAAGCTGAAGTAGAGGAAGTACTCGCCGAAGTCCGTCGCGCCGGCCGACGCCGCGAGCCCCTCCGCGCGCACGGCGTAGACCGTGAGCCCCGCCGCCGAAGGCTCAAGCGTCCCGCCGAGCGCCGAGGCGAACGCGTCGCGCGCGGGCTCCGCCGTCTCGCCGCCCGTGCGCCGCACGCGCAGAGAGGTCAGACTCCCGAAGCGCGAGCGCCAAAGCTCCTGCCCGCGCGCGAGCCGGACGAACGCCTTCGGCGTCGTGCGGTGCTCGTCCCAGTAGCGCTCGTCCTGCGGCCGTATGCGCGAGAGGTCTACGGGGAAAGGCGGGTCCCAGTCGGCGATGCTGCCCGAGCCTGTGATGCCCGGGTACTCGGGGACGAGGTCGCGGTCGGCCGCCGCGCCTTCGACGGGGACGACGCCCGCGAGACGGAACTCCGCCGCGCGCGTCGAGAGCCGCCCCGACTCCTCCCAAAGGTAATACTCCAACGTCACGGGGTCGCCCACGCTCGCGCCGAGCTCGCGCGCCGCCCACTCGTTGAGCACGATTGACGCGGCGCTCCTGTCGAGGGCGTCCGAACTCGGCCCGGTCAACCTGTCGCCAGTCAGCTCGTCGAAGGCCTCGTCGCCGAGCGCGGTGACGATTGAATAAGGAACCTGTCGGTCGCCGACGCGGATCGTGTTGGCGAGGTAGGAGAGGACGGGCGTCGTGCTCATCCCCGTCTTGCCGGCCGACGCGCGCGCGGCGTCCGCCAGCCCGTCGCCCACCAGCCCGCTCTCGCTCTCAAGCGCCAGCCCGCGCGCCGGGTCGAGCCAGCGCAGCTTAACGCCGAGGTCTTCGAGCGTTGCCGACGCGCGCAGCACGCCGTTAAGTTTATCGGTCTGCGCGCGCGCCGCGTCTCCCACGGCCGCGTCTGTGCGCGCGGCGAAGAGAATCGTGTTGACTCGGCCAACACGGTCGAGACTTCTTTGCAGAGAGGCCAGCGGGACGAAGACGGCGCGCACCTCCGACTGGCTCGGGCGGACGGAGAACTCGCCCAACTCGGCGGCCGCGAGCGTCTCGCGCA
>DASWNR010000369.1:0-12266 GCA_036399155.1 Pyrinomonadaceae bacterium
GCAGGGGCTCTGGGTCGAGGCGCTCCGCTGCGTCGAGGAGATGGCCGAGGCTCTGGGCGACCAGAGGCTCGCCGCGGAGGCGCGTGAGGCGGCCGGGCGCACCGCCCGCGCCGTCGAGCAAACCTACTGGCTCGAAGGGCGCGGCTTCTACGCTTACTCGACCAACACGCCGCGCGCCGAGCCGCGCAAGGCCGACCCCGGCCCCGACCGCGAGCGCCGGCAGCAGCGCATGAACGAGATAGACAAGTCGAAGCTCTACGACGAGAACACCGTGCTGCCCGCCGTCCCGCTCTGGTTCGAGGTGTTGGAGGACGGGCGCGCGCAGAGTCAGATAGACCACCTCGGGGGCGCGCGGCTGGCGACAGACTGGGGTGCGCGCATCCTCTCGGACGACAGCCGGCTATACGACCCTCTCTCGTATCACAACGGCTCGGTCTGGCCGCTCTTCACCGGCTGGGCTTCGTTGGGCGCTTACCGCTACGGGCGGCCTTCGGTCGGGCTCGGGGCCTTGATGTCGAACGTGCTGCTCAGGCGACAGTGGGCGCTCGGCTACGTGACCGAGCTTCTGTCGGGAGACTTCAACGCGCCCTTCGGCCGCTCGTCGCACCACCAGGTCTGGTCGGAGGCGATGACGCTGACGCCGCTCGTGCGGGGCTTGCTCGGCGTCGAAGTCTCGGACTTCGGCCGCACTGTCGTCTTCGCGCCTCGGCTTCCCGCCGACTGGCCTTCGGTCGAGGTGCGACGCCTGAGGGCCGGCGCGAACACCTTCGACCTCTCGCTCGCGCGCGGCGGCGGCCAGATGACCATCAAGCTCCGCCCGAACGGAGCCGCCGCGGGCGGCGAGACGAAGCAGGGCACGACTTTCCGCGTCGCGCCCGCCTTCCCTCTCGACGCGCGCGTGCGCTCGGTGCGCGTCGACGGCCGCGCCGTCAGCTTTGAGGTCGAGCGCGTGGGCGACGTTCAGACCGCCGAGTTCGCCGTCGAGGTGCGCCGCCCCGTCGAGGTGCGCGTCGCCTACGACGAAGGCTCGGATGTCGTCGTCCCCTTCGAGCCGCCCGCGCCCGGCGCGCGCAGCGAGTCCCTGCGCGTGCTGCGCTCGACGGCCGCGCCGGGCGCGCTCCGCCTCCTGCTCGAAGGCGTCGGCGGGCGCACATACGCGCTGCGTCTGAAGACGCCGCACGCCGCCGGCACCGGCGAAGGCTTCGAGGCCACTCGCGTCGGCGCGGACGAGTACCGTCTCGAAGTCGCCTTCGACCCCGCCGCACGCGGCTACACGCGCCGCGAGGTCGTCGTCCCACTCAACAGACGTTGAAGCAAGGAAACCCGGCGGAAGGATGCGTGCTTCATCGTTCCCGTGCTTCGTGGCATAATGCGTTTCGTAAACGATGAATGAAGAGTCGCAGGCGAGGGAGACTTTGAAGTCTCTGGCGGAGGACGTGGCCGAGGCCGCCTCGTACCTGCGCGAGCTTGGCGTCGAAGGGCTCGAAGGCTTGAGCGCTGAGGCGTTCTCGCCGGCCCCCGCGGCGCGCGAAGAGTCGAAGAGGCCGCCCGCGCAAGTCCCGTCCGCGCTCAGGCGTAACGCGAGCGCCGAGCGCCCGGCGATGCCGCCGCCGCCGCCTCAGTCGGCTCTCCCGAGAACGCTGCCCCCGCCGCCCCCTCAACCGAGTCAGGCCGCAAGGCCGCAGGCGACCGCGGACGCGGGGTCGCCAAACACCCTCTACCAGTCGGCCATGCCCAACAGACCCGTCCGCAAGCCTTCACCCGACCCCCCCGCGCCGCGCGCGACGCTCTTCGGCGACATCACGCCGCAGGACGAGTTGAGCCTCGGCCGACCCGGCGAGACCTTCGAGGACATACGCGCCGACATCGGCGAGTGCGTCCGCTGCCCTCTGCACCAGGGGCGCAACCACATAGTCCACACCGAAGGGCAGACGACCGCGCGCCTGATGTTCGTCGGCGAGGCACCGGGCGCGGACGAGGACGCCTCGGGCCGCCCCTTCGTCGGCCGCGCCGGCCAGCTCCTCAACAAGATTATCGAGGCCATCGGCCTCCGCCGCGAGGACGTGCTCATCGGCAACGTCAACCGCTGCCGCCCGCCGGGCAACCGGCAGCCGACGACCGAAGAGGCGCGCACCTGCAAGCCCTTCCTGCTCCGCGAAATCAACATCGCGCGCCCCGACGTGATAGTCGTCCTGGGCAACACGGCGATGAAGAATTTGCTCGACACCAAGGCGGGCATCACGCAGCTTCGCGGCGAGTTCCAGGACTACCGCGGCATCAAGGTCATGCCCACCTTCCACCCGGCCTACCTGCTGCGCGACCCATCGAAGAAGCGCGAGGTCTGGGCCGACATGAAGAAGGTGCGCGACTACCTCAACGAGACGAAGGGCACGAAGCCCGAGTAACTTTTTCAGGCGATGCAGGACTCACTCTTCAGCGCGCAGACGCCCGAGTCGAAGGAGACGTTGGGGGAGGTTAACGAAGAACTCCTCCGGCGCGCGAAGAGTCTGCCGCAGTTCAAGGAGCGCGTCTTCATCTTCGGCGAGGGCGGGAGCGGCGCGAAGGCGGCGGTCGTCGGCGAATCGCCCGGCCCTCCCGACATCGAGTCGGGGCGCCCCTTCATGGGGCCGGCCGGGCTGATGCTCGAACGCATACTCGGGAGCATCGGCCTCGCGCGCTCGGACTGCTACCTGACCAACGTCATCAAGGCCGTCAGCCAGGGCGACGAGATAACGCCCGAGTGGCTCTCGCTCTTCACGCCCTACCTTCACCGCGAACTGGCGGCCGCGCGGCCGAGGGTCATCATCGCCTTCGGCAACACGCCGACCCGCGCGCTGCTCCGCACCAAAAAGCCCATCTCGCAGATGCGCGGCGAGTTCCACGACTACGACGGGACGCCCCTGATGCCGACCTTCAACCCCGCGTACCTCCTGCGCGACCCGACCAGGAAACGCGAGGTCTGGGAGGACATCAAAAAGGTGCGCGCGCTGCTCGCCTCGGGCTGAGACGCTCCCCGCCGGGTGCGGGCAAAACAAACTACAGTCGAAACAAAAAAAAGGGGCGGCGACACCGTTGTCGCCGCCCCTCCCCTTTTGTCGGGTGGTTTACTTGAACTTGAAGTTCGCGGTGTGCGTCGAGCCGTCGCTGAGCGTGACGACCAACACGCGGCAGGTGCCGGCCCACGACTTCTCGGTCTTCCAGTTGTACTGGTACCTGTCGGAACTCGCGTCGTAGGTCAGCGTGCTGTTGCCGGGCGTGTCCGTCTCCTCAAGGACGTTGATGGGCACGTTGGTCGCGCAGTTGACCTGCTGCGACGCGGGGGAGCCTGGGGCGAAGATCGCCAGCCCCTTGTACCCGTTCAAAGAGAACTTGAGCGGGACGTTCTGCCCCGCCTTCACCTCGTTCAGGGCGGGCGGGTTCGACACCGGCGAGAAGAAGCCGGTGAAGCTGTAGACCACGAAGACCGTCCGCGTCGTCGTCCCGGTGTTGCCGGAGGCGTCGGTCGCAGTGTAGGTCAGCGTGTACGTCCCGATGACGCCCGTGTTGACCGAGCCCGACACCGAGACGGGCAGCGAGCCCGCGCACGAGTCGGTCGCGGTCGCGCCCGGATCGACGAAGGCCGAGCCCTGCGTCACCGTCAGCGGGTTGGCCCCGTTGAGCGTGACGACCGGCGCGGTCGTGTCGACCACGTTGACGGTGCGCGTGGCGGTGCCAGTGTTGCCCGAGGCGTCGGTCGCCGTGTAGGTCAGCGTGTAGCTGCCGACCGCGTTGACGTTGACCGAGCCCGAGACGGAGACGGACGGCGAGCCGCCGCAGTTGTCCGCGGCCGTCGCGCCGGGGTCTGTGAACGAGGTGTGGCACTCGACCGTCATGGTGGCCGAGCCGTTGAGCGTGACGACCGGCGCGGTCGCGTCGTTGACGGTGACGGTCTGCTGGCACGAGGCGGAGTTGCCCGCCGTGTCGGTGGCCGTCCAGGTGATGGTCGTCGTCCCCTTCGGGTACGGCGCGTTGAGGGGTTGCGCGTCGCTGCGCGTGCCGCCGACCGCGACGTTCGGGTCGTTGTCGCTGACCGCGGGCGTCCCCGTGTTGACCGCGGCGTCACAAGAACCGGGCGCCGTGTTCGCCGTGACGTTCGCCGGGCAGCTTATCGCGGGCGTCTGGTTGTCGGTGACGGTCACGTTGAAGCTGCAGGAGGCGGGCGAGCCGATGCCGTTCGTCGCCGTGCACTGCACCGCCGTCGTGCCGACGGGGAACGTGTGCGGCGAGGTGATGCTGGTCGCGCCGACCTTGCAATCGACCGTCGGGGCGGGGGTGCCGCCCGCCGTGACCGTGAAGGGCACGGAGGCCGAGAACTGGCCGGGGTCTGTGTTGGCGTTGATGTCGGCCGGGCAGGAGATGGTCGCGGGCGTGCCGACCGGCGTCACCGTCGGGTCGCCGAACGCGCCCGTCGCCGGGTCGTCGGTCTGCACCGAGCCGCCCGTGTACGAGACGGTGCCCTGGTTCGAGACCTGCGTCGCGTTGAAGGGCGTGTCGATGGTCACCTGGAAGGTGATGGTCATCGACTTCCCTGCGGGCAGCGTCCCGACGTTGACCGTGACCGTCTCGCCCGAGAAGGCGGGCATGGCGGCGGCCGCCTCGAACGTGGGCGCGGCCGGGGCCGCCTCACGCGCCGGCCGCACGACCGTGTCGGTCAGGCCGGAGCCGAGCGCGACGTTCGACGCCGCGTAGTTGAACGAGAGGCCGCCGAGCAACTTCGAGTTCGAGCGCCACGCGTCGAGGCCCGGCATTGGCTCGAAGGCTTCGGCCGTGCGCGCGCCCGAAAGGTACGCGAAGACCTGCGCCGACTTCGCCGCCGTAGACGACGCGAGGTGCTGCCCGTTCGCGTTCGGCCACAGCGACGCCACAGGCGCGGCGCACGCGACGCCGAAGTTCGGTGACGTAACAGTCGCGTTGTTGTTCGTGGCGACCGTGGCGCCGCCGTTGGCGGTGGAGAGCGCGGCGGCGCTCGCCTGCTCGACGTTGAGCGAGCCGTTCACCTCGGCCAGCGTAATTAAGCCGGCCCCGCCGGCGAAGGTGTTGCCGGCAACGTCGACACAACTGGTCGAGGTCGCGGTTTGAGTGTCGGCTCGAAGTTCCGCGACGGCGAGATTGCCGGTGGCGGTCGTGTCGGTGTCGACGTCGTTGCCGGTGGCGGTCACGTCAAGCGTCGCAGCGTTCTGCACGCGCAGGAGGATGCCCGGCGAGTTGTTGATGTTGCCCGCGCTGCCTACCCCGTTGCGCACCGTATTGCCCGAAACGAGGACGTTGGCGGCGGGCGAGCCGTCGACGCGGCGCACGACGCGGATGCCCGACAGGATAGTAACCGACCCACCGCCGAGGCCGACGCGCGCGGCGTTGGTACCGAAGGTGTTGTTCGTAACCTTGGCGGCGATGGGGCTCAGACCAACGCCCGTGTTCGCCATGTCGAGCAGGAGACCGCCCTGCTGCGCGGCCGTCACGCTGTTGCCGTCAACGAGGATGGTGCCCGACACGTTGGTCGCGGCGCTGACGAAGATGTTGATGGCCTGAAGCGGGCCGGCGCAGTACAACGTGCCGGTGCCGCCGCAGGTGGACGTGCCGCCGCCGACGTTCGAGATGGTGTTGCCCGAGACGTTGGCGGAGAAGGTGTTGCCCACGACCGCGCCCGCGCCGTTGAGGTTGATGAGACCAATGCCGGTCGAGGCCGTCCGGTAGACGTTGTTGAAAGTGTTGTTGAGGACGTTGAAGGAGCCGTGTCCTGTCCCGAGGGTGCCAGCTTCAATGTTGGTCTTGCCGTTGATGGGCGAGTTCTGGAACGTAGAGTTCCGGACGTTCAGGCTCAGCGTCGAAGTGTCCGCCGAGGTGCCGTTGACGGCCGACCCGGAGATGTTGTCGAAGGTGACGTTGGTCGCGGCGTTGTTGGTCGCGCCGCCGACGTTGAGCGTGACGTTGGCGGTGCCGGCGGCCGTGGCGCGGACGCCGGTGCTGCCGGTCGCGTTCTGGAAGAGCGTCCCCGCGACGTTGAAGGTCTGCGAGAACATGTTGCTCGTCACGAGCACGCCGTCGCGGTTGTTCCCGTTGAAGGCCGAGACCGAGCCGCCCGAGAGGCCGTTCGTGCCCGTCAGGTTGAGGGCGTAGAAGCCGTGGCCGCCGGCGCCGAGGCCGGTCGGGGCTATCACGTCCACGCCGGGGTTCGAGATGGCGACGTTCGTCAGGGTGACGTTCGACGACTCGCGCGCGTCAACGCAGTCGTTGCCGCAGTTCGTGAGCGCGCCGCCGCCGACGGAGAAGCTCCCCGTGTTGTTCTTGAGGAAGATGGCGTCGCCGTCGCCGTCGTTGTCGGGGATGCCGTCGAGGGGCGTCGTGTCGACCTGCGCGACGGTCTGGTTCGCGTCGCTGATGGTGGCGCTGGCGAAGGAGACGGCCGCGCCCGAGTCGCGGACGCTGACGCCGTAGCCGCCCGCGCCCATCTGGTTCGCGACCGTCGTCGCGCCGAAGGCGATGGTGCCCTCGACGTTGTCGAGCTCGATGCCGGTCGCGCCGCGGTTGCCGATGGTCGTCGCGCCGCCCGAGAAGGTGGAGCCGACGGCGATGTTGGCGAGCCTGACGGCGGCCGCCGCGCTCCCGTCCGAGGAGATGGACTGGAAGGTCGTGTTGAGCTGGCCGCTGTCGAGGTTGAGCGCCTGCGCGGTCGCGTTGATGGCCGTCTCGGAGACGGAGAGCGTGCCGAAGTTGCTGCCGGAGATGGCAGCCCCGCCCGCGTTCGCGATAGTGATGCCGCGTATGAGGTTATTAGTGGCGACGGCGATGCCGCTCGGGCCGACGACGACCGGGTTGGCGCCGCCGGTCGAGGGCAGAGGTTCGCTGTAGGTCGGGGGCGTCAGGCCGGTGATGGCCGAGAGCGAGGCCGTCGCGCCCTCGCCGATGAGCGCCTGGCCGGACTGTAGCGCGAGGCCGCCCGTGTAGTCGCCGCCGTAGAGGAAGATGTTGTCGTTCTGCTGGTCGGCCGCGCCCGCGTCGAAGGCCGAGATGGAGCTGAAGGGCGTGGTGAGGCGTCCGTCGCCGCCCGCCGCCGCGGAGTCGTCGATGAACCAGATCATGCCGGCGACGTTGACGGTGACGGTCGCGGTGTTGCTCGGGCCGGAAGCGCCGGCGATGGTGTAGGTGAACGTGTCCGCGCCCTCGAAGCCGGGGGCCGGGTTGTACGTGAAGCTGCCGTCGGCGTTGACGGTCACGTCGCCGTTGTTGGCGCTCGTCGTCGTCGCGGGCACCGCCGTCACCGCGTCGCCGTCGGGGTCGGAGTCGTTGGAGGTCACGCCCTGCGCGGCCGGGACGTTTATACGCACGTTGCCGACCGCCGCGTAGGCGTCGTCAATCGCCACGGGCGTCGTCGTGACCGAGCCGGGGACGAAGGTCGTGTTGGGGTCCACGGTGTCGCCGAAGACGACGCCGGCGGCGTCCGTCCCGCCGTTGTTAATCTGAACCGTGTAGGTGATGGTGTCGCCGGGGACGGCCTTGCCGTCGTTGTCCGGGTCGGGGAACGCGTCGGTCTTCGTGGCGGAGATGAGCGGCGCGACGGCGAGCGCGGCGCGCGTCGCGGCGCGGGGCACCCCGGCCCCGGCCGCGCCGACGACCGCCGGCGCGAGCGGCGTCAGAAGTGAAAGGGAGATTGCCAGCGAAAGGAATGTCCCGAGACGAAATTTCCTCGGGAAAGCTATCCTGTAGGCTTTCGGTGTCATGGATTTCTCCTAAGAGGGTTGGGTGGATAGGGGTTCCCCTCACGATTCAATGCACGGTGGAGGGGGATTTGGACAGCGCTTGGTCAACTGATACCTGCGGGAGATTGTCTGCGATAGCAGCCTGGATACGAGGGCCGGAGCTTAGAACTTTCTGTTGTGGCCGGGAGACTTTAAACCTAACCGGCGCGGCGGTCAACGTCCGGCGGGACTTTCCGCCCCGGCCCCCGCGCGCCGGCGTCGGGCGTCGCCGGCGCGCTTCAACTTTTACGCGATTCACGTTAACGTAAGCCCCTGTGCGACACCGCGCCGTCTCCCACCCGATGCCCACGACGAACCAACGCCGACAGACCGAAGCGACGACGGCGCACGCGCTCTACGCCGAGGTCGCGCTGCCGCTGCGCCTCTCGCAGACTTTCACCTACAGGCTCCCGCACACGCTCGCTTCGGACGCGCGCGTCGGGGCGCGGCTGCTCGTCCCCTTCGGCCGACAGCTCGCGACCGGCTACGTCGTCGCGCTACACGATGCGCTCGACCCCGCGCTCGGGCTCGAAGACTCCGAGATAAAGGACGCCGAGGAGTTGGTCGACGCCGAGCCGCTGCTGACGCCCGAGGTGCTCGAAATCACGCGCTGGATAAGCGACTACTACGCCGCGCCTTGGGGCGAGGTGCTGAAGGCCGCGCTGCCGGCCGGTCTGAACGCGGGCGTCGATCAGGTCATCGCCATCACGCCCGAGGGGCGCGACGAGCTGGCGCGGCTGCCCGAGCGCCGCGCCTCGACCGCGAAGGGGAGGCTGCTGCAAATCGCGGCGGTCGACGGCTCGGTCACGCTGCGCGATGCAGCGCGCGAGCTGGGGCAGGCGCGCGCCTCGAAGGCCGCGCGCGAGCTGACGCGGGCGGGCTGGGTCAACGTCTCGCACAGGCAGAGGGGCGCGCAGACACGCGCCAAGCGGAGGAAGGCCGTCCGCCTCCTGAACACGGAAGGGACGGAAGAGTCAGGCGCGAACGTCGTCGCCGCCGGCGGCGCGGGCGGCGCGCGCGCGCTGACGACGGCGCAGTTGAAGGTCGTCGAGACGCTCGCGGCGGGGGGCGGCGAGATGCTCTTCGCCGAACTGCTCGAAGCCGCGCACGCGAGCGCCTCGACCATCCAGACGCTTGAGCGGCGCGGGCTGCTCGAAGTCTTCGTGCGCGAGGTCAGGCGCGACCCCTTGGCCGGCGCGCGCCTGCCCGGGCGCGAGGAGCTGCGTCTGACCGGAGCGCAGGAGGAGGCGCTCCGCGAGGTGAACGAGGCGCAGGAGCAGGGCGGCTTCAAAGCCTTCCTCCTCCACGGCGTGACGGGGAGCGGCAAGACCGAAATTTACATCCGCGCCATGCGCGAGGCGCTCAGGCGCGGGCGGACGGCGATGATGCTCGTCCCCGAAATCGCCCTGACGCCCGTCTTCTCGCGCCGCCTGCGCGCGCACTTCGGCGACGCCGTCGCCATCTTCCACTCGTCACTGACCGCCGGCGAGCGCTTCGACGAGTGGGGGCGGCTCAAGCGCGGCGAGGCGCGCGTCGTCATCGGCACGCGCTCGGCCGTCTTCGCCCCCGTCCGCGACCTCGGCGTCATCGTCGTGGACGAGGAGCACGAGGGCTCTTACAGGCAGCAGGAGTCGCCCTACTACAACGGCCGCGACACCGCCGTCATGCGCGCGCACAAGGAGAGCGCCGTCGTCGTCCTCGGCTCGGCCACGCCCTCGCTCGAATCCTTCCAGAACGCGCGGCTAGGCAAATATCGCTACCTCCAACTGGCGAGCCGCATCGCCGACCGCCCGATGGCGCGCGCCGAGATGGTGGACATGCGCGAGGTCTTCCGCGAGCGTGGCAAGCCCGCCGTCTTCGCGCCCGAGCTGCTCGAAGCCATCGAGGAGACGCACTCGCGCGGAGAGCAGTCGATAGTGCTTCTGAACCGGCGCGGGTATTCGAGCTTCGTGCTGTGCCGCTCGTGCGGCGAGCGCATCAACTGCGCGAACTGCGACGTGACGCTCACCTACCACCGCAGCGAGCGCAGCCTCGTCTGCCACTACTGCAACCTCCGGCAGCGCGCGCCCGAATCCTGCCCGGCGTGCAAAGGCCCCTTCATGTTCTTCATCGGCGAGGGCACCGAGCAGATTGAGGAGATTCTACAGACGCGCTTCCCCGCCCTGCGCATCGCGCGGCTCGACCGCGACACGACCGCGCGGCGTTCGACCTACGAGCAGGCCATCCTGCGCTTCGGCGCGGGCGAGCTGGACATGCTCGTCGGCACGCAGATGATCGCCAAGGGGCACGACTTCCCCAACGTGACGCTGGTCTGCGTCGTCTCGGTGGACGCGGGACTGGCGATGCCCGACTTCCGCTCGGCCGAGCGCACCTTCCAGCTCATCACGCTGGTGGCCGGGCGCGCCGGCCGCGGGAACCTCCCCGGCCGCGTGCTCATACAGACCTACCACCCGCACCACTACGCGCTGCGCCACGCCTGCGCGCAGGACTACGAGGGCTTCTTCGACGAGGAGATCAACTACCGGCGCAACCTGAGTTACCCGCCCTTCGTCGCGCTCGCCTCGCTGCTCGTCCACGGCGACGACCTCGCGCGCGCTCAGGCCACGGCCGACCTGCTGCGCGCCGCGCTCGACCGCGCCAACACCGACCGCGCCTGCCGCGTGCTCGGCCCCGCGCCCGCCCCGCTCGCGCGTCTGCGCGGCGAGCACCGCATCCAACTCCTCCTCAAGTCGCGCAGCCGCCCGCGCCTCCGCACGCTCGTCGAGATGGCGCTCGGCGAGGCTGCCAACACCCCCGGCTGCGACCCCGGCTCCATCAACGTCGAGATCGACCCCGTCAACCTGATGTGAGTTCAAGGTTTCAAGTTCAAAGTTGCAAGTTCAAAGTTAAGGACTCTCCCCTTGAATTTTGAACTTTGAACTTGCAACTTTTGAACTTTGAACATCCTATATGCGATAACTCTCCGCATGAAACTGAGCGAGCTTGCGCGCCTGACGGGCGCGCGCGTCGAAGAGAAGTTCGAGGACGTAGAGGTCAGCGGCGCCGCCGGGCTAGACGAGGCCGAGCAGGGCCACGTCACCTTCCTCGCCAACCCGCGCTACACGCCGCGCGTGCAGACGACGCGCGCCGCGGCCGTCTACCTCGCCGAAGGCGTCGAGCCCGGCCGCGAAGACATAGCAGTCCTCTTCGCGCGCGACCCCTACCTCGCCTACACCCGCGCCCTCAGACTCTTTCACCCCGAGCCCGAGGTCGAGCCGGGCGTCCACCCAACGGCCGTCGTAGACCCCACCGCGCGGCTCGGTACGGGCGTCGCGGTCGGAGCCTGCTCCGTCCTCGGGCGCGACGTGCGCGTCGGCGACGGCGTGCGCATCTTCCCGAACGTGACCGTCTACGACGGCGTCCGCATCGGCGACGGCTCGGTCATCCACTCCGGCGTCGCCTTGCGCGAGGGGACAATCGTCGGCGCGCGCGTGAGCATCCACAACAACGCCGTCATCGGCTCGGACGGGTTCGGCTACGCGAAGGACGAGGAGGGGCGCTGGCTCAAGATTCCGCAGACCGGCCGCGTCCGCATAGAAGACGACGTTGAAATCGGCGCGGGCACGACCATCGACTGCGCCTCGGTCGGCGAGACGCGCATCGCGCGCGGGGCGAAAATCGACAACCTCGTCCAAATCGGTCACTCGTGCGCCGTCGGCGAAGACTCGCTCGTCTGCGCGCAGGTGGGGCTGGCAGGCAGCTCGCGCGTCGGCCGCCGCGTCATCCTCGCGGGACAGGTCGGCGTCGCCGGCCACCTCGAAATCGGCGACGACGTGGTGCTGACGGCCAAGAGCGCCACGAGCCACAACGTCCCAGCCGGCAAGGTGCTTTCGGGAATCCCCGCCTTCGACAACCGCGAATGGCTCCGCTCGACCGCCGCCTTCCGACGCCTCGGCGAGATGCAGCGCACAATCCGCGCGCTCGAAGCCCGGCTCGCCGCCCTCGAAAAGAACTCGGCCGGCTCCTAGAAAATCTCCGCACGTCCCCGCCCGGCCTGACGACAGAAATGTTCTTGACAGGAGAAAGTCTCTTGCGGATAATAGAAATTGAAATCCGATTTCAACTCATTGAGAT
The DNA here is from genome assembly GCA_036399155.1 of Pyrinomonadaceae bacterium. GTDB lineage: Bacteria > Acidobacteriota > Blastocatellia > Pyrinomonadales > Pyrinomonadaceae > QHXN01. The sequence goes on from DASWNR010000369.1 coordinate 11,889, forward strand.
CGGAAATCGCGGAATATCCCCAGAGGAGTGGTTCAAAGGTATGAACTCGGGCGGCAACACGGCGTCGGGTCTTTCCCCGGAACGCGCCGGCAAGCAACAGAAGGTTGAAGTCTCGTTCGAGCAGCAGGAGGGCGGCGCGTGCGTCGCGCTGAGGTACCTGACGTGGACTGACGGCCTCGGCTGGTGTTGTCAGAAGACGATACGCGTCGAGGAAGAGCAGCTAGACGAGTTGCACCGCGCCATCACGGTCGCGCGCCACCGCGCGCGGCGGCAGCGCGCCGAGGCGGGCGAGCATGTGGCGCCCGCGCAGGTCATACAACTCCCTTCCCTCGCGTAAATTTCCGACAGAACGCCGAAGGCGGGGTGCGCGCGTACGAG
>DASWNR010000370.1:0-8323 GCA_036399155.1 Pyrinomonadaceae bacterium
CGGCGAAGACCGCCCGCCCGAAGACGACGAGGACGCCTCCCACGCCGTCCCCGACACGCTCGCCTCCGACCACCGCCCCGTCGTCGTCGGCCTCTGGTTCTGAAAGCCCGCGAACTTACTTTTGCCTGTATCCCGGCCCGCGCAGGGGGCGGCCGGCGTTCGCGTCGGTGCGACGGCCTTCGTCGACTTCGAGCTGGCCGTTGACGACGACGTAGGGGACGCCTTCGGGGTACTGGTTCGGCTCCTCGAACGTCGCGCGGTCGCGGACGCGCGCCGGGTCGAAGACGGTGATGTCGGCGAAGGCGCCTTCGCGGAGCACCCCGCGGTCGCGAAGGCCGACGCGCGCGGCGGGCCGTCCTGTCATCTTGTGCACGGCCTGTTCGAGCGTGAGCAGCCGCTCGTCGCGCACGTAGCGCGAGAGCACGCGCGGGTAGGAGCCCCAGCCGCGCGGGTGCGACTTCGATCCCGAGAGCGGGCCGTCCGTCGCGCGCGCGCCGCTGTCGGTGCAGACGCTGACGAAGGGCTCGCGCAGCGCGGCGCGTAGGTCGGCTTCGCTCATCATGAAGTAGATGGCGCCGGTCTGCGCGCGGTCGGCGAGGATGATGTCGAAGAGGGCTTCGATCTCGTCCTTGCCCTGCTCCTTCGCGATCTCAGAGACGCGCTTGCCCTGCAAGCCTTCGAGCGAGCGGTTGACGACCGAGCCGACGAGCACGCCCGACGCGCCGCCGCTCCCGAGGTAGATGTTCTCCCACTCGTTCGTATCTTTGAGGATGTCGGCCCTGATGCGTTGGCGGACTTCGCGGTCTCGCAGGCGCGCGAGCATCTTATCGACGCCGCCCTCTATCGCCCACGGCGGCAGGCATGCGGCGAGCCCCGTCGAGGCGGCGGTGTAAGGGTAAACGTCGGCCGTCACGTCGAGCCCACGCGCTCGCGCGGCGCGAATCCGCGCGAGCACCTGCGGCATACGCCCCCAGTTCTTACGGTACGCGGTCTTGAGGTGCCAGATTTCGACGGGGACGCGTGCGCGCCGCGCTACCTCGAAGACCTCCGCGAGCGAGGCGTCGAGCCCGTTCGCCTCGCTACGCTGGTGCGTGGCGTAGATGCCGCCGTACCTCCTGGCGACCTTCGCCAGCTCGACTATCTCGTCGGTCTTCGCGAAGCGCGCGGGGACGTATTGGAGCGAGGTCGAGAGGCCGAGCGCGCCGTCCTCCATCGCCTCGGCGACGAGCGCCTTCATCTTCTCCAACTCTTCGGGGGTCGGCGCGCGGTTGTCGAAGCCGACGACGTAGGCGCGCACCTGCGTCGCGCCGACGAAGGTGGCGAGGTTGACGCCCGAGCCCTGTAGCGCGAGCCGCCGGAAGTATTCGTGAAGCGTCCGCCAGTCGACCGTCAGGTTGTAGCGCTTGTAGTAAGCCTCGTCCTCTTTGACGAGCCGTTCGTTCATCGGCGCGATTGAGCCGCCCTCGCCCGTGACCTCGGTCGTCACGCCCTGCATGACCTTGCTCATCGCGCGCGGGTCGATGAGGACGTTCTGCTCGGACTGCCCGAGCATGTCTATGAAGCCGGGCGCGACGACCAGCCCGCGCGCGTCAACCGTCCGCCGCGCGCGCGCCGACGCCGGCACGCGGCCGACGCGCACGACGCGGTCGCCGCGCACGGCCACGTCCGCCTCGAAGGCGCGGCGGCCCGTCCCGTCAACGACGCGGCCGCCGCGTATCAGGATGTCGTACTCGGCTTCGACTCTGGCCGGCGCGGGGGCCGGCGCCGGCGCTCTCCTCCGTCTCTGCGCGTTTGAAGGCGCGGACGCGGCGAGCGCGGCGGCGAGAATTAATGCGACGAGTGCGGCGCTGACGAAAGTCGTGCGCGGGGCGAAGGGCATGGTCGGGTTCTCCGGGGAAGTTGCTGAGACGGCGCCGGCGATTATAATCAGCGCGTAAGTTTTCCGAGAGATAAAATTTGACCCCCGGGGGAGAGGACTTTTCTTGACGAGAGAAGAGGCGGTCACGCTCGGCGCCGTGGCGCGCGCCGTGGGCGGCGAGCTGGAAGGCGACGACGCCGCGCCGGTCGAGGACGTGACGCACGACTCGCGTCAGGCCGGGCGCGGCTGGCTCTTCGTCGCCATACGCGGCGAGAAGTCGGACGGCAACCGCTTCGTCGATGACGTGTCGGGGCGCGGCGCGGCCGGCGTCGTCTCCGAGCTTGAGCGGCCGGCCGACTTTCGCGGCGGCTGGATTCGCGTCCCCGAAGCGCGCCGCGCGCTCGCGCTCGCAGCCGCAGAAGTTCACGGCCACCCCTCGCGCGAGTTGAAGCTGGTCGGCGTGACGGGGACGAACGGGAAGACGACCACGGCCTACCTCGTCGCGGCGGTCGTCGAGGCCGCAGGGAACCCGACGGCGCTCGTCAGCACGGTCGAGTACCGCGTCGCGGGCGAACGTCAGCCGGCGCTGCACACGACGCCCGAGGCGAGCGACCTCCAACGCATCCTGCGCCGCGCGGTCGGCGCGGGCTGCCGCGTCGCCGTGATGGAGGCTTCGTCACAGGCTCTCGACCTGCGCCGCTGCGACGCGCTGCGGTTCGAGGTCGCGGCCTTCACAAACCTCACGCAAGACCACCTCGACTATCACGGCACGATGGGGGAGTACTTCGACGCCAAGCGGCGACTCTTCGACGGCAGGCTCGGGCGTCCGCCGCGCGCGTCCGTCGTCAACGTGGACGACGAGTACGGCGCGCGGCTTTATGAAGAACTCAGACGAGCGGGACGCGACGTGCTCCGCTACGGTCTGGACGGCGAGTCGGAGGTGACGGCGCGCGGCGTCGAGTCTTCGCTCGGCGGCACGCGTCTCGTGCTGCGGACGCCCGAAGGCGAGCGCGAAGTCCTGTCGCCGCTCGTCGGGCGGCCTCACGTCTACAACATCCTGACGGCGGCGGGCGTGGCGCACGCGCTCGGGCTGGGGTTGGACGCGACCGCCTCGGCGCTCGCCTCCTGCGGCGGCGCGCCGGGGCGCTTCGAGCGCGTGACGCACGCGGGCGACTTCGCCGTCGTCGTCGATTACGCGCACACCGACGACGCGCTCCGCAGCGTGCTGCGCACGGCGCGAGAAGTTGCGCGCGGCCGAGTCATCACGGTCTTCGGCTGCGGCGGCGACCGCGACCGCACGAAGCGCGCGCCGATGGGCGAGGCCGCAGCCTCCTTGAGCGACGTGACTATCGCCACCTCCGACAACCCGCGCACGGAAGACCCGTTGGCCATCCTGCGCGACGTTGAAGAAGGCTTGAGAACCGCGGGCCGGCCTTACTTAAAGATAGTTGACCGCCGCGAGGCGATTCAACGCGCGGTCGCGGAGGCGCGCGGGGGCGACATCGTCATCATCGCGGGCAAGGGGCACGAGGACTACCAGATAGTCGGGACGGAGAAGCGCCACTTCGACGACCGCGAGGTCGCGCGCGGGGCGCTGGCCGAGAGGAGATTGGTCACATGAGAGTCATCGTCACGGGTTCGACCGGCCTCGTCGGCCGCGCGCTGGTTCGCTCGCTGCTGGCGGACGGGCACGAGGTGACGCGCCTCGTGCGCGGCGGATCGCAGGGCTTTCGCGCGCCGGGCACGGCGGCCGTCCACTGGGCCCCGGAGCGCGGGGAGATAGACGCCGCAGAGCTTGAAGGGCACGACGCGGCCGTCCACCTCGCGGGCGAGTCAATCGCGGAAGGCCGCTGGGACGACGAGAAGAAGCGCCGCATCGTCGAGAGCCGCGTGAAGGGGACGCGGCTCATCGCGGAGGCGCTGGCCGGCCTGAGCGCGAAGCCGCCGGTGTTGGTGTCGGCGTCGGCCGTCGGCTTCTACGGCGACCGCGGCGACGAGGTCGTGAACGAGGGGAGCGCGTCGGGGACGGACTTCCTCAGCGAGGTCTGCCGCGAGTGGGAGAAGGCGACGCTTCAGGCGAGCCAGGCCGGGATTCGCGTCGTGCACGTCCGCATCGGCGTCGTGCTCGACGCGGAAGGCGGCGCGCTGCCGAAGATGTTGACGCCGTTCAAGCTCGGCGTCGGCGGGCGCGTCGGGAGCGGGCGGCAGTACATGAGCTGGATCACGCTCGAAGATTTGGTCGGCGTCATCCGGCGCGCGGTCGAGGACGAGACCCTGCGCGGCCCGGTCAACGCGGTCGCGCCGGGGCCGGTGACGAACGCGGAGTTCACAAAGGCGCTCGGGAGCGTGCTCGGGCGTCCGACCATCTTCACCGTCCCGGCCTTCGCGGCGAGGCTCGCGTTCGGCGAGATGGCCGACGCGCTGCTGCTCGCGGGCGCGCGCGTCGAGCCGGCGCGGCTGAAGGAGGCGGGCTTCGAGTTCAAGCACCCGGAGATAGAAGGGGCGCTCCACTCCGTCTTGAAGAAGTAAGACGGTCGCTCTTCAAGGCGGCGGCTGCCATGGGGAGTGCGAACCGCGGGCGCTCACCCCAAGTCTTCCTCGGCCTCGTCCGACTCGGGGGTGACGACCGGGCGGCCTCGGAAGAAGAGGTAGTAGACGGGGAAGCCGAGCCCGATGAGGAGCAGCCCCATGATCGCCTCGGTCGGAGCCGCCCAGAAGGTGTTGACGAGCAGGTAGCCGGTGACGAGCAGGAAGAGGATGGGCACGACGGGGTAGCCCCAGGCTTTGTACGGCCGCTCGGCGTGCGGCATCCGGCGGCGGAAGACGAAGATGGAGGCCGTCACGAGCCCGTAGAAGATGTAGGAGCCGAAGACGACGTAGTCGGTCAGCTTGTCAAAGCTCTGAAGGAGGATGACGAGCGTGCAGGCCCACAGCCCTTGCGCGAGCACGGCGCGCGCGGGGACGCGCGTCGTTTCGGAGACCTTCGAGAGGTTGTCGAAGAAGAGGCCGTCGCGCGCCATCGCGTAGGGGACGCGCGCGCCCGTGAGCACGGAGGTGTGGAGCGTGCCGACCGACGAGGCCATCAGCGCGGCGGCGACGAGCCCGGCGACGAGCGCCTTGGCGGAGGCGCTGAAGGGCGACATGAAGGAGTTCGTCACCTCGGCCGCGACCGAGGAGCTGGCGGGGACGCTGGCGACCGCCGTCGGCGGCAGCGCGTAGAAGTACGCCGCGTTGATGAAGACGTAGAGCAGCATGATGAGGATGGTGCCGCCGATGAGCGCGATGGGGATGTTGCGCTGCGGGTTCTTGATCTCGCCCGCGACGAACGTCAGGTTGTTCCAGCCGTCGTAGCCCCAGAGCGCGCCGAGCATCGCCGCGCCGAACCCGGCCACGCCGAGCATCGCGCCCGGCTCCACCCCCTCGCACGCCCCGCCCACGTTCGCGAGCGCGTAGTTGCCCCAGTCGCCCGACGCCAGCAGGAACGCGCCGAGGCCGACGCCGACCACGAGCGCGAGTTTGACGCCGGTGAGCGCCGTCGCCACCCACCCGCTCACCTTGACGGCGGCACAGTTGAGCAGCGTGATGGCGAGGATGACGAGTATCGCGGTCAACTGCACGCCGTATGCGCCTAGACCGGCGACCGACTTGCCCGTCAGGTCGTTGAGCGAGGCGGCGAAGATGAGCGCGACCGACGCCTGCGAGCCGGTCTTGGCGATGAGAATCTGCATCCACCCGCTCAGGAAACCCGCGCCCCGGCCGTAAGCCTCGCGCATGAAGACGTACTCGCCGCCCGCGCGCGGCATCATCGCCGCCAGCTCCGCGTATGTGAGCGCGCCCGCCAGGCTCAGGAGCCCGGCCACGACCCATACCATGAGGACTTTGCCCGGCGTCCCCACGTTGCACGTCATCACGCGCGCCTTCAGAAAGACGCCCGTCCCGATGACGTTCCCGATGATGATCGACACCGCAGCCACGAGCCCCAGCCCGCGCACCAGCGTCAAGTTTCTGTTCGGAGATTCGGACATAAAGTTTCCCGCGGCCGGCAGGCCCTCGCCGCCGGACGCCGCTCTTTACCAGACCTCGCTGGCGAGTAGGTCTTCGTAGGTGTCGCGGCGGCGTATGAGTTCGGGCCGGCCGCCTTCGCGGACGAGGACGACGGCCGGGAGCGGGCGGCCGTTGTACGGGAACATCTGCGCGACGGTGTAGGCGCCGGTGTTGAGGAGCGCGAGCAGCTCGCCCGGCCGCACGCCCTCGGGGAGCTTGCGGTAGTCGGGCAGGCGGCCTCCGCGCTCGATGTCGAAGTACACGTCGCCCGAGTCGCACAAGGGCCCGGCGACCTTGTACGGCTCGTCGGCCGGGGCGTCGGCGCGCGAGGCCGAGACGACGTGGTAGTACCACTTGTAGGTCGTCATCGAGAGCAGGAGGTTGAAGCCCGCGTCCGTCAGGAGCCACACGTCGCCGGTCTCGGGCCGCCGCTTGATGTTGCGGACGGTGGTGAGCAGCGTGCCCGCGTCGGCGATGACGCTGCGGCCGGGCTCAAGCAGGATGGTCACGCGTTCGAGCAGGTGCTCGGCGGAGGCCGTGCGCGCCGACTCGCGCGCCGCGCGCAGGGCGGCCGAGAGTACGTCGGTCGGCTCAAGCTCCGCGCCGAGCATCTCGCGCTCGCTCAGTGGCATCTCGTCGGCCTGCGAGCGGTCGCGCAGGTAGTTGACGGGGATGCCGCCCCCGAGGTTGATGTGTTCGAGCGCGTGACCCGACTCCTCGTGGACGGTCTTCAGGTGCTCCCACATCGTCTTGAAGGCGGCGGCGAACGGCTCGACGTCCGGCGTCTGCGAGCCGACGTGGATGTGTATGCCCGTGACGTGCAGGTGCTCGGGCGAGCGGAGCGCGCGTCGGAAGGCGTCGAGCACTTCGGACGAGGTGATGCCGAACTTCGAGGTCATCAGCGCGGTCTGGAGCCCGAGGTGCGAGCGCGTGCCTATCTCGGGGACGAGCCGGAGCGCGACGCGGGCGCGCTTGCCCAAGTGGCGGGCGCGTGCTTCAATCAGCTCGATTTCGTAGACCGAATCGGCGTTGATGGAGTAGATGCCGGCGCCGATCGCTTCGTCGATTTCCTGCACGGTCTTGCTCGTGCCGTTGAAGACGATCTGGTCGGGGCGGAAGCCGGCGCGTAGCGCCTTGAAAAGCTCGCCGCCGCTGTTGACCTCGCAGTCGATGCCGGCGTCGCGGACGACCGAGAGCAGCCCCATCGTCGAGTTGGCCTTCGAGGCGTAGAAGAAGCGGACGGGGTGGCCGACCCCTTCGGCCGCCGCCTTCAGACGCCCGACGTTCGAGCGGACGCGCCGCTCGGAGAAGACGAAGAGCGGCGTGTCGAAGTCGCGTGCGAGCGCCGCCGAGTCGGCGCCGTCGATGAAGAGTCGCCCCTCGCGCGCTTCGAGGTAGCCGGGTATGGCCCAGGCCGGGGCGGCCGCTGTTTCTGGCATCTGGTTCGGTGCTCCGTCAGAAAAAAGTCTGTTCGTGGCGAGTGCTGCGAAGATAGTCTGTGAGTTGTCGAGCGTCAAGCACGCATCAATCATGGCGACAGAGACGAGAGATATAAGCTCAACGTCCGGGGGCGGGCTCGACTGGGCGCGCGTGCGCGCCGAGTTCCCGGTCACGGAAACCTACGCGTACCTGAACAGCGCCGGCGCGGGCCCCGTCTCGCGCCGCGTGGCGGAGGCGGCCGCGCGGCTCTACCGCGAGACTGCGGAGTCGGGCGACCGCCTCTGGGAGCACTGGCTTGCGCGGCGCGAGCGGGCGCGCGCGGACGTGGCGCGGCTTATCAACGCCGAGCCCGACGAGATAGCCTTCACGACGAACGCCTCGGCGGGCATGAACCTCATCGTGGACGCGCTCGAAGGCGCGCCGCGCGTCGTCTCGTGCGAGCTAGAGTTTCCGGTGACGACCGTGCCGTGGCTCTACCGCGGCGCGCGCCTGCGGATGGTCGGGGCGCGCGGGGGCGTCGTGAGCGCGGAGGACGTGCTCGCGGCCGCCGAGGGCGAAGGGCGCTCGGTCATCTGCCTCAGCCACGTCCAGTACTCGAACGGACTCCGGATGCCGGTCGCGGAGATCGGCGCGGGCAAGGGGCGGAGCCTCTTCGTCGTCAACGCGAGCCAGTCGGCGGGCGTGCTTCCCATCGACGTGAAGCGGATGAAGATAGACGCGCTCTGCTCGAACGGGCACAAGTGGATGCTGGCGGGCTACGGCGCGGGCTTCGTCTACATCTCGCGCGAGCTTTTGGAGCGGACGCGGCCTCGGGCGATGAGCTGGATGAGCGTCGAAGACCCCTTCGCGATGCACAACGACTCGTACGAGCTGCGCGCCGACGCCGCCGCGCGCGCGGAGACCGGGTGCCCGCACTTCGCGGGCATCTTCGCGCTCGGCGAGGCCGCGCGTCAGGCGCTCGAACTCGGCGTCGAAAACATC
>DASWNR010000371.1:0-10794 GCA_036399155.1 Pyrinomonadaceae bacterium
CGACCTTCACCGAGCCCGCGAACTAAAAGAAGATGCGCGCGCTGTCATCGAGCGAGCTGCTTGAGGTCTGGGAGCGCGGCCGCGCGGCCGCGCCCGTGGGCCGCGCCCTGCTGCTTCTCGAAGCCGCGGCCCCGGAAGCAGAGCCAGACGCGTTGGCGCGCATGCCCGTCGGTCGGCGTGATGCGAGCCTGCTGAGTTTGCGCGAGCTGACCTTCGGCCCGCGGCTGGTCAGTAGCGTCAACTGCGCCGGGTGCGGCGAGCGGCTTGAGCTGGCCTTCGACGCCTCCGACGTTCGGGCCGGGCCGGGGCCCCGTTCGGGGGACGTTTTCAAGTCGAGCGTGGGCGACTACGAGGTCAGCTTCCGGCTGCCCAACAGCCTCGACCTGCTCGACCTTACCTCTTGCGCCGGGCCTTCGGAGGCGCGCCTCCGGCTCTTCGAGCGTTGCGTCGGTTCGGTCGTGCTCGGTGGCTCGGAGGTAGAGCCGAAGAGTCTGCCGGCGGAAGTGGTCGCCGGCGTGAGCGAACGGATGTCGCAGGCCGACCCGCAGGGCGACGTGCGCGTCTCTGTGAACTGCCCCGCGTGCGGGGGCGAGTGGCAGGCGCTCTTCGACATCGTCTCTTTCTTCTGGAGCGAGGTCGAGGCGTCGGCGCGCAGAACCTTGCAGGAGGTTCATCTACTCGCCTCGGCCTACGGCTGGCGTGAGGCGGACGTGCTGGCCCTGAGCCCACAGCGCCGCCGCCTCTACCTCGAAATGATAAGGGGATGAACGACTATCTCGGCAACCTCATCGCGCGCAGCCGCAACACCACCGCGGCGTTGCGCCCGCAATTTGCGCACCCTTACGAGACGCTGGACGGGCGCTCGGCGCCGGTAGCCGCGCCCTACCCTGAAGAGCGCGCGCAGGGGTTGCCGACGGGCGAGCATGACGGCGTGCCTTCGGCGCGGACGGAGGCGCCCGTGGAGGCGGCCTCTCCCGTTCAGAACGGAGCGGACGAGTTGAGGCGATCCGGGGAGCGGCATGGCTCGGAGTCCGCTTCGCGTCAACGGCGACAGGTCGCGCGCCGCGGCAATCAGCGGAGCCGTCCGTCTGAAGAGTCGACGTCAGGAAATCCTCTGCGGCCTTCGACCGAGATGCGTCCGCAGTCGGAGACGCAAACCGGCACGCCTGTCATCGAGCCCAACCCGGGCGCCGCGGCCGGGCCACGCTCGACGCCCGAAACACCTTTGTCGGCGCAGGCGCGCGCGCCGCAAGGGCCCGCGCCTGTCCGGCCCGCGCGGCCTCAAGCCGCGCCGCCCGACGCGCGGCAGACGCGACGAACAGACTCTTCCGACGTCTCCTTCCTTCACTCCGCGACGGACGCGGAGGCCGACGCGCGCGTCTTTCGCGCGGAGGCGTCGCTGGCGCCCACAACAACGTCGCTGGCGCCCACGATAAATGACGCCCCGGCCGACGCGCGCGCGCCCCTCTCAGCCGGGCAATCCGCGACCTCACGCCCCGACGAGAAGGCGCTCCCCCTGCTCGTCAACTCGGCGCCGGCCGCGCCCGACCTTATCAGGCTGTCCGTCCCCGAGCCCCCCGCGCCTGTCATCCGCGTCACCATCGGGCGCGTCGAGGTGCGCGCCGTGACGTCGCCGACGCCCGCGCCTGCCCGTAAGCCCGTGCGCCCCACGCCGCGAATGTCGCTCGACGAGTACCTGCGCTCGCAGAACGGAGGCCGTGGATGAGCAACCCGCTGGCCATCGCCTCCGTCACCGCCGTCATCGCTCGCCTGCTTGAAAACACGCTGACGCTCAACGGCGTCAACGATGCGATCAGCAAGCAGGTGAGTGTCTCGGCGCTCGCCCCCGACCTCATTGACGCCGAGCAGGCCGTTTCGCTCAACCTCTTCCTCTACTACGTCGAGCCGAACGCGGGTTGGCGCAACGCCGCGCAGCCTTCACGCGATTTTCGCGGTGACCGCCTGACCAACCCGCCGCTGGCGCTCGACCTCTACTATCTGTTGACCGCCTACGGGCAGGAGAGCTACGAGGCCGACATCCTGCTCGGCTACGCGATGCAGCTGCTGCACGAGTGGCCGGTGCTGACGCGCGAGGCCATCCGCGGCGTGCTGGCCGGCATCCTGTCGGGCGGAGGCGTTGTGCTGCCCGCGCTCCGGACCATCGGGGAAGTCTCCGACCTCGCCGATCAGGTCGAGCTGATAAAGATCACGCAGCACTTCATGAACTCGGAGGAACGCTCGAACCTCTGGGCGGCCATCCGCTCCAACTATCGGCCCTCGGCGGTCTACCACGCCTCGGTCGTGCTCATCGAGAGCGAGTACCCGGGGCGCTCGCCGCTCCCCGTGCTGACGCGCGGCGCGGCCGACTCGGGCGTCATCGTGCGACCCGATCTGCTGCCGCCCTTCCCGACGCTCATCTCAATCGACCCGCCCGATCAGCAGGTGAGCGCGCGGCTCGGCGAGGTGTTGACCGTGACCGGCTACAACCTCGAAGGCGACGCGGAGACGGTGCTCGTCGAGAGCCCGCGTCTCGCGGATTCATTCGAGCTGACGCCGGAGGCCGGCGGAACCGAGACCGGACTGCGGGTCAGACTTCAGACCGCCACCCCGGCGAACGACCCGCGGAACTGGGTGGCCGGCGTCTACACGCTCTCGGTCGCCGTCACCGAAGGCGGCGAGCGTCGCGTGACGAGCGAACTGCCTTTCGCGCTCGCGCCGCGCGTCACGGCCGCCGGCGCCACGCGCGACGACGACGTGGTGATGGTCGAAATCACCTGCGTGCCCGACGTGCGACCCGAACAGCGCGCCTCGCTCGTCCTGGGCGGCCACGAGATACAGGCCGACGCGCACGACGCGCAGACCGACACGCTGACCTTCATCATCGCCTCGCTCGCTGCCGGGACGTACCGCCTGCGGCTGCGCGTGGACGGCGCGGAGAGCCTGCTCGTAGATCGCTCGAAGAGGCCGCCCATCTTCTTCCCGACCGCGCCCGGCAACGTGACGGAGGTCGCGATTCCCGCATGAGCGAACGTCCCGACTGGCACGAAGCGAACCAGCGTTACCTGCGGGCGGCGCTGGCCGTCGTGCGCGAGCTGCTTGAGCAGCATGCCGCGGCCGGGCGCGGGGCCGGGGAGGTCGGCGCGCTCGAAGAGGCGGCGCCAGACTCGGCCGCCTCGCTCGCGCTGCGCGAGGCCGCGCGCGACATGCCCGCGCCCCCGGCGCTCGACGCGCTCTGCCACTGCTTCGGCCTCACGCGCTTCGAGCGCGACGTGCTGCTGCTGTGCGCGGGCGTTGAGCTCGACTCCTCCTTCGCCGCGCTCTGCGAGGCGGCCCAGGGCGAGGGCGCGCGTCGCGCGTCCCCGACCTTCAGCCTCGCGCTGGACGCGCTCCCTTGCGCGCACTGGAACGCGCTCGCCCCGACCGCCGCGCTGCGCCGCTGGCGCTTGATAGAGCTCGGCGGCGGCGACTCGCTGCTGACCGCTCCGCTCCGCGTAGACGAGCGCGTGCTGCACTACCTGGTCGGCGTGCAGCACCTCGACGAGCGGCTCGCGGGCGTCGTCGAGGTGGAGAGTCGTCGGCCGGCGCTCGTCCCTTCGCAGCAGAGGCTGGCCGAGCGTCTGGCGGCGCTCTGGGGCGCGCGCGGCGAAGATGACCCGAGAATTATGTCGGTCGTGCGTTTGTGCGGCGCCGACGCGGCCAGCCGGCGCGCCATCGCCGCGGCCGCCTGTCAGTTGCTCGGCATGAACATGGCCGTCATGTCGGCGCCGGCGGTCCCCACTTTACCCGCCGAGCTCGACGCGCTCACGCGGCTCTGGGAGCGCGAGGCGGCGCTCGGCTCTTTCGCCCTGCTGCTCGATTGCGAAGGCGCGGAGGCGCCGGACTCCGCGGGCGCCCGCTCGGCCGCGTACCTCGTCGAGCACCTCAACAGCCCTTTGATCATCGCCGGCCGCGAGCGCGGGCGCGCCGGCTCGCACGCGCGACCCATCTTCACCTTCGATGTCGAGCGCCCCGGCACGTCCGAGCAGCGCGAGCTCTGGCGCGAGGCGCTCGGCGCGCCGGCCGAGGCTTTGAACGGGGAGGTCGAGGCGGTGCTCTCGCAGTTCGACCTCGGCGCGCAGGCCATCCGCGCCGCGGGCGCCGAGACCCTCAGGCGGCTCGCGGAGCCGGAGGGCGAAGGGGCCCCCGGGCTCGCCGGGCTGCTGTGGGACGCGTGCCGCGTCCAGGCGCGTCACGGGCTCGGCGAGCTGGCGCAGCGGCTCGAACCGGCCGCGGCGTGGGACGACCTCGTGCTGCCCGAGGCACAGCGGCAGATTCTGCGCGAGGTGGTCGCGCACGTGCGCCACCGCTCGCTCGTCTACGACGGCTGGGGCTTCGCCGCCAAGGGCAGGCGCGGGCTCGGCATCAGCGCGCTCTTCGTGGGCGCGAGCGGCACGGGTAAGACGATGGCGGCCGAGGTGCTCGCCGGCGAACTGCGCCTCGACCTCTACCGCATAGACCTCAGCTCGGTCGTCAGCAAGTACATCGGCGAGACCGAGAAGAACCTGCGGCGCGTCTTCGACGCGGCCGAGGAGGGCGGGGCCATCCTGCTCTTCGACGAGGCCGACGCGCTCTTCGGCAAGCGGAGCGAGGTCAAGGACAGCCACGACCGCTACGCCAACATCGAGGTCAGCTATCTCCTCCAGCGGATGGAGGCCTACCGCGGACTCGCCATCCTGACGACCAACCTGCGGAGCGCGCTCGACACGGCCTTTCTGCGGCGCATCCGGTTCGTCGTCCCGTTCCCGTTCCCGGACGCGGCGCAGCGCGCCGAAATCTGGCGGCGCTGCTTCCCGGCGGGCGCGCCGACCGAGGGGCTCGACTTCGACCGCCTCTCAAAACTCAACGTGCCGGGCGGCAACATCCGCAACATCGCGCTCCACGCCGCCTTCAACGCCGCCGACGAGGGCACGCCGGTCTGCATGTCGCACCTGTTGAGGGCCGCGCGGCAGGAGTACGCCAAGATTGACAAGCCGCTCACCGACGCCGAGACGGGAGGCTGGACATGAGGCGGAGCGACGGACAGGAACGCCGGCCCGACATCGAGCTGCACATCGAGGAGCTCGTCCTCGAAGGCTTCGCTCCGCACGAGCGCGAACACATCGCCGCGGCCGTCGAGCTCGAACTCGCGCGGCTGCTCGCCGAGCGGGGCGCGCCCGCGCTGCTCGCGCGCGGCGGCGAGATCGCGCGCCTCGACGGCGGCGCCTTTCAGACCGCGCCCCGCGCCAAAGCCGATTCAACCGGCGAACAGATCGCGCAGGCCGTCTACGGGGGGTTCGACACGAAATGCAGATGAGGACACGACCCGAAACGCCCTCGCCGCACGAACGCCCCGGCGTTCACCCCGGCCTGCTGCAACGCAAGTGCGCCTGCGGCGCTGCTACCGGCCGCTGCGCCAGGTGTGACGAACAGAAGCTGTCTGTGCGGCGCAAAGCCGACGGGTCTCAAAGCCGCCCCACCGTCCCCGCTTCGGTGCACGAGACACTGCGCTCGCCGGGCCGCGGGCTGGATGCGGGCACCCGCTCGTTTATGGAGTCTCGCTTCGGCCACGACTTCAGCCGCGTCAGGGTTCACGCCGACGCGCAGGCTTCGGAGTCGGCGGCCGATGTGAGCGCCCGCGCATACACGGTCGGGCGCGACGTGGTCTTCGCCCGCGGGCAGTACGCGCCGCAGTCGGGCGCGGGCCGGAGATTGCTGGCGCACGAGCTGGCGCACACCATCCAGCAGACGGGCGGCGCGGGCGTCGGCCTCCCGGCCGGCGGCCTCGAAGTCGGCCCCGCCGCCGACTCTTACGAGCGCGAGGCCGACGCGGCGGCCGACGCGGCGCTCTCGCAAACGGGCCACACCGGCGCGTCGCCATTGGCCCGTGCGGCCGCTCCGGCCGCGCGGCTGCAAAGGCAGCCCGACGACAAGGCGAAGCCCGGCGGGGACGCATCCAAAACGGCTACCGTGGTGGCCTCCCCGCTGGCCGGCGCCAAACAGGTCAAATGGCGCTTCAACTACAAAACGCAGAAGGAGGCGCAGGACGTGCTCGACCGCGTGCGCGCGCTCCGGGTCAAGGCCGACGATGTGGTGGCCGAGGGTAAGCTCTTCACCTTCCACTACTACCCTCTGTCAAAGGAAGAGGCGCAGGCCGCGGCGGTGAGCATGCAGAAGCAGGTCGGGGATAAGCACACGGCCGCGGCGAAGGAGGACAAATTCGCGCGCTCGTGGTACGTCACAGTGACCCCGAAGTGCCCCGAGGCGATACCGCCGAGGCCCGGCTATCGCATCTGGAAGACCTGCTTCCCCGGCGAGGCGGCGGCGAAGGCGCAGGTCAGCAAGTTCACCGCGGTCAAGGTCACGGCCGAAGTCTACAAGGTGGACGACAAGCAGTTCGGCGTCTACTACAAGGCCCTGTCCGAGGCGGAGGCGAAGGCGGCCGGCGAGGCGGAAGCCTCGAAGCGGGTCGGGCATAAAGAGGGCATGTACAAGGTAACGGCCGGGGAGCGGAAAGACCTCGACACCTTCACCTACACGACAAAGACGCAATGCCCGCCCGACTATGACAACCTCGGCACCTTCACCGTCACCTCTTACGTCCTCGCCAACGAGAGGGAGTTCTCGGACAAGGTGATGGTCAAAGACCCCTGCGGGCTGAAGGGGGAGTTCCGCGAGAGATTCCTTAACGAAACCGAGAAGGCGCCGTACGGCGTGACGATGGAGGGGTCGGGCAAGTCGCTCGACGGCAGATACATCCACTACAACTCGGGCAAGAAATGTTTCGAGGTCGTCGGCTGCGCCCAGACGGCGACCTCGGGCGTGTGCGCCACGGCGGGGAGGACGGCGGCGGTTAACTTTAAGTTCATCCCTAAGGGCACGGCCATCTTCATCGAAGACATCGGCGAACGGGTGGGCGAGGACACGGGCGGTGACTTCAAGGGCTCGGCGAGGAAGATAGACATCTATCAAGGCGAGGACATGAGCGGGGCCGAAGCTAACCGGCTCACCTACGGCGACAAGCTTGTCTGTAAGAAGAAGAAGAAGCCCTGAGCGTTCGCAGGCGACGCGGGAGAAGGATGCTGGTTTGACGAAAAGAGCAAAGACCGTGACGGCCGCGGTCGCGGCGCAACCCGCCGCGACCGCGCGCCCCGGCCTGCTGCAACGCAAGTGTGCGTGCGGCGTCGCGGGCGGCGTTGGTGGCCGCTGCTCCGACTGCGACAGGCAGAAGCTGCGGATGAAGCGCGGCCCCGGCCCGCAGGTCGGGCACGAGGCGGTCCCGCCCTCCGTGCAACGGACGCTGCGCTCGTCGGGCCGCCCGCTCGACGAGGGGACGCGCGCCCTGATGGAGCCGCGCTTCGGCCACGACTTCAGCCGGGTCAGAGTCCACACCGACGCCGGCGCGGCGCGCTCGGCGGCCGACGTGAGCGCGCGCGCCTACACCGTCGGGCAGAACGTGGTCTTCGGTGCGGGCGAGTACGCGCCGCATTCGCCCGCGGGGCAAAGGCTCCTCGCGCACGAGCTGGCCCACACGGTTCAGCAGAGCGGGGGCGCCATCTCGGCCTCGGGCGAGCTTTCGGTCGGCCCGGCCGACGACCCGTTTGAGCGCGAGGCCGACGCGGCGGCCGACGCGGCGCTCTCGTCTGCTGAACCCGCGCGCGCGTCGCTCTCGCCCGCGCGTGTCGCGCGCGCCGTCTTGCAGCGGCAGCCCGCCCCGGCCGACGACCCACACGACTACAACATGCCCGCCATCTGGTTCCGCCTCAACTCGACGCAGCTCCGCTCCGACTCCGATACGGACTCGCGAATTCACTATCAGCACTCGCTGGAGAGGATTCGCGCCTACCTCGCCCGGACGAGCGCCGAAGGGCACGTCAACATCTACGGCTACGCCAGCGTGGAGGGCGGCGAGTCGGCCAACCAGAACCTCTCGCAGCAGAGGGCCGACCGGGTCAAGGCGATGCTCGTGGCCGACGGCATCCCCGCCGCGCAGATGACCGCCGTCGGGCGGGGCGAAACCAACTCGATGCCGACGCTGGCGTTGAACCGCCGCGTCGAGTTGCAGCTCGTCCCGCACGCCACGGTGATAGACATGCCCGAGATGCAGGTGACAGCGGAGGTGCCGAAGTTCGTCTGCGGCCCCGACGTGACGAGCCCGGTCGCCGACGCCATCGCCGACACCAAGAGCGCCTTCGGCGGATGGTCTCCCTCACAGAAGGAGGACGCCTGCGACGCGCTCGACAGCCTCAGAACCGGCGGCATGGCGTGGGACATCGTCGAGCTTCACAATCAGGACTGGATACACCAGAACTACCGCCCGCCCTGCGCGACGAAGGGCGCGACGCCCGCCTGCGGCGCGTCCGTACAGGTGGACGAGGACTGCCACTACGCGGGCTCGGTCAACTACGTCATCTTCGGCGTGATGTGCAAGCTCTGCCGCGACTACTACTACAGCATCATGCTGATAAACACGGGCGTCGCGCGCTTCACGCGCTCGTCCATGCTGGACCTCATACGGCTTTACAAGGGGAGCTGGAAATCTACGGGGCTCGGCTCGCCCTCCGCAAACTATCAGGCGTCGCGGGACTGGGCCGAGGCCGGTTACGACGACTGGCCCTCGGCGGCGTCGCCGACGGGCGACCGCTCAAACTGCCGCCCCATCTGCCCCACGCCCTACGGCGGCGGGTCGTTCCTTGTGAACTGGCACCCGAACCAGTACTACACCGGCGGCGGCGGGCGTTAGGGGTTTGAGGAGGAGTAAGCGTGAGCCGGTCTGTGACGGAAGGGGCGGGCTACTTTCTGCACATCGCGCGCGAGCTGCTGGGCCTCGTGCGCGAGAAGCTCTTCGGCGGCGGCGGCTCGCCGGAGGCGTGCGAGGCGGTTCTCCGCTGGGCGGCCGAGCAGGACTTACCGCCGGGGGCTGCGCGCGTGCTCGACGTGCCCGCGCGGGTGGCCTCTTTGAGAGGGCGCAGGACGGCGCACGCGCTGCGCACGTCCGACGGGCGCCACTTCGTGCTCCTGAAAAGTACGGGCGGCTGGAAGGGCAACTTTGAGGGCACGCTCTGCGCTGACGGGCCGCTGGCGCCGGGCGAGTTCGTCGGCGAGCACGACCCGCGACCCTACATCTCGGTCGGCGACGCCTCGCCGTGGCAGGAGCTTTACGTCCGCAGGCGCATTGACGAGCGCCACTTTGAAGTCTACTTCGACCTGAACTGAACGAGGGACGCGTCCGCGGTCGGCAGACATGAAGGCGTTGACGCAACAACAAAATCAACCCGGCGCGACGCGCGACCTACAGCCCGCGCCCTCTCGCCTCTTGCAACGCAAGTGCGACTGCGGCGCCGCGCCCGGCTTCAGCGGCCAATGTCAGTCCTGCTCCGCACGCAGGCTGACCGCGCCCCGCGCCGCCGAACAGACTTTTATGGATGACGGCCGCGGGGACGGATTAGGCCGGAGCCGGTTTCGCGTCTCGGCGGAGCCGTCGGCGGGTGGGGGCGAGATGGAGGAGGGCGGCGGCGAGTCGAAGGGCGACGCCGCACGGGTCGAAGCGTGCGCGGGCATACTCAAGGCGTTCACCCTTCGCACGAAGGGGGACGTGCAAATCTACGAGGCCGAAAACCAGCAGTTCATTCAGGCCGGCAGGACGAGGGGCGAAAGCCCGCAGCAGAGCCCCGGCGTCAATTATGTCGCGGCCGTCGCGCTCGATCCCAAAGATTGCGCCGGACTGGAGTTCGTCCAGAACGTTCAGGCGACCCGCGTCATCGTCTTTAAGGACGGGAGCCAGTTGGTGATGAACACGGGCCAGGCGCTCGACGGCAACGACCCGTACCCGACGACGCTCGTCAGTACGGGTAAGACGAACCTCAAAATCGTCGCGATGAACGACAGCCCCTCACAGGGCACGGGCAGCGTGTTCGGCTACATCTCAACGATCTCGATCAGCGAGTCATACAAGCTCTTCCTGCGGTTCAAGAGCAGCGGCGGGCAGAAGATCATAGGGATGGCGACGTGGGGCTGGCTGGCCGAGTCCGCGACGACCGACAAGACTGACAACAACGCCCTGCTAAAGAAAGTGTCCGGCGAGATCATCGCGCCCGAGGGCAAGGCGGCCGAAGGTCAGGAACAACCCGTGACTACCCCACGCATACAGGACCAGAAGTTCAACGTCGGCGGCGGGGCCAACAGCCAGGCTGCCAAGTCCCAGCACCTTTTCAACAAGACGAAGAAGCACCAGGAGGACGCGGCCTCGTCCGACGAGGCGCAGGATGAGACGACGGCTGCGCCTTGCATGCCAAAGCTCAACTTTCTGAAGGCGGAGAAGACCGGCCCCATCACCATGAGGGAAGTGGACGACGGGTGCGAGTTGTCGTTCGGCGTCCCCGGCAGCCCCGGCATGAGTTTCCACTCGGAGGTGGAGGTGCCCTGCGCGGGCAGGCTCGAATACTTGCAACTGGTTAACGCCCGCCGGCAGCGACGCGACACACAGGACAGGGATGACTGTTTGAAGAGCGACGGCTTCGTCCTCGACAGTCGCGACCCGATGGCCGGTCGATGGGTGACTCTGCCGGGGACCAAAACCTTCGACTCGGAAGACAGCCCCGGCGGGCTCGCGACGGGCTTCGTCTACCGCTCGGCCGACGATAGATTTCAGACATGGCTGCTGTGGCAACCCGAGAACCCGGCCAACTCGCCGAGGTTTCCGCTGGCGATGGTCGAGTGGAACTGGAAGGCGCAGGCGGACAAGATCGACGACACCGGCGTCTGCGCGCTCGACTGGAT
>DASWNR010000372.1:0-5009 GCA_036399155.1 Pyrinomonadaceae bacterium
GGGCGGTACTGCACGAAGTCCTTGAACAGGGACGCCGACTTCCAGACCTCGTCGTCGAGCTTGCCGTCGATGACCGGCGGCGCGTCGAAGCGCCCGATGGAGGCGGCCTCCATCTTCTCGGGCGTGCGCAGCGCGGCGAGCCGGGCCACCTTCGTCCCGGCGGCCGCGCCCGGCGCGGTGGCCGTCGCCGGCGAAGGCCCGCCGGCCGTGCTGTTCGCGGTGGGCGTCGGCGGCGTGGGCGTCGGGGTCGCCGCCGCGACGGGGGCGTCGCCCGAAGCGGGCTGCGAGCCGCCGGAGGCGGGCTGCTGCCCCGGCCGCGCCGCGAAGACGATTTCGAGCCGGTTGAAGCTTGAGCGCACGCGCGGCGTCACGCCCGGCGCGAGCGTGAAGGCGATGAGCGCGTCGTCGCCTTGCTGCCCGGCCTCCACGCGCGAGAAGCCGCGCGCCGCCGTGCCGCCCGGGGCGAGCACCGTGGCGTCGGCTTCGGGGACGAGGACGAAGAAGCGGCCGCCCTCTGTGAACGTCTCGACGCCTTCGAGCGCCGCGTCCGAGGTTAGCCGCACGCGCGAGCCTTCGGGCGTCTCGGCCGTGCCGAGCGTCATGCGCTTGAGCAGGCGCGCGCCGCCGCCGGCCGCCGGCCGCGCCCCCGCCTTCGTCCGCGCCGACGCGACCTCCTGAGCCGAAGCCTCGCGCCACGAGGGCGCCAGCGAAACCGTCAGGGCGAGTGCGAACAGTGCGGCGGCGGACGAGACTTTTTTCATCATGGCTCGGGAGTGGCGGCCGCGCGTGTGGGGCTTGCGCGTACCGCTCGCTGGATCTGTTTTTGTCGGTTTGGACTTGCGCCGCGAACGTCGGCGCGGGGGGCGCGTCCGCTCGCTCGTTTCGCAGCGCCTCATAAGACGTAGGGCGCGCGCCGAATGTTTCAACGAACTCCGGCGCGCGCTCTTCACTTCCCCTTGATAAAACCGGCGCGGCGCGGGCGTCGAACCGCAGGCGTCGAACGACGCGGAGAGCTTTCGGCGTGTAAGACGCGGCGGGCGCGCGCGTCGTTAACGGCGGCGGAGGATGATCTGGCCCTCGCCTGTGCGGAGCGTCAGGACCTGCCCGCCGCTCCCCACGCGCCAGCGCCGGACGCGTGGCTCGCCGTCGGTCTCGGCGACGGCCACGCCGTCGTTGATGACCGACTCGGCGTTGGTCTCGACGGTGGCGTTGGCGCCCTCGGGGAGCGTGAGCGAGATGGTGCCGTCGCCGGTGCGCGCCGAGAGGCTGCGGAAGTTGCCGTCGAGCGTGATGCGGCCGTCGCCGGTGCGCGTGTCGGCGTCGCCGTCGAAGTTGTCGACGCGGATGCGGCCGTCGCCGGTCTCCGCGCGGAGCTTGCCGCGCGCGCCGGTCACGTCGATGGGGCCGTCGCCCGTGCGGATGTCGAGTTCGCCCGTGACGCCGTCGATACGGAGCCGGCCGTCGCCGGTCGAGACGGAGAGCGTCGTGTTGCGCGGGACGTAGAGGTCGAACTCGGCCGATGCGTTCGACGAGTAGGAGGTGACCCGGCCCGCCTGCTCGCGGTAGACGTGCGCGAAAGACTTGTCGAACTCCGCCCGGAGCGTGACCTCGCCGCCCGTCGCCTGCGCGGAGAGCTTGATGCCCTGTAACTCGCGCTCGTCGGTCGCGCGCTTGACGGCCGTGTACATCACCTCGGGCTTGTCCCACGCGTGGACGTTAATCGCCCCGTCGAAGGTCTCGACGCGGACGCGCGGCGCCCCCGAGACGGGATAGGACTTCGACTCGCGCGCCGAGGCGCGCGCGGAGGCGCGCGCCGTGTCGAAGATGGCCCCGGCCTTGCCCGCTTCCTTGAGCCCCTCCCTGATGGCGGCGCTCGTCGTCTCGTCCAGGCGCGAGGCGCGGGCCGCCTCGCGCGTGGCCTCGGCCGCCGCGAGCGTCGCCTCGCGCGTGACGCGCTCGATGTCGCGCTGCATCTCCCGCTGCTCGCGCTGGCGCTCGCGGTCGTCGCGCGCGCGTTCACGCGAAGTCTCGCGCGCGGCCTCGCGCTCCGCGTCCTTGATGTCGTCCTCGTCGATTTCTACTTCGACTTCGACGTTGGCGTCGATGTCGCCGCGCCCGCGCGTCTCGGAGAGGAGGTTGGTGACGGCGCTCGGCTGGCGGCCGTCGTTGGCGCGGCGGATTTGGATGGGGCCGTTGACGTTGTTGAGCCGGACGCGCGCGGCGCCTCCCCCGAGCCGGCCTTGCAGCTGGCGCCCGACGTACTCGCCGACGCGGACGGGCAGGTTGAAGTCGTTCGTGATGCCGCCGTGGACGGTGTCGGCCTGGAGCGTCGCGTTCGCGTCCGAGGGGAGCGTGACGACGAGCGGGCCGTTGACCGCCGAGAGCGTGACGCGCCCCGAATCGCCGAGGGCGTCGAGCGTCGCTTCGAGCCGGCCGTTGACGACCGAGAGCTGGACGGGGCCCGTGAGCCCCGTGGCCGTCACGCGGCCGTTGACCGACGAAGCCTCGACCGAGCCCGCCAAGCCTTCGAGCGCGAGGTCGCCGTTGACGAGGTTTATCTCGTCAATCGTCGCGCCGCGCGGGACGGTGAGCGTGTACTCGACAGTCGCGGGGTTGTTGTGGCGCTCGCCGTCGCGGTTATTCCACGTCAGGGTGGAATCGGGGTACTCGGTCTCGATGCGGACGCGGCCGGCGGAGGCGTCGACCCGAATCTGCGCCTCGCGCAGACGCTCGGCCGTGTAGGCGCGCTTGACGGCGTCCACCTTGACCTCGGCGCGATCCCATGCGACGACCTTCACGGCGCCGTTGATGTTCTGGAGGCTGACGCGCCCGCCCGCCCCGAGCGGGTACGTCTGGTGGAACTCTTCGGTCGCCTCGGGCTTCGACTGCGCGAGCGACGCGTCGGCGGCCGTCAGCGCCAGCGCCGCCAGCACGAACGAACCCAGGATGAAACGCTTCTTGAACATGACGATTCCTTTTTTAGCTGTTAGCTATTAGCCGTTGGCTTTTAGCTTAAAACATATTGCCGAGGGTTGGCTAAAAGCTAAATGCTAATAGCCGACGGCTTCCTCGCTAAGTGCGGCGGAGCTGGACGCTGCCGTTGATGGTTTCGAGGCGCAGGCCGCGGCCGCCTGAGCCGACCGTGCCCGACAGGCGGCGGCGGCTGTAGGTGCCGGTGACGGTTATGGGGAAGTCGGTCGAGATGTCGCCGTTGACGGTCCTGGCCTGCACCTGCGCGCTCAAGCCGGCGGGGACGCTCAGGTCGATGCCGCCGTTGACGGTCTTGAACTCAAGCTCGTCCGACCAGTCGGCGCGACCCATCACGACGCGGATCGAGCCGTTGACGGCCGAGGCGCGCGCCAGCCCGGCCGTCGAGACGTTGACGCCGCCGTTGACGGTGCGCGCCTCCACGTCGGCCGAGAGGTTCTCGGCCTCGACGCGGCCGTTGACGGTCTTACCCGTGAAGCGGACGCCGGCGGGGACCCGGACGGTGAAGTTGACGGTCACGTCGTTGTTCTCGACGTGCGAGCGGTCGTTGGGGCCGGCCGAGCAGGTGTTGGGCTGGCGGCCCTCCGGGGCCGGGTAGACGGCGCAGATGGTCACGCCCTCGCCGTGGCGGACGACCTCGATGCGCACGTCTTCGGGGTCGCCGCGTCGGCCGCCGCGCTTGACGGCCAGGACCTCGACCTCGCCGCCCGAGGCGGGCGTCGCCTCGACGTTGCCGTTGATGCCCTTGATTTCGATGACGCGGCCGGCGGCCAGCGGCTCGTGCCAGCGGAACTCGTTCTGCTGCCGGGGCTCGGGCGTGAGCACGCGCGCGGGGCCGGGGACTGCGGCGAAGCCCTGCGCGAAGGCCGCGAGGGCCGCGACGACCGTGACGGCGGCGGTGAGTGTGACTGTGCGCTTCATTCTTCCTCCTCGGATTCCGAGTCTCAAAGTTTTCCGTCTGTTTCCAACGAGGAAACACCGCGCGCGCCCGATTCGTGGCAAAAAAATTCGCCGGGTAATCAGGCCCCCATTCCCCGGGAGCGCGGGCACACTAGCCCGCTTGAGCGCCGCGGGCGCGAAAACTTAAGAGCCGCTTTAACTCAGGGTTGAGATAAGGCGGCTCTCCTTTTTCGCGCTCCGCGCTCAAGCGGGCTACTGTGCCCGCGCTCCCGGCTTAGAGGGACTTATCTCTTTCGCAGGTAGAGGGAGCCGCTGAAGGAGCTGAGGTTGACGACGGCGTCGCCGGTGCCGACCGTGCCGTCGAGCCGCGCGGAGGTGGGCTCTCCCGGAGTTCTGCCCTTAACCTTGACCTTGCCGGGCTTCGGCGTGCCGGGCGGGTCTGGCGGCATTGGGGCCGGGGTGGGAGCAGTGGCCGAGCCCGGCCTCGGCGTTGGCCTCGGCGCTGGCCTCGGCGTCGGGGCCGGCGTCGGCCTGTCGGACGGGTCTGGGGCCGCCGTGCCGGGCCCGCCGTGCGTCATGCGGACGGGAAAGTCCGTGTCTATCTCGCCGCTGACGACGACCCTCGCGTGGACGGTGAAAGAGGAGTTTGCCGGCAGCTCCATCATCACGTCGCCCGAGATGGTGCTGAGGTCGTAGGAGCCGCCGCGCGCGAGCGCGCCCGTGTAGAGCACCTGCCCGCTGACGGCCGCGCCCGAGACCTGTCCGTGCGCGACGCCTTCGAGCGTCACGTCGCCGCTCGTCGAGCGCGCCTCGAAGTTGTCGCCCGCCGCGACGCGCCGGACGTTGCGCGCCTCGACGTCGCCGCTCACGGTGACGACGCGCACAGGCCCGCTCGTATCCTCGACCGACACGTCGCCGCTCAGGCACGAGACCTCGACCGACTCCGAGACGCGGCGGACGTTCACGTCGCCGCTCAGAACCTTGACGCGCGCGACGGCCACGTCGGCGACCTCGACGTGGCCGTCGCGCGCCACGACACGCCCGAGGGCCCCGAGGTCTTCGCGATCGAGAACCTCTGCAGCCACGCGGCCGTCGCCCTGTCCGAGGGCGAGGTCGAGGAC
>DASWNR010000373.1:0-2117 GCA_036399155.1 Pyrinomonadaceae bacterium
CAAGTTCCCGGGCTGGCTGCCGCGAATCGAGGAGTCCCCGGCACACTCGGTCGGCGCGGGCGTCGTCGAGGCCCGGCCCGTCCCGCTACACTGGCAGGATGCGCTCGCGTCGTCGCTGTGGCTGCTGCTTCTGGGCTTCGCGCTCCCGCTCCTGGCCGCGCACCTGTGGCTCGCGGCCGCGCGCGAAGGGCTCGGGGCGACGCTGAAGTCGCTCCACCGCGTCGCGGGTCGCGCGTTCGCGCCGAGGTCGGTGCTGGTCTACGCGCTCGGGCTCGTCGTCTTCGGGCTGACGCCCTACTTCGTCATCTACACGCGCACGGCGGTCTCGAACGGCTCGGCGGAACTCTTCATCTTCGGCCTGCGGCTCGCGCTCGCCTTCGCGCTCACGCTGACGGGCTGGCTCATCACGCTCGGCGCGCTCGCGCGCGTGACGCCGCCGCTCGCCGAGGCTCCCGCCACGCCCGAGCCCGCCGCCGCGCCGCCGCCCGCCGAGCACGCGACCGCCGCCGCGCCGCAGTTGCAAGCCTGAACCGCTTTATGAATAAGAGAAGCGTGTCGAAGGCCGCGCTGCTCGCGCTCATGCTCGGCGCGTGCGTCGCGGCGCGCGCGCAGGAAGAGGCGGCGTCGCCGACGTCCCCCCCGACGCCGCCGGCGGCCGACGAGCGGCTGGCGCGCATCCTTGAGCGCGCTGGCGAGGCGGTGGCGAAGTATCAGGCGGGGCTTTTCCACATCACCTTCACCGAGACGCTCCGCGACGAGGAGCTGGGCAAGGACACGACGCCGAAGAAGTCGAAGGAGTTCGTCTTCGAGACCGTCGTCCTGCGCGAGGAGCTTTCGGCCGACGAGGACGACTTCTATCCGAAGAGCGTCCGGCGGCTCAAGACCGTGGACGGCAAGCCCGCGAAGGGCGACCGGCGCGTGCCCTGGTACGGCTACAACGTCCAGTCGCTCGGGCTGCTGCTCCCGAAGCACCGGAGGCTCAGCGAGTTCACGCTCGAAGCCGAGGAACGTATCGGCGGGCGCGCCGCCTACCGCATACGCGCGCTGCGGCCGGGGCAGCCGCCGCCGCAGGCCGAGTGGCGACGCCGCCTCATGGGGGCGGGGATGAGCTTCCGCGCGCTCGCGCCGGTCTACCTGCTGCTCTGGGTGGACGCGGAGAACTTCGACGTGCTCCGCCTTGAGCAGCACCTCGTCGCGCCGTTCGAGTTCGACAGCCCCCGCGCGTTCGGAGCTTTCGGCCCGTCGCGACACATCAGGTACACCAACCAGGACTACGCCGTCACCTTCCGCCGACAGGCGTTCAAAGACCCCGAGCAGACGCTGCTCGTGCCCGACACGGCCGAGTGGCTGTTCGTCATGGAGGGCGCGAAGCACCCGCGCCTGCGCGCCACCATCAGCTTCACCAACTACCAGCGCTTCCGCTCCGACGTGAAAGTCCTCGAAGAAGAGCCGGAATGAGTAAAGCAGCAGGCAGCAGGCAGCGGGCGGTGGGCGGTTGGGTTGACGCGCTAAGCGCGCGGAAGCTCTTCTTAATCTCCGCGTGTTGTCTTCTGCCTTTCGCGCTGCTGTTCGTCTCGCTCGCCAGAAGGGAAGCCGCGCCGGCGGCCGCGCCTTTGAGCGAGGCGGAGGCGGACGCCGCGCTGCTGTCCGCGGCGCGCGGGGCGCTCGGCGGGCGCGAGGGCGCGGTCGTCGTCATGGACGCGCGGACGGGTCGCGTGCGCGCGCTCGCCGGCGGGCGCGCTGCCTTCGAGGAGGTGACCCCGCCCGGCTCCGCCGTCAAGCCCTTCACGATGCTCGCGGCGCTGCGCGCGGGCTCGCTCGCCGAGGGCGAACGCCTCAACTGCCGGGGCGGCTACGAGCGCCGCGACTTCAAGATCAACTGCTCGCACCCGCGTTACCGCACCGCGTTCGGCCCCGCGCAGGCGCTCGCCAACTCGTGCAACTACTACTTCGCGCACACGGCCGAGTCGCTCGACCCGGACACTTACGAGCGCACGCTCTCGGACTTCGGCTTCGGCGCGACGACCGGCGGCGGCGGCGACAGTGAAGCCCCGGGGCTTCTGCCGCGCGACGCGGCCGGCGACGCGGAGATGCTCGGCGAGAGCGAACAGTTGAGG
>DASWNR010000374.1:0-4230 GCA_036399155.1 Pyrinomonadaceae bacterium
GTTCTCGGCACCGTCGGCTTCCCCGAAAGCTGGCTTCAAGACTACCTCAAGAAACTCGACGAGATGAACGACATCGAGGGCGATCCCGATAGCGACGACAAGGCGCGCGAGATCGTCAACAAATGGAGAAAGGGCGGCAGCCCGTTCGTGCTCACGGCGCAACGCAAGGCGTTGCTCATTCACGAGATGCTCGACGGCCCGACCATGCAGGACGACGAGGACGCCATCCTCGAACTGCTCGAACGCTCCTACAACTTCGAGTTGAGCTACATCTTCGGCGCGGGCGGCGTCACCGGAAAGCGTCTCGCAGAAGATGTGCCGGACGCGATTGGCGACCGCCTGCGCGAATTTTACTATCGGCGTTTCGAGTCGGGGAAGAACTTCGAGAGCGCGCGCGACACGGTCGTCGCAGGCATCGTCAGGCCGCAGGGTTATCCCATCGTCCCGCTCGGCGTCGAGTTGCCGCCCGTCGGAGCCATCATGACCGAGAACAAATTGTTCGACGACAAAGGCGCGCCGGGCTGGAACGCGCCCTGCGTCCTCGGACTTCTCTGCGCTCAGGACGCCTCCATCGTGGCACAGCTTCCCACGCTCGACGTGAAGGTGATAGAGCGCATCGATGTCAAGAAGTGGACTTTCGATGGCAAGTCATGGAGCCACCGGGTCGTCCACCCGTCCGGGGTCAACAAGCCCGACGAGAGGTTGGTCGGTATTCTCAAGAGTTCGAGTTGTAACGCCGCGACACAGACCATCTTCCATGAGGTGCACCATCAGAACCAGACCGAGGACATGAGAAAGACCCACTTCACGATGGAGGTTGACGCCTACACGGAGGAGGTGAAGTGGGCGATCAAGCGCGGCCTTCCAGAAGAAAGACAGAGCCTCGATTCGCCGTCTCTGCGCCAGTCCGACAAGAATACCGGAGCGGAAAGCCCCGACGCAGAGGCGATAGAAAAGAAGGTTTCTAAAATCTACGGCAGGCCGAAGGACGAGTCGGGGAAGGACGCCGACGAGGGAGAGATCAAAGGCCACGAAGCCCCCAACACGACGAAGCTCGAACTCTCCGACGGCTCGCCGCTCAAACGCCCTTCCAGAAAAGGCGAGAGCTATCTGGAAGAGCCGCCAACCTTCGTCAAGGCCGAGAAGATCGACCCGTCAATCTGGCAGTGTCCGAAGGAGCAGAAGAAGCCTTGAGTTTTAAGTTCGGTTTTGAGCGGGAGAGAGGTAGGGACAGGCGTGAGTGAACGCGTCGCGGCACAGCCGCAAAAAATATCGAGTCTTCGTAATCCTGCGGCGCAGTCCGGCCTCTTGCAGCGCAAGTGCGCCTGCGGGAGCGGCGGCTCTGCTGGCCTGACCGGCGCGTGCGACGACTGCGGACGCAAACGCCTCCTCGGCCTGCAACCAAAACTTGAGGTCAGCCAACCCGGCGACAGCTTCGAGCAGGAGGCCGACCGCGTGGCCGAAGGAGTCGTGCGCCAGCCCGCGTCTGCCCCCTCGCAGCACGCGCCCGCGCCCGTCATCCAAAGACAGGCCAACATCCCTGTCACGTCCGCATCGTCAGCCGGAGCGGTTTCTGCGCCGCCCGTCGTGCAGGAGGAACTGCCGCCAGCAGCCGTTCAATCGCCCGATCAATCGCCCGATCAATCGCCCGACCGCGCACCGCGCTCATTAGCCGGAACGAGCTTCGGCCACGACTTCAGCCGCATGCGCGTGCAGCACACAAGTGCGCCCGCGCGAATTCAACCGAAGCTGTCTATCGGTCGCCCCGGCGACATCTACGAGCAGGAAGCCGACCGCATGGCCGAAGCCATCACGGGCATGCCCGAACCTAAAGTGCCGGTCGCTTCCGACGGAGCGGGAGAAGCGAACGACAACCGGCCTTACCGTGGAGGCGTGACGAAAGGACAGCAAACGACGCTCCAAGCTAAAGAGCAAGGGACAGGGCTTTTGCCGCAAGTGCCAGCCGCCGTGCCGGGGCGTCTGCCCGATCTGGGAGCGGGTCAGGCTTTATCCGCCCCGGTGCGCGACTACTTCGAGCCGCGCTTCGGTTTCGACTTCAGCGGCGTGCGCGTTTACACCGACGCCCCCGCCGCGAGCCTCACGCGCAGGCTCAACGCACGCGCCTTCACGCTCGGTTCCGACATCGCCTTTCAGCAGGGCGAGTATTCGCCAGAGACAACCACCGGGAAGAGACTGCTGGCGCACGAACTCACCCACGTCATACAGCAATCGCAAGCTCCCGCGAGCTACGCGGGAATCACGCGCAACCCGGAGGAGACGATTCAAGGCAGTTGGTACACGGACTTGAAGGAGGCCGCCTACGACAAGCTCATTGCCGGGATACGCTCATACAAGAAATCCCACCTTGAGCCTTTCCGTAAGAAAGCCGCCAAGATGTCCGAGTCGGAACGCGCCACCTACGAGAGTCTGATCGACGTGTACGACGTGTTGATTGACATCGTCATCACCCTCATCGTGACCGTCATCGGGATCGTGGTCGGCGCGGGCGAAGGCATCGTGGGCATGATTGAGGGGCTGGTGCTGCTGCTCTACGGGATCGTGAAATACGCCGTTTACTTCCTCGGCGGGTTCTTCGATAACGGCGCAAAATTCAATCAATACAACAAAGAGATCATCACTGCCATTCAAAACGTTATCCCCGGCCTCAGGAAATTGATCGCGGACTGGATAGACAAGTTCAAGAAAGCCCCGACCGAACGCCAGTCAATTATGATCGGAGAATTGACCGGCCAGATTATCGCCCTCATCGGCACGATGGGAGCCGGGGCGGCCAAGGCCGGACAACTCCCCTCGCTCGCCAGCGTCTCGATCACGAGAGGCGGAGAACTGGTCGCCATCGGGGCGGAGGCTGTTCCGGTCGTCGCCATTGGGGCGGGGGCGGGAGAAGCGATGGCGCTCGCCACGTCGGGCAGCGGCGCGGGCGGGAAGAAGGCCGACCCTGCGACCGAACCTTCCAAACCGAAAGAGGCCGCCGCAGCCAAAGAGCCTGCCACGAAGAAGCAGCAGCCCGCCGACAAACCTTCGTCGCCCGCCGCCAAGGTGAAGTTCCCGATTGACGATACGACGAGGTCACTGATTGAGCGGCACGGCTTCAAATACAACGATGCGACGGGACTCGCCAGCAAAGACGGCGGCAAGTATGTGGTGGCGAAAAGCCCGACGGGTCGTTGGGTCTTTACCGACACGACCACGGGCAAGGTCGCCAGAGAGTACGGCATCACGCCTTACAAAGAGGCTCCGGGCAGCGACCGCTTCTTCAACGCGCACCACCCGATTCAGGACGCGTGGGCGAAGGCTCGCCTCGGTAAGATTCCCGAAGACAAACTGATCCATTCCAATCTTAAGTACAGCACAGCCGACGAACCCTGCATCCTCCTGCGCAACCGTTACAGCGATTCCCCGCACCGGAAGATTACGACGCGGCAGGGCGAACGCGGCAAAAACATCAACACGCGAACCTATGCGGAGGAGCGCGCCGAAGTGATTAAAGATTTGCAGACAGCCGGAGTGCCGGAGGAGTTTATCAATCAGATTCTCAAAGAGGCCGACGCCTATTTCAGGAGATTGAGAAACAACATCAAGGACAAAAGTTTGATCCAGAGTATCTTCGGAGACTGGAAGTAAGAGTTGATGGCCGAGACGACACAGTTGGTCCCATTGCTGCGCGCGCACGAAGGCAGCGAATGGAAGCCGGAAGAACCCGCGCCGGAAGAAGAACTGGTCGGCGTCGAGCGAAAACTCGAACGCCGTTTGCAGGAAGCCTACCGGCAGCTCTTTCCGTATGCCGACGGCGGCTCTCTACACGGAGCGCAGGCGCGCATCTTCTTCTATCCGCTGCGCGATTTGCCGGAGTTCAACACGGGGGCTGACGCCTCCCCCGGACTCGCCGGAATGCTCGTCTTCGCCGACGATGAAGGAGACTTCATCTACTACTTCGATCCGGATAACCGCCTGCGACGCGGCGCGTGGGCTGTCTATGTCGTGGAGAAAGCTCTGGCGGGTTTCGAGCACTCGATGTTTGTGGCCGAAGACGTGGTGCGGGTCTGCCGTCGCGTCCTCGACGGAGAGAACATCTTCGACGCGCCCTATGTCGGCGACGAGTCGCAGAACGCGGAGTGACGCGCGCGGGTTTCGGCATCAAGTCCGGCGGCGTCGCACGGATACCGGGAGGCGTCGGGCGTCATCCGGCAGACGGCGCGAGAGAACGAT
>DASWNR010000375.1:0-6635 GCA_036399155.1 Pyrinomonadaceae bacterium
GACGCGCCGCCTGTTTCTTATCTACTGTCTACTGACTTCTCACTTCTGCGGGATGCGCAGCTTCTGACCCGGTTTGATTAAGTCCGGGTTGTCGCCGATCACGTCCTTGTTGGCCTCGTGTATGTCGCGCCATGCGACGCCGTGGCGCTGGCCGATTGCGGAGAGCGAGTCGCCCGACTTGACGGTGTAAGTCTGCCCGCCGCCTTCCTCGCGCCCGCCCGCGCCGCCGCCGACCTCGACGTTCATGACGAGGTCGCCCGAGCGCATGTCCGGGTCGATGCGGTTGTACTCGTCCCAGAGCCTCTGCTTGGCCTCCTCGCTCGACGCGGTGCCCGAGACGTGGAGCACATCGCCCTCCTCGCTGACTTGCAGGTTGGAGACGCCGCCCTGGTTGGCGAGGTCTATGAGCGATTGATATTTCTCCCTGACAGCCATAGTACCTCCCCCTACTTCTTATCGTTCAACTGGTTCATGACGCGCTTGGCGCCGGACTCGTTGGCGGCCTTCATCGCGTCCTGCCACTTCGCCCTCGGCACGTCGCCCTTGAGCGTGACGACGCCTTCATTGACCTCGACGGTCACGCCGCTCACGCCCGCCTTCGCGAGCGCGGCCTCGGTCTTGTTCTTGGTGGCCGTGTCTTCGGACGCCGTGACCGGCGTCGCGGTCGCCGTCGGCGTGGCGACGGTGGTGGCGTTGGTGTTGGTGTTGCGCCCGGCGTTCGCGTTGTTGGCGTTGTCATCTTTGCCGCCGCACGCCGACGCGCCGAGCGCGAGCGCCAGCACGAGCGCGGACGTGCCTCCGCCCGCAGACAAAATCTTCATAGAGTCTCTCCCTTTCTCTTCCGAATGTTTGCTGATTATAAAGCGGAGGCGTGGCGAGAGTGTCCGCTGCCGTTCAATAATTTGTTAATCTCCGACGCCGGGAGTAGAATCCGCGCCAAATTCGACCGCGCGGCCGTGCTCCGCCGCCGCGTCAAGCTTTCCGCCTCTTTTGCTTGTGAGGAGAAGAATCTATGCCCCGCCTCCCGACATCCACGGCCTGCGCGGTCGCGCTCCTCTGCGCGGCGCTGCTCGCGCAGACCCCCGAGACTTCGTTCGCGCGCCGCGACGACCGAGCGCCCGAGAAGCCGCGGGACGCCGCGCACACCGACGAGCGCGCGCACGCGACGCCGGACTTCGGCCGCCTGCCGCTGACCTTCGAGGCCAACCGCGGGCAGGCCGCGCCCCGCGTCAGGTATCTGGCGCGCGGCGCGGGCTACACCCTCGCGCTCGGGCTGGACGGCGCGCTGCTCTCTCTGAAGTTGCGCGACGCGGATGGCGGGCGCGCGGGCCAACTCCGCATGAGCTTCCCCGGCGCGAACCGCGAGGCACGCCCGGCCGGTCTGGGGCTGACCGAGGCCGTCAGCAACTATCTCAAGGGGCGCGACCCGCGCCGCTGGGTGACCGGCGTCGAGAACTACGCGCGGGTCGTCTACGCGGGACTTTACGAGGGCGTCGATCTCGTCTTCCACGGCACGGGCGGGCGGCTCGAATACGACTTCGTCATCGCCCCGGGCGCGGACGCCGGCCGCGTCAAAGTCAGGTTCGACGGCGCCGCGCGCGCGGGCGTCGAGCCGGACGGCACGCTCGTCCTGCACACGCGCGCGGGCGAGGTGCGACAGCCGAGGCCGGTCGCCTACCAGGGCGAAGGCGACGCGAGGACTTACGTCGCGTGCGACTACACGCTGACGAACTCGGGCGAGGTCGGCTTCCGCCTCGGCGCTTACGACCGCGCGCGCGAGCTGGTCATCGACCCCGTGCTCGTCTACTCGACCTACCTCGGCACTTCGATCAAGTCGAACGACATAGCCGTGGACGCGGCCGGCAGCGCGTACGTCACGGGCACGGACAGCTCGGGCGACGTGGTCGTCATGAAGCTCAACCCGTCGGGGACGGCGCTCACCTACTCGACGCACGTCGGCGGCGGGTCGAGCAGGGACGTGGGCTACGCCATCGCGCTCGACGCCGGCGGCAACGCCTACGTCACGGGCCGGACCAACTCCCTGAACTTCCCGACCTCGCCGGACGCCTTCGATAAGACTTGCGGCAGCACCGTCGAGCCGTGCACGGAAGCCGATTTCAACGTGCGGGCGGACTCCTTCGTCTTCAAGCTCGACGCCGCCGGCTCCGCGCTCGCCTACTCGACTTACCTCGGCGGCTCGGGCGCCGAGCCGACACCGGGGCAGACCTTCTGGCCCATGACGTCCGAGCCCGGCTGGCCCATGACGCCCGAGACTGACATCGCGGTGGACGCCGGCGGCAACGCCTACGTCGCCGGCTCGACCACCTCGAAGGATTTCCCCACGACGCCGGGGGCGTTCCGCACGACGCCGGCCGCGAGCTTCGTCACCAAGCTCAACCCGTCGGGCACGGCGCTCGTCTACTCCACCTACTTCCCGGGCGCCGTCGCGCAGGCCATAGCCGTGGACGCCGGCGGCAACGCGCACATCACGGGCATGACGACCCCGTTCAACAGCAAACCGCCGGAGCTGCCCGTGGTCAACGCCTACCAGCCGACGCCCGGCGCGATAGTCACCCTCGACGCCTTCGCGGCGAAACTCAACCCGGAGGGCTCGGGGCTCGCCTTCTCGACCTTCCTCGGCGGCCGCGCGGGCTCGGGCGATCCGGAGAGCTACGGCGACGACTACGGCAACGACATCGGCATCGACTCTTCGGGGAACGTCTACGTCACCGGCGCGACGCGCTCCGGCTGCTTCCCCGCGTCGAACCCTTACGCCGCGCCCCACGTCTGCGAGCGCGGCGGCGACTTCAAGGAGTTCCTCGTCAAGTTCAACCCCATCGGGAACAGGCTGCTCTTCTCGAAGAAGCTGACGACGCGCCGGAGCGCGGACGGCGCTTTGAGCGTCGAGCCGTCGGGCGTCGCGGCGGTCGCGTGGATTTGTTGGACGAACAGGTACGACGAGGTGTGCGTCAACCGCGAGTCGCCTTCGGGCGAGACGCTGTTCACGACGAGCTTCGGCGGGGGCGGCAACTCCGAGTACGTCTCGGGCGTCGTGGCCGACGGCGCGGGGCAGGTCTACGTCACGGGGTGGACGTACTCGACCGACTTCCCGACGACGCCCGGCTCGTTCCGCCCCGTCATCGACGGCGGGAACAACTCGTTCGTCTCCAAGTTCTCGACCGCGAGCCCCGAGGCGCAGCTCGGCGGCGGCTCCCCGACCTACTATTGGCTCGTCTACGAGGCGGCCGAGGGCGGCGGCAAGGTCACGGTGCGCGTCGAGCGCTCGGGGCATCTGGCGAGCTCGTTCTCGGTGGACTATACGACGGTTGACGGGACGGCCAGGTCAGCGTCCGACTACGCGGTCGCCGCCGGCACCCTCCACTTCGCGCCTTACGAGATGGCCAAGAGCTTCGACATCTTCATCACCGACGACGCTTACGGCCCCGAGGGGCTCGAATCGTTTACCGTGAGGCTTTTGAATCCGACGAACGGCGCGCTGCTCGGCCCCGATTCATGGAATGTCGTCCTGCTCCACGACAACGACAGGGCGAACGGCGCGAACCCGGTCGCCCCGCCCGGCTTCAACGCGGGCTTCTTCGTCCGGCAGCACTACCTCGACTTCCTCAACCGTGAGCCCGACGCCGCGGGGCTCGCACACTGGACTGGTGAGTTCGCGCAGTGCAATGGCGACGCCGCCTGCCTCGAAGTGAAGCGGGTCAACGTCTCGGCGGCGTTCTTCCTCTCGATAGAGTTTCAGGAGACGGG
This sequence comes from Pyrinomonadaceae bacterium, assembly GCA_036399155.1. GTDB lineage: Bacteria > Acidobacteriota > Blastocatellia > Pyrinomonadales > Pyrinomonadaceae > QHXN01. Next base: position 3,766 of record DASWNR010000375.1, read on the forward strand.
CTTCTACGCCATGCGGCTCCAGCGCGTCGCCTTCGGCCGCCGCTCGGACACGCCGGCGACGCGGATGACGTTCGACGAGTTGACCCGCGACCAGCGGGAGATAGCCGGCGGCCTCGTCGTCGGCACGCCGGGGTGGGAGCAACTGCTCGCCGCGCGCAAGCGAAACTACGCCTCGCGCGTGGACAGACAGCTCACCTTCAGCGGGCGCAACAATCACACGAGCGCCGCCCCGTACGTGGACGCGCTCTTCGCCTCGGCGGGCGTCGTGCCGACCCCGGCCGAGCGGCAGGCCGCCATCGACGCCTTCCACTCGTCAAACTCCATCGAGGGGGGGCGCACAGACGCGCTGCGCGCGGTGGCCGACTCGGACTCGGTGCGTGCCGCCGAGTTCAACGCGGCCTTCGTCCTGTTGCAGTACCACGGCTACCTGCGCCGCAACCCGACCGACCCGCCCGACGCGGACGACTCGGGCTACCAGTTCTGGCTCGGCAAGCTCAACCAGTTCGGCGGCGACTACGTCCGGGCCGAGATGGTCAAAGCCTTCATCAACTCGGACGAGTACCGCCGGCGCTTCGGCCCGTGAGGGGCGGCGCGGCTGTCGCCGGCCGTGCAAATGTTCTATAGTTCGGCCGACGACTTTGAAAGTCAGAAACGCTAACGGGGGAGCCGGCGCAACTCTGTGAGAAGGGTGCGCGGCTGAGAGTCGCCTGCGGGCGAGACCCTTTGAACCTGATGCGGTTAGTACCGCCGAAGGGAGGCTTGTAAGGGGCCGTCCCTTCTTCTTCGGAAGAGGAGGGGCGGCCCCTTACTTTTGCGCGGCCGCACGCGCCGCGCGGGAAGCGAAAAGGATTCGATGAGCAACGGGAACGGTAAGAGTAACGGCGGCGGGCGGAAAGACTCGGACGCCGAGCGGCAGAGCGCGGACGTGCGCCTGCCTAACTCGCGCAGAATCTACGTCGAGCGCGGGGGGGGCGTGCGCGTCCCCTTCCGCGAGGTCGCGTTGCAGCCGACGCGCCTGCCGGACGGGCGCGTCGAGGAGAACGAGCCGGTGCGCGTCTACGACACGTCCGGCCCATGGGGCGACCCGGAAGTGAAGTGTGACGTGAGCGCGGGGCTGCCGGGTCTCAGGCGCGAGTGGATACTCGCGCGCGGCGACGTGGAGGAGTACGAGGGGCGCGACGTTCTACCGCAGGACGACGGCTACCTGACCGAAGGCGCGGCCGAGTTCGCGAAGGTCAAAGACCGCGGCCGGCTCGAACCCTTTCCGGGTTTGAAGCGGGCACCCTTGCGCGCGCGCGCCGGCGCGTTCGTGACGCAGATGCACTACGCGCGCCGCGGCGTCGTGACGCCCGAGATGGAGTTCGTCGCGCTGCGCGAGAACATGGGGCGCGAGCGGGCTCTGCACGCGATGAGCGAGCACAGCAGGGACGACCGCAGCTCTCTCTTCCACCAGCACCGCGGCGAATCGTTCGGCGCGTCCCTGCCCGAGTTCGTCACGCCCGAGTTCGTCCGCGACGAGGTCGCGCGCGGCCGCGCGATCATCCCCGCGAACGTCAACCACCCGGAGTCCGAGCCGATGGTCATCGGCCGCAACTTCCTCGTCAAAGTCAACGCCAACATCGGCAACTCGGCCGTCGCCTCTTCCATTGAGGAGGAGGTCGAGAAGATGCGCTGGTCCGTGAAGTGGGGAGCGGACACCGTGATGGACTTGTCCACGGGCAAGAACATCCACACGACGCGCGAGTGGATTCTGCGCAACTCGCCCGTGCCCATCGGCACCGTGCCGATTTATCAGGCGCTTGAAAAGGTCGGAGGCCGGGCCGAGGAGTTGACGTGGGAGGTCTTCCGCGACACGCTCGTCGAGCAGGCCGAGCAGGGCGTCGATTACTTCACCATCCACGCGGGCGTGCGCCTGCCCTACATCCCTCTGACCGCTCGTCGCACGACGGGCATCGTCTCGCGCGGCGGCTCCATCATGGCCAAGTGGTGCCTCTCGCGCCACGAGGAGAGCTTCCTCTACACGCGCTTCCGCGAGATTTGCGAGATCATGCGCGCCTACGACGTGTCGTTCTCCCTAGGCGACGGCCTGCGCCCCGGCTCTATCGCCGACGCCAACGACGAGGCGCAGTTCGCCGAACTCGAAACGCTCGGCGAGCTGACGAAGGTGGCGTGGGAGTCGGACTGTCAGGTGATGATAGAGGGGCCGGGGCACGTGCCCTTACACCTCATCAAGGAGAACGTAGACCGCCAGCTCGCGGTCTGCCACGAGGCGCCGTTCTACACCCTCGGGCCGCTCGTCACGGACATCGCGCCCGGCTACGACCACATCACTTCGGCCATCGGCGCGGCGATGATCGGCTGGTTCGGCACGGCCATGCTCTGCTACGTCACGCCCAAGGAGCACCTCGGCCTTCCGAACAAGCAGGACGTGAAGGACGGCGTCATCGCCTACCGTCTGGCCGCGCACGCCGCAGACCTCGCCAAGGGTCACCCGGGCGCGCAACTGCGCGACAACGCGCTCTCGAAGGCGCGCTTCGAGTTCCGCTGGGAAGACCAGTTCAACCTCGCGCTCGACCCCGAGGTCGCGCGCGAGTACCACGACGAGACGCTCCCGCAGGAGGGCGCCAAGCTCGCGCACTTCTGCTCGATGTGCGGCCCGCACTTCTGCTCGATGAAGATCACGCAGGAGGTCAGGGACTACGCCTCGAAGAAGCAGCTCGACGAGGAGGCCGCGCTCGCCGCCGGCCTCAAGGACAAGGCGGCCGAGTTCGTCGCCTCCGGCTCGGAGCTTTACCAGGGCGACCTCCCCGCCGGCGTCAAGCGCGAGCACTGACGGAGTGGTGACGACGAAAAAAGAGCCGCGCCCCAGG
>DASWNR010000376.1:0-12615 GCA_036399155.1 Pyrinomonadaceae bacterium
GACCCGAGAGCCCGGCGTAGCGCTCGAACGGGATGCCGTCGATGACGCGCATGCCGAAGCCCGTGTCGCTCGCGTCCGTGCTCTGCGCGACGGCCGAGGCGACGCGCACGCCGGGCACCTTCTGCACCTCGTCGGCGCGCGTGACGGGCATCTGGAGCCGCTGCCCGCTGCCGAAGCCGGTCGTGCCCGCCGCGCGCAGCAGAATCTCCGCGCCGACCTCGGACTCGCGCCGGCCGCGCTCGCGCAGGACGCCGTGGGCGAGCCCGACGGTGAACGCTACCAGCAGCACGCCGACGGCGACGCCGAGGACGCTGACGAAGGTGCGCGCCGGGCGGTGCGTCATGTTGGCGAGAACAAGGTTGTCCATAACTCCCCTCAGTCGCGGGTGGCGCTCGACGGTCTTGCGGAGCGCGGCCGGCGCGGCGTGGCGGACGAGCATCACTAGCCCGACCAGCGCCCAGACCATCATCGACGCCTTGCGCACGATGCCGATGGTCAGCCCCGTCGCCACGGCGTAGCCGAGCGTGTGGAGGATGAAGCCCGTGCCACCCTCGTAGACCCCGATGGTGGCGGGGACGAAGCCGAAGACGAGGTTAATCACCTTCGTCAGCGAGTCGATAATGTACGACACGGCGACGGCGGGCTCAAAGCCGAGCATCCAGAGGACGGCCGCCACCTCGCCGACGGTCGTCGCGTGCGCGAGGAAGTCGCACGCGAACATCGTGAAGAAGGCGCGCGGGCGCTTCTTGTAGAAGTCGTAGACGTTCTCCTCGACGCGCCGGAAGTTCTCGCGCTTCGACGAGAACCAGCGCGCCTTGAGGCCGCGCCGGATGAAGAAATCGACGGCCGCCGTCACCGGCATCACGTCGCTCACGACCGCCCACGCCACCAGCGCGAAGACGAACGCCATCCCGGCGGCGATGCCGTAGAGCGGGAGGCGCGCGCCCACCGGCAGGTCGTAGGTGGCGAGCATCACGAGCGCGCCGCTGGAGATGAAGAGAGCGACCGAGAGGTTGTAGAGCAGGTTGTCCACGGCGAGCGCCTGCACGGCCGAGGCCAGGGTCACTCGTTTGCGAAGGAGCGCCGCCTTCGTCGCCTCGCCGAGCACCGGGCCCGTGAAGGTGAAGAAGCTGATGGCCTCGCCGGCGAGCCGCGTGGTGTACGCCTGCCAGAAGGTGAAGCGGCGGTGCCCGCGCGCGACCGCCGTCCGCATCGAGAGCGTGCGCAGGGCGTGGCGCGCCCCTGCCAAGCCCAGAAGGATGAAGAAGCCGTAGCCGATCTGGCCGAGCGCCTGGAAGATTGGTTCGAGCCCGACGGCGCGGATGAGGAAGAAGAGGAGCGACGCTCCGAAGAGGAAGGCGAGGACGTGCAGGTAGAAGAGCCGGCCGCGGCGGCGACGGCCCCCGGGCTCACCCGACTCCCCCGACTCTTCGCGCCGGCCCCCGCCGGCCGTGATGTGAATCTCGGCGTCGAACAGGCCCTCGCGGTCCACGTCCAACTCGCCGGCCGGCGTGCCCGCGCCCTCTCGCCCGCGGGCGGCCGTCAAGGCTTCGCCTCCGGCGCGACATCTTTAGCGGGGTCTGTGTCGGCGATGGGGGCGGCGTCGGCTTCCGCGCCCTCGAAAATCTCTTTGACGACGCGGCCGGGGAAGTCGCGGAAGCCGCGCCGCCAGAGGACGGGCACGGGGCGCGCGCTCCCCTCCTTAAACTGGTCGGTCTGGCCCGTGAGCGCGAGTATCGTGGGCATGAAGCTCAGAGCGTCGTAAGGCTCCTCGATTGAGAGGCCGCGCGGCACGCGCGTGCGCTCGCCGCCCGCGAGCATCAGCGTCGCGTGGGTCGAGGCGCGGAAGAAAGAGCCGTGGTTGCCGCCCGGGTTGAAGCCGCGCACGTCGAAGTTCCAGTGGTCGTTGGCGAGGATGAGCAGGTCGCTCTCGACGAGCACCCGCTGCCGGCGTCGGAAGCGACGGATGAGCCGCTCGTCCTCCGCGAGCCCCGCCGCGTCGGGGTCGGTCGCGTGCGTGACGTGGCGCGCGAGCTGCTCGTGCAGCCCGACGACCGCGTTGGAATATTTCGTCGCGTGCGCCGCGCGCAGCCACTCGGTGTCAGTGTGCCAGCCGTCGAGCCAGCGCCGCCGCTCGACGCCGGCCGGGACTGAGAAGCCCGCGTCCTCCCACAGCTTGAGCGGGAGCCCCGCGTGCCACTCGGCGCGGTCGAAGGTGACGCGGCCGTCCGCCGCCTGTTTGAGATTAGCGACGGGCATGTAGCGGAGCGTGAGCCGCCCGCCGTCGCCCCCGCGCGAGAGGACGAGCGCCTGGCGTTCGAGCCCGCCGTAGAGCCAGACGGCCTCGCCGCCGATGCCCGGCCGCTCGTCGGGTGAAAGCGCGTCGCGCAGAGACTCGACGGGGACGCGGACGGCGACGAAATCGACGGGGCGGTTCTCGACGCCGGGCTGGACGTTGTTGCGGACGCTCAGGTCGCCGAGTAGCTGAAAGTAGTTGACGCGCACGAAGCTCCTCTCCGCGTCGAGCGAGCCGTCGGGCGCGAGCGCCAGTCCCCCGCGCGCGGGGCCGACGAAGTAGTTCTGAAGCTGGTGGAGCGTGTTGTGATCGCCCATCGCCCCCTTCGGGATGAAGTCCTCTATCTTCGCCGACGAGGGGTTGAAGCGCGCCCGGTCGAGCGCGAGCAGGTTGGCGAGCGATTGGGCGTAAGCCGTGTACTCGCGCTCGTCCGCCTGCAACGAGGCGAGACGCGCGAACTGCCGGCGCGACTCGCGGTCGCGCCCGGCGTCGGCGTCCGCCTTCGTCCACTTCTTGGGCTGCGCCTCGACGACCGCGCGCTGGCGCTCGACGAGGCGGCGCAGCGCGCCAAGCTCGGCCTCCATCTCGTCGAACGTCCGCCGCCACCCGGCGCGGCGTCGCTCGACGGTGGCGAAGAGCGCGTCGGTCGCCGCGCGCCTGAAGGGCTCGGGCAGGTCGCCGCGCTTGAGCTGGAGCACGAGCGCGTGAATCAGGTTCAGGTCGCTGTCGCGGAGCTGTATGGCGGCGCGCTCGTTGCCGTCGAAGTCCACGAGCGCGGTCGGGTAAGAGGTCGATTGCCCCTTGAGGTAGTAAGAGTCCCGGGTCGTCGTGTAGATGAGCGGGACGAACGGGTAGATGCTCTTCAGCGCGTAGTCGCTCAGCAGCCGCCGCTTGGTGACGACGTGGTGGCCGCCGCCCGCCGCCGTGCCGAGGAACGTGACGAGGTTGTAGCCCTGACTGTAGACGCGCTCGTCCGTGTTGGTGCCGTGGTCTGAGACGAGCACGAGCGCCGTCTCCGACGCGAGCGGCGAGCGGCGGACGGCCGTCCAGACGCGTCCGAGGAGTCCGTCAAGCTCCTTGAGTGCGGCGAGCTGCGTCGCGGCGTCGCGGTTGTGGTGCGCCGCGTGGTCGAAGTCGGTCGAGTAGAAGTCGAGGTAGCGCACCTTCGGGTCGGCGAGCTTCTCGATTAGCTCGCGCTCCTGCTGCGCGTTGAGGATGTTGCGGGCGTCCAGCCCTAGCTGCCACTCGTCGAACAGCTCGCCGGGGGGCTTTGCGAACTTGTTCTGGAGGCCGCGCTGGAGCGTCGTCCAACGCGTGCCGCGCTGGTAGAGCTGGAAGCTGACGTAGCGCTCCTCGTACGGGTAGGCGTCGGCGAGCAGAGGGGTGCCGACCTCGTCGAGCAGCTCCGCGCCGGGCATGTCAACGCGCGCGCCGCCGACGTTGGCGACCCAGAAGGGGATGAAGTTGAGGTAGTCGTAGGAGTGGAGCGTGTAGCGGTCGAACTCGACGTTGCCCTTTATCTGCAAGTGCTGACCCGTGTCGATGAGCGACCACGACGGCCCCGAAAGGCTCATCCCGCGGACGTAAAAATTATTGAGCCGCGTGCCGTTCTCGTAGAAGACGTGCTCGAACCAGGGGAGGACGCTCTTGCCGGTGCGCGGGTCGCGCCGCCGGACGAACCGCTCGACCGTGTCGTGCGGCAGCCCGTCAACCTTGACGACGACGAGCCGCTTCGCGCCCGCCGCCAGAGCCGCCGCCTCGGCGGACAGGATGAGGGCGGCGACGACGAACGCGGGGCCGAGACGACGGACGAAGTGTCTGCCGGGTGAAGCTGAACGACCTACGGGCACTCGGTTCCTTCCTGCCTGCTCGCTTCGGAGAGATGCGACATTCTAACCCAAAAACATCGAATCACTGACCGAAGGTGGCGAGGATGGCGCGCGCGTCCCCGGGCGCGATGCGCTGCTCCTCGCGCAAGGCGTTTCGCAGGTACTCGGCCGTCAGGGTGCGCAGCTCCGGGGCCAGCTCGGGCGAGCGGTAGATGCCGAGCAGGGCGCTCTTGGCCGCCTCGTTGTTGATGCGGTAGAGGCAGGCGAGGCAGAGGCGGCGCGTCTCGTCGTCGCCGGTCTGCGCGAAGATTTTGGCGACGGCGCGCGCCGCGCCCGCGTCGCCGCGCGTGTCGGCCGAGGCGACGTAGAGCAAACTCCGCCGCACGTCCTCGACGTTCCAGACGACCTCGACGACGGGCGTCGAGCGCGCCACCTCCTGAAGGAAACGCTTGTGGTGGGCGAGCCGCCGCTCGCCGTCGAGCGTGCGGCGCACGTCCGCGGGCGCGGCCGACTCGCGGTGTTTGTAGAGCCCGAGGGTCAGGACGTTGGCGAAGCGGAAGAGGACGCGGCCGGCCTTGCCGTGTTCGAGCGGCACCATCTCGGCGCGGCGGTCGCGGTCGAGCCGCGCCGGGAGTCCGCCCGGCTCCCGCGCGGCGGCGACGAGCGCGGCGTACTGCTGGCGCGCGAGCCGCGCCTCGGCTTCGAGGTCGTTCTCAAGCGGGTTGAGCGAGACGCTCTCGACGCGCGCGGCGATCTCCTCGCGCAGGTCGCGGTCGAGCGTGGCGTCGAGCGAGAGCAGGAGCTTGAGCTGCGAGTACGCGCGCAGGCGCGTCGGCTGGTTCACGTCGATGCCGCGCCGCCCGGTGACGAAGTCGAAGACGGTGCGGCCGAGGAAGTAGTGAACGTCGCCGTAGCGCGAGAGCGAGAGGACGTTGCGCGCGACGTCCTCGATGACGCGGTGCGACATCTCGCGCTTCTTCGGGTTCAGACGGTCGCGGAAGTCCACGAGCAGCGCCGGTATCTTCGGGAAGTCGAGCCCGTAGAGCGCGAGCGGGATCAGCTCGACCCGCCTCGCGCCCTCCGCACCCGCGGCGGCGGGGCGGCCCGCGGCGTCAACGTATCGCGTCTCGACGTGGCCGTCCCAACGCGCGAGGCGCGAGTCCGACCACGGGTTCTTGATGTTGAGAAAGCGGCCGCCGAACTTTCGATTCCCGTTCTTCTGTAAATCCTCGCGCGAGGCGTAGACGAGCGCGTGCGTGGCCTCGCCGCCGGGCATCGCGAGCGGCTCGAAGTAGAGCCCCTCGGCCTCGGCCCTCTGGCGCAGGAGTTCCCAGTTGTGGCCGCGCGTGTCGAGCAGTTGCGTGTTCTGGCGGCGCAGGACTTCGTCGAGGTACGAGTCGTCGACGAGCCCGCCGAAGGTCTTGCCGGTCAGCATCAGACGCGCCTGTATCTCGGCCGACTCGGACGACGTGAAGGCGGACTCGGAGCCGGTCTCGGCCTCGTAGAGCGAGAGGATGGCGAGCGCGCGCATGACGTGCGCCTGACGGTAGCCGTCGGAGTTGCGCCTGAGCGCGGAGGTCGAAGCCTTGGCGGCGAGGCCGTAGGGGTTGACGACGACGTTCTGGAGCGCGAGCCACATGACGCGTCGCCAGAGGTCGCGCTTCGGGTCGGAGAGGTCGATGACGGCGGGCGGCACCCCCTTCGTGCTCGCCTTCTTCTTCCCGCCGACGCGCCCGTAGAGGAAGGGGACGGCCGAGGCGACGCGCTGGAGCGCGGTCGGGCGCGTGTAGGTGAGCATCCAGACGTGGCGCAGGCGGTCGTTCTCCGGGTCTGCGTCGCCGAGCGTGTCGCGCAGGATGCTGACGAGCGGCACGTCCGAGGTGCCCGGCGCGGCCGCGCCCTCGGGCCTGAGACCTTCGAGGCTGCCGAAGACGGTCAGGAGCTGCGCGTCCGCGCCGACGGGCAGCGTCTCGATGCGGAAGGGCGAGGCGGCGGGCCTCCCGGGCAGCGCGTCTTCGCTCACCTCACCCATGAGGGCGGGCGCTATCTGCGCGCGCGCCGGCGCTCGCGGAAAACTCCCCGCGAGGACGGAGACGGCCAGCAGCAGCAGCAGTGCCGGCGTCCTTCTCGCCTGTCGCTCGGGGCGAACGGTCTGCATTGTCCTCAAAGTGTCCCCTTACGTAACCGTAAGGCTCCTGTCGGAGCGAGAAGACTGCGCCCGGCCGCTCCCAGGGAAATGGAAACGCGGCGTCGCGCGAGTCTCACAAAGCCACACGGCTCAAAAGAGCAACCGACGTTCCAACGCCTTTTCGCCGGGCTGTGCGATGCCGACGCCCGACGCCGCTGTTGCCCGAAAATCAGCGTCGAGCGTTGCCCGGTCGCTACCGCGGGCGGTTCTGAACCGTTTCCGCCAACATGCGCGCCGTCCCCTCGTCGAGCGCGTAGACGCGCGCCGAGGGGACGCCGCCGAGCGAGACGGCCGCCGCAGGTTGAGACGCCGCGGCGAGCCGCGACGTTATCTCCTCGTTGCTGAAATAACGCCGGCCCCGCGCGACGACTACGAGGTCGCCCGCGCCGAACTCGCGCATCGCCGCGCGGTCGGAGAGTGAGACCGAGCGCAGGTCTTCGCGCCCCGCGCGCCGTCCGTAGTAGGCCAGAAGCTCCGGCGTCTCGCTCGCCACGCGCGCGCCCGTCGGCGCGAGCCGCGCAACCGCCGAAGCGATATCCCCCATGCTCGCGTCGTAGAACTCGTCGTGCGGGAAGTAAGTCCCCGCGCGCGCGGCGCCGCCGCCCAGGGCGTTTGTGTAGAGCCTGTAATACGGAGCCGCGCTCGCCGAGCCGTACAGCGAGAATGCCACGACGGCGAACGCCAGCGCGCCGGCCGCGTAGGCCGCGCGCGGCGTGGAGCGCCCAGACTCGCTCGTCAGAAGGCGGCCGACCAGTCCGGCGACGTGGTTGACGCCGACGGCCGAGGTCATAAGCACGGCCGGCAGCGCGAAGGTGAAATAGCGCGTGAACTTCCCCCCCATGAACGTGAAGGGGAAGAACCAGAAGAAGAGCCAGAAGAGAAGGAAGTAGCGCCCGTCGCCGAGCCCGCGCCGGAAGAGCAGAGGGAGCCCGACGACGAAGCCGAGGATGACCGGCACGGGCAGCTTGACGCCCATGAAGACGTAGTAGAAGTACCACGGCGAGCCGCGCAGCCACAGAGACATCTGGTTGCGGTAGAGGCGGCCGAGGAACTCGTAGGAGTCGTGACCGATGCGCTTCTCGCCCGCGAAGGTGAGCATCTCGCGCCAGGTGCCGGGCAGCAGAATCGTCGGGTTGAAGATGACGAAGGCGACGCCCATCACCGCGAACCAGACGAGCCACTTCTTCTTGCCCATCCGCCAGCGCGTGGCCGCGACGCCCTGAAAGGCGTAGTAGTACGCGCCGCTGATGGCGAGGAAGTGCGGCACGTACTTCGACGCCATCATCGCGCCGAACGCGGCGGCCGTCGCCCAGTAGAAGGGCTCGGGCCTGCGCCTTCCTTCTTCGGCCACCTTCTGCCCGCGCAGCCAGAAGACGTTGGCGAGCAGGAAGAAGAAGACGAGGAAGGTGTCCTCCTTCGCGATGCGGTTGAAGCCGACGGCCGCCGGGTCGAAGGCCCAGAGCGCCGCCGCAATCAAGCCCACCCGCGTCCCGAAAATCTCTCTGCCGACGAGGAAGAGGAGGAGCGCGGTCAAAGCGCCGAGGAGCGCGCCGGGAAGTCGCGCCGCCGCTTCGACCGAGATTTGAAGTCGAGGGTTGTCGCCCGCGGCCGCGGCGTTCCAGCCTTCGGCGCAGACGATGCTGGCCGCCAGCAGCGCCTTCATCAGAAACGGGTGCTCGCCGTTGGCCGGCGTCAGGCCGCGCTCGCGGTACTCGGCCACGGCGCGCACCTTGTTCAACTCGTCCTCGCTCAAACTCTCCGCGCCGAGTTGGTAGACGCGCAAGCCCAGCCCGGCGAGCACGAAGAGCGCGAGCGCGACGGCCACGCCCGCGCGGTTCGTCGTGCTCGCGACCCGCCCGGGAAAAGTCCCGGGGCCGTCAGTCCCGGCGGTCGCGGTCGTGGCGGATGCTGCTGCCGTGGGCGCTGTCAAGGTTCGGCCAAGTCTCCCTGAAAACTCGGGCGCGCGCCGTTTGTCGACGACAGCGCCGCCATCCTAAAGCTCGGAGAGTAGCGGACGCAGGCCGCGGGTGTCAAAACGGTCTGTGACAGAACTTTAACCGTCACAGGCGCGCGGGCCGGCGCGTGGGTTTTAGCGGGGCTGGTTGGCGTTGGGGCGCGCGCCCGCGGGCGGCGTCGGGGCGGTGTTGGCGTTCGAGTTCTGCTGGTCGCCGGCCGGCTCGGCCGACTTCCAGCCGGCGCGTTCGAGCAGGGGGTAGACGAACTTGATGGGGACGGCGTAGTTCTGGTCGGCCATCTCGGTGAAGGTCGCGAAGTTGACGCCGATGACGCGCCCCTTGGGGCCGAAGAGCGGCGAGCCCGAGCCGCCGACGGCGTTGCGCGCGTCGTAGACGATGTTGCGCCCTTCGAGGTCTGTGATGTGCCCCTGCGTGGTGAGCGGCTTGATGTAGTTGCGTTCGGAGAGGCACGACAGAAGCGTCTCGACCGACGCGCCGCAGCGCTCGCGCAGGGAGCGCGACTCGGCCTCGGGGATGGTCGCCATCAGGCGGTCTTCGCCCGAAGGGTAGCCCATCATGACGACCGTGCCGCCGATCATGGCCGTGTCCGGGTCCCTGTCGAGCGGGAGCGCGGGGAGCGTGGCGGGCAACTCCTTCGCTTCGAGCGTGCCGACGGCGAGGTCTTCGCGCGCCGTCGTCTGGCGCACGCGCAAGGGGAAGGGGTGGCGGACGCCGGGGAAGAAGGCGACGATGCGCGTGACGCGGAACTGCCCGCGCACGCTGCCGCCGAGCGTGCGCACCCCCTCGTCGGCCGTCCAGGGCTCGACCGCGAGGTGGCGGTTGGTGACGACGTAGCCCCCGCCGACGTGGAAGCACGAGCCGACGAAGTCGCGGATGAAGGGCGGGCCGTTGCCGTCGGCCGTCAGCAGCGGCTGCTCGCCGCCGGTCTGCAAGGTCTCGCCGTCCTCGTTGGTCTGCGTCTCGGGGGTGCGGAAGGGGCGGCCCGTCCCGGGCTCGAAGAGCATGTAGGAGCCCGCGACGAGGCAGACGCCGTTGCCGAACTCGCTGCGCAGGCGCGGGGCGAGCGAGAGGCTGTTGATGATCTCCCGGTTGCTCTTCGTCACGTCGCCGAACTGCACGCCGACCTGTTCGAGCTGGCGCTGCTGAGCCGCGAGCTGATCGTTCTGCTTGTTGATCAGCTCGCGGCTGCGCCGCATCTCCTGGTAGAGCGCGTTGCCGAGGTAGTACACGCCGCCGAAGAGGATGGCCACGCAGAGGAACACGCCTATCTTCGTGCTCCAATTAATCTCGCGCATCAGCTCGCGCGTGAACTCGCGGAGGAAGACCTTGGCGTCGTCTCGTCGCGCGGTGGCGGCGGCCTCGATGGCGGCGGCCTCGATGAAGGGGGCGACGCTGGCGCGGCGCCCGGCCGCGGCGGTGACGGCCGGGAGGTTGCCGACGGGGAAGAACTGCATCCGCACGTCGAAGGCCGCGAAGCGCAGCTCGTCGCCGTCGTCTATCTTCGCGCCGCGCGCGACGGGGCGGCCGTTGAGCGTGATGCCTATCTCGGGGTCGAACTCGCTGACGCGGAAGTGCCCGTTCTGGCGGAGCAGCTCCAGCATGACGCTGGAGTCCGTGAGGAGGTCGGAGCCGAGGCGTATGTGGCAGCCCTCGCCCGGCCCGATGAGGACGCGCTCCTGCGAGAGCACTTCGGTGTGCCGCTCGTGCCCGCTCGAAATGTGTACGACCAGACCGCCTGCCATTCTCTTCCGCGAGCCGCTCCGTGGTTGGGGCAAAGACTAAACTGTGGCGAACGCCCCGAGACCTTCGACCGGGAAGGCCGACGGCCCGGCGGTTCGCCACCGGCTCGGATTTTATATTACATTCTCGGCACGGGCAAAGAATCGCGCGGAAGCGCTCCCGGGGTGGGGATTCCAGTTTCCCGTACGCGGTTCAACCTGTTGGACGGAAAGAGGCTTAAAAACCGTTTTCCGGCCGGCCGGGGAGAAACATAGCGCGCGCGGGCCGCGTAAACATTGACCCGACAGACGGCAGGGAATCGTACAACAATCAACGCGAGGGCGGGCATCAAAGCACGCGCACACCACTCTCCCGCGCGCGCCTGACGGGCGGCCCGGCCCGGCGGACAAGAGGAGCTTCAGAGATGCTTCGACGAACGACAGTCTTCCTACTTCTGTGCGCGCTCGCCGCCGCGGCGGCCGGCGCTTCGGGGCGCGTCGCGTCGGCGCAGACGCGCGTGCCCCCGATCAACTTCAAGGAGCGCACGCTCCCGAACGGCCTCGTCGTCTACACGGCGCAGGAGCGTTCGAGCCCGACCGTCGCCATACAGGTCTGGTACAGGGTCGGCTCGAAGGACGACCCCGACAAGCGTAGCGGCTTCGCGCACCTCTTCGAGCACCTCATGTTCAAGTCGACGAAGAACATGAGGGACGAGATGATGGACAGGCTCACCGAGGACGTGGGCGGGTGGAACAACGCCTCGACCTCGGACGACGTGACGAACTACTACGAGGTCGTCCCGTCGAACTACCTCGAAACGCTCCTGTGGGCCGAGGCCGACCGCATGGGCTCGCTCAACGTCACCGAGAAGAACTTCCCCAGTGAGCGCGACGTGGTCAAGGAGGAGTTCAACTCGGGCGTGCTCGCGCCGCCCTACGGGCGACTCTTCTACGCCATCGACAAGCTCTCGTTCGAGGTGCACCCGTACAAGCGCCCGACCATCGGCAGCAAGGAAGACCTCGACGCCGCCACGCTCGAAGACGTGCGCGCCTTCCACAAGACCTTCTACCGCCCCGACAACGCCGTCCTCATCGTCGTCGGCGACTTCGAGCAGGGGCAACTCGACGCGTGGGTGGACAAATATTTCGCCAGGATTCCGCGCCCGGCTTCCGCCATCCCGCGCGTGACCGTCAGGGAGCCGGAGCGCAAGGCCGAGCGGCGCTTCAGCGAGACGGGGCCGAACGTGCCGCTGCCGGCCGTCGCCATCACTTACCTCGCGCCGCCGGTGGCGAGCCCCGACGCGGACGCGCTGCGCGTCGCCGAGTCCATCCTCTCGAACGGCGAATCGTCCCGCCTCTACCAGTCGCTCGTCTACACGCAGCAGGTGGCGGCCGAGGCTTTCGGCAGCGCGAACCTGCGGCAGGACGCGGGGCTCTTCGTCCTCGGCGCCATCCTCGCCGGCGGCAAGCAGCCGGCCGAGGGCGAGCGCGCTCTGCTCGCGGAGTTGAAGCGGATGCAGGACGCCCCGGTGACGAAGGCCGAGCTTGACAAGGCCGTCAACCAGCTCGTCGCCAACGCCCTGCGCGAGCGCGAGACCAACAGCGGCAAGGCGTTCGCGCTCGGCAACGCCGTCATCATGCTGGGCGACGCGAAACGTGCCAACACCGATGTCGAGCGGCTCCAGGCCGTCACCGCCGCCGACATACAGCGCGTGATGAAGAAGTACTTCACCGACGCGAACCGCGTCATCATCACCTACACGGCCGAGCAGCCGAAGCCGGCCGGCGCGACCGGCGCGGCCGCGCGGAAGGAGGAGGGCCGATGAGAAACGTCCTGAAAGAGTTGAGACCGGCTTCGCTTCTCGGCGTCGCACTCCTGTTCGCGTCGGCGGCGTTCGCGGGCGGGGCCGGCGCACAAAATAGCGCGCAAAACGCGACGGCCGGCGCCGCCACCCCGCAGGAGACGCCGCCCGCGCCGGCCGCGCCGCGCTCGGTCAACGTGCCGAAGCCGGCCGAGCGCACGCTCGCCAACGGGCTGCGCGTCATCGTCATCGAGAACCACGCGACGCCGCTCGTCGGCGCGCAGTTGATGGTCAAGAACGGCGGCGAGGTCGACCCGGCCGAGCTGAGCGGGCTGGCCGACATGACGGCCGAGCTTCTGACCAAGGGCACGAAGACGCGCACCGCGCCGCAGATAGCGCAGGAGATAGAGGCGCTCGGCGGCGTCATCGGCTCGGGCGCGGGCTGGGACGCCTCGCGCGCCTCGGTCAACGTCATCGCGTCGAAGACCGAGCCGGCGATGACCATCCTCGCCGACGTGGTTCGCAACCCGGTCTTCAAGGAGGAGGAGATCGAGCGCCTGCGCCAGCAGTACGTCGACAACCTCAGCGTCGGGATGAACAGCCCCGGCACGCTCGCGAGTTGGGTCGCCTCGCGCGTCGTCTTCGGCGGGAGCCCTTACGGCCACCCGGTCTCGGGCACGCCCGAGTCAATCCCACGCATCAAGCGTGAGGACGTTGTCAGGCTCCACTCGAACTTCTACCGGCCCGACAACGCCGTGTTAGTCATCGGCGGCGACATCAAGGCGGACGACGCCTTCAAGCTCGCC
>DASWNR010000377.1:0-13466 GCA_036399155.1 Pyrinomonadaceae bacterium
CCACCGGCCCGGCACTCTCCCAGAACAACCCCTCCCCCGCGTGCCCCTCGAAATACCTCCCGTCTTCCTCCGACATCTGCGCGTAGAGCGGCGCCAGCAGGTCTTCGTCCTCCGCCACGCCGAAGACCCCCGCCAGCCCGCCGAAGACGACGCCTGCGGCCTGCTGCGCGACCACCGCGAGCAGATACCGCTCCAGCACCCGCTCGTTCTTCCGCAGCAGGGCGAGGAGTCGCCGCTGCCTCTCAACGCTCTCGCGCAGACGTTGCTCATCGGCCGTGGCGTTCTCGTCTTGGAAGAAGAAGCACTCCCGGCACACCTCGGGCGTGAGTGGCCTGAGGCGCAGCCGGAAATCCAGCGTGACACGGTAGTGCCTCTCCAGACTCTCCGCGTCGGGCTCGCCGCCACTTTCGTCATCTCCTGCTTCCGGCAATAGGTCTTTCTCCTGTGATGCGCTATCAGGTCGGCGTGCGATATTCGGTTAGGTCAGAATGTTTAGTTCTGCCGTCGGCTAGGGCTACCCGCCCGACTCAACTCGGCGGCCTTGGCGGCGTGGGTGACGGCGTCGGGCTCGGGGTAGGAGGTGCGTTGGCGTTCACTCCGGGCGCGGCAGGCGTCTGCCGCGCAGGCTCCCCGCCTCTTTGACTTCTGCCGACCTTCGGCAGGGTGGGCATCGGCGCCGGCGGCTGGATAATCAGCCTGACGTGATTCCCCGGGGCTTGCGACTGAGACCTGATATTGATGTTGACGTTCTCCAGGTCGGCGTGACTCTCAGTGAAGAAGAGGGCGCAGATCGCCACCATCGGGATGACCGTCAGGCAGACGATGAGGATCAGCGCCAGCCGGGTGAATCTTAGGTGGTACCGGGTCCCGACCAGCTCGAAAAAGAACAGCTCGAATCTGCGGCGGTGTTGATGATCACTCCCTCCCGGGACGTTCTGCTCTTCTGGTCGCATGTCTGACTCACTTAATTAATAGGAACATAAGGTAGTGACTACTGGCCGCCGCTTTGGTATCTTTTCGCCTTTGACAGTCCAACAAACAGCGGGGGACAAATGAGCGAGGCGGTCCGACACCACAGGTGATGCGAGCCTCCCGGGAGCCACTCTTCAATCTCCCGGCATATCCTGAATGCGATGAGATAATAATACGAATTCGTATCAGCCGCAATCTCGTTAAGGCTGAATTGAGCCCATCAGGAGGACATTCCTGATGGGCAAAACTCCAAGGATGAAGCCAACACGGCTACCGGAAAAATTGCGGCAGATTCGCGAGCGGATAGGATTGTCCCAGAACGGCTTGATTAGACAACTAGGGTATGAAGGCGTTCTCGTGCAGGCAAGTATCAGCGGTTACGAATCAGGAACGCGGGAGCCGCCCCTGCCAGTGCTCCTGCGCTACAGTGAGATTAGCGGAGTTTGGCTCAATTCAATCGTTGATGATTTGATTGACCTTCCAGAAATACTACCCTGTCCTAAGATGCAGGAAGGACGAAAGCGTTCCCGAATCTCACGGAAGACCAACGCGAAGAAATAACAATGCTGTGCGTCGGCTCAAGATTACGCGGCGACGCCGAAGAGGCTCTCGACGAACCTTCGCCTGCTCTAATGAGTCTCTGCCGTCTAATCGTTCTACTTGCCCCTTCCTAATCACGTGTATCGCTTCTACCCCTTCAATAGTTCTCTCCGCTGTGCATGGATGTGCCCGGTGCAGCCTCCCGGTTTCGCATAAAATTCCCGTGAGGCTTGCCCGACTCGGAAGTGGGAGTAGGGCGTCATCATTGTGAGCACTAGGGATTGTGGTCGGACGCGGTTTTCAATGATTTTGAAAAACTGTCAAGTTCAGCTACGACTCGTCACCGTCGGTGACGCCCGCGGGAAAAGCGGTGCCACAACATCTTGTGCTTAGGGTCTTGAAGTGAGGCCCTTTTTCATTATCAGATCGGATAATGTTCATTATGGCCTTCATCCCCGCATGATTACATCTCTCCCGGTTGGCCACCGGCGTCAACTCTTAACCGTATTGAAGCCGGGGAGGAATTGATACAGGGTAGGGAAGAGTCTCATTCACCGTACTCACCTCTTGCGACTCTTTACGTTAGGTGTAAAGTCACCGAACCCCTCGACACCGTCACGCACCATCCTCCACTGGAAGTTATACGCGCCCGGTGTGTTCGGGGCCGTTGTCCGCAAAAAATCTGGCCAGACCCCAAGGCGATTGGTTATACTCTGCCGCGCCTGATTCTAACCGGCCTACCTCTGAACCGCACCAAGGGCCGGCCTGCTTCTGAACCGCACCAAGAGGAGGACATATGAATCAACTCTGGGCGTTTGTCACCCAAGCGATAGGGAATGTTCTGACGGCCCTCTTTGGCTTCGGTTCACGCCTGCCCCAGCCCGCCCGCTATGGGCAGCAGACGCAGCGCAGAGAATTTTCGGTGGAGGTCGTGCGGCCGGACGACCTGCTGGTAGTCACGCTGGATTTCTACAACTTCAAGCTGACCCCGGCCGCCGGCGCGCCGAGGCTGGAGCGGAAGGGTGCCGGCCACGGGTTCATCATCGCGCGCCTGCCGCCGCAGAGCTTCGGCGAGCGCGCGTTCTTCGAAGCGACCCCGGGACCGGGCGGCGACACGTCCGAGCCGCTCGACGCGCCCGCCGTCCCCGTGCGCATCTCGGATTCGAGCGAGCTGGTCTTCCGCGTCACCGACGCTCTGCTCCCGCTCGACTTCACGCTCGAAACAATACTCGACCTGCTCACGCGCAGCGAGACCGTCGTACAGCCGACCATCCAACTCCCGGCCGCCACGCCCCCCATCAACGGTCAGTCCCGGTTCGGCGGCCAGCGCGCGAAGTTCACCGCCGTCGAGGCACCTTACCGCCTCATCCTTTCACCCTCGCTAGAATCCCGCTGGCAGCACGCGGCCGGCCCCGTGTCGGACGCCGCGGGCAAGCGCACGGAGCTGTGGCACACCCGTCTGAGCGCGGGCGCTACCGCCGGCGCCGTCTGGTCGCCGGACTACGAGGGCGACCCCTCGCTGACGAACGAGCCGTTCCGCATGTCGCTCAACAGCAGCTACCGCCAGCGCATCGTGCGCTCCTCGGCCGACAAGAACCTGGCCGGCGCCCGGCACGTGAACGTGGAGCAGCTCATGCTCAGCTCGCAGGGAGCGTGGCTGAAGGTGCACGGCGAGTGGGACGCGGCCCTCACCGGGCTCGACCTCATCGAGTGGCGGCACGTGATGACGGCCGGGCGCGACCAGTACGCGCGCGTCGTCGAGGAGGGCTACCTCTTCTGGCCCGGCAACCTCGCCGTCATCGTCACTATCACCGAGCGCAAGGTGGAGATGGGGAGGGCCGGACAGACTGAGGGCAAGCCGGTCGCGTACCTCAGGCAGATTAAGAAGATATTTCTTCGCGAGCCGACCAAGACCTATACGCACCGGCACATGCCTTACCGCACCGTCACGATCAAAACGCCGGTCACCCCCAACCTCGACGACCCGGCGCTCGGCGAAATCCTCCCGGGCGAGGCCGACCACGCCTTCTGGCCGCGCGTCGCCAACGAGGACTTCCTCTTCCACGTGGTCGCGACCGACTGGGAGGGGCGCGAGTCCGAGTTCCTCGCGCCGCTCGCGTTCGTCATCAGATCGACCGCCGACGCGCCGCTCGCGCCCGGCAGCAAAATGACCCGGATCATCGAGAAGTACAACGCGCTCCCCGAGTCGGACCCGCGCCGCTCACGCCCCATCGGGGGACAGAAGGTCGCCTACGCGCCTTCGCAGATGCCGGGCGACACGACGCTCGAAACCTTCTCGATAATTTTCGGGGCCTCGGGCGCGACGGGCGGGCTCCCGCACTTCCTCCCCCTGATGTCGAAGGCTTCGGTGGACGTGCCGGCGGCGCGCATCATCTCGGGCAACACCGCCCCCTCGACCATCGCCCTCGACCAGAAGTACGTGGCCGACGGCGGCGACGTGATCGGCAATATGGGCGACGTGTTCGCCTACCTCGTGGGCACCCGAACGCCGGTCGAGTTCACCACGGACAAGACCGGCGGCACGGTCGCGCCCGACTTCTCCATCAGCGGCATCTCGCGCGCCTTCGGCCCCGTCGGCGGCGACATCGGGAAGTTCGCGGACGGCGACTTCAACCCTGCGGACATCTTCAAGGCCGTCAAAATACTGGGCGGCATCGACCTGGCGAGCATCATCTCGGACGCCATCAACGCGACGCCGGCCACGGCCGGCGACAAAATCCCGCAGCTCAAGAGCGTCCGCAAGACGGTCTCGATAAGGCCGGGCGAGCCGCCGAAGGATGTCATCGAGACGAGCTACCGCTGGGTCGTGGACGAGTCCTTCCTCATCAACACCGGCATGTTCGTCCCGAAGGCGGGCTCCGTGTTCCTCATCGAGGCGTTCGTCTACGCCCCGCTCGACGGCACGCCGCCGGTCTTCAAAGTGGACGGTCGCATCACGAACTTCTCCGTCGTGCTCCTCCCGTCGGCGGAACTCGTCGAGATCAATTTCGACGCCGTTACCTTCAGCGCCGGGACGGACAAGAAGGTCGACTTCGGAGTCATCTTCAAGGGCTTCGACTTCCTCGGGTCGCTCTCCTTCGTCAACAAGCTGCGCGAAGTGATCCCGATGGACGGGTTTGACGACCCGCCATTCCTGAACATCGTCCTGCCGCCCGAACCGCGCCCCGGCGTCAACGCCGGCTTCACGCTCGGCATCCCGACCGTCGGCATCGGCATTTTCACGCTCCAGAACATCAGCTTCAGCGCCGGCTTCTACCTGCCCTTCCTCGGCGACGAGGCCAACCTGCGGCTCGCCTTCTGCGAGCGCCACCAGCCTTTCATCCTCACCGTCTCGCTCTTCGGCGGCGGTGGCTTCTTCGGCATCGACATCGGGATGGGCGGCGTGCGCATGATCGAGGCCGCGCTGGAGTTCGGCGCGGCCGTCGCGCTCAACCTCGGCGTGGCGAAGGGCACGGCGAGCATCATGGGCGGCGTCTACTACCAGAAGAGCGGCGACGGCTTCGCCTTCTCGGCCTACTTCCGCGCGGCCGGCGCGCTCTCCGTGCTCGGCATCATCACCGTCTCGGTCGAACTCTACATCTCGCTCAACTTCGAGTCGCGGAAGTCGCAGCCGCACGGCGGCAAGCTCTGGGGGCAGGCGTCGCTGACGGTCAAGATTAAGATCGCCTTCTTCAGCGTGTCGGTGAAGATAGGCATCGAGCGCGAGTTCGCCGGCTCCGACCCGAAGTTAATCGACACGGTCACGCCGAGCGACTGGACTGAGTACTGCGCGGCCTTCGCCGACTACCCCGCCTGAGGAGGAGGACAACGATGGAGAAGCACACGACGATCTTCACGGCCCTTCCCAACGGCCGCGCCGCGGACGGGGCGCTCCGCCTCTCCGTCTACATCTCGCCGCGCCTCTGGAGCGACGACGCGAACATCCAGAAGTTGAAGCTGTCGCAGTTCCCGGACTTTCTCGACTGGACGGCGCGCGTCACGGCCGCGGCCGCGAACTGGACGGTGGAATTCGACGGCGTCCCGCCCTTGAACGCGACGGTCGAGAGCGCCCCGCCGCGCGACGAGCTGTGGACGGCGCTCTTCCGCAATGACACGGACGTGCTGCCCTACCGCTTCGAGGACTACCGCGGCTCGAACGTCGAGACGTTCCCCAGCGACAGGATTCACGACTTCCTTAGAGGCGTCTACGTCCGCGCTGCCACCAACCTGGCCTACGGCGCCGGGCACGACCTGCCCGCCGTCGAGACGCTCGCCGCCGACCCGGACTTGAGTGACATCGCGCGCCCGAGCCGCCCCGAGCCGCCTTTCGTCCCACCGGCACGCCCCGACCCGGTAGACCTTGGCGGGATACTGCCACAGCCCGAACCCGAACCGGACGAACCGGACAAGCCCGGCGGCTGCGGGTGCGGCTGCCTCGGCTGGCTGTTCGCCCTCCTCCTGCACCTCTTCCCCTGGCTCAAACCCTTCTTCGACCAAGTGCTCGGCGCGGACTCCCCGCCGCCGAAACCCGCCAAGCCGGCCGAACCTCTGCCCACGCCGCCCCCTCCCGCGCCGGCTTCTCCCGAGCCCCCGGTCGCCGCGCCGGCCCCCGCACCTCCGCCCCCGCCGCCGTCTCTCAATCGCTCGGCGTTCGAGAAGCTGGGCGCCTTTCTTAAACCTCAGGAGGCGACCCCACAGGCTCTGCCCACCGCGGCGGAAATACTTGAAGCTTATGACTTCCACAAGATGGTCTCGGCGCTGGGCGACTACCCCGTCCTGCTCAGGCAGTTCGGCCTGGTCGTTGACCTGCTCATTGACTTAAACGGCGCCGCGCCGCCCGCCGAAGCGACGGTCAAGGTCACACCGGGCATCGCTTTCAGCCCCGAGGGGAAGGCCATCCCCCAGCGCACCAATTATCGTCTCTCCGACGACGCGTTCGTCGCGCGCCCGCGCCCGGTCAATCCCGAGATCAGCAACGGCCTGCTGCGCCTGAACGACCTGAACCTCTTCCGCGTAATGCAGCTGGACGTGGTCGGCGGCGGGACGAAGGTGCAGAACACGGCCACGAACCTCGTGGCCTTCTCCCCGAAGATCAAACGCGCGCCGAACACGCCGGACGCCGCCGGCCTGCCGGCGCTGCGCACGGGCGGCATCTCGGTCGTCAGGCGCAACCTGTCGGCCGAACTGTCGGAACGTTGGGGCCGCTCGCACGCGCTGCAGCGGATGGTCTTCGCCAGGGGCGGCGCGCCACAGTTGCCCGACCCGCCCGACGCCGGCGCGCCTTCGCCTCCCAGCGACGAGCTGTTCGCCGAAGACATCGTGCGCGGCTACCGCATAGATGTCTTCGACTCGAAGTCGAAAGCATGGCATTCGCTCTGCCAGCGCGTCGGGAAGTACGACTTCCTCGACGCGCCCGACGCGCCCGGCGGGGCCGTCTCCTTCGACGCGGAGGACGAGGGTTTCGTCCAGTTCGGCGCGACCGAGCAGTTAACCCCGACGGCGAAGCGAACCCTGCGCGCCTCCGACTCGCTGTTCGTCTGGGACGGCTGGAGCCTCTGCGCGCCGCGGCCGACGCGCTCGATCATGCCCGGCGAGCCCGGCGACCCGCCCGAGAAGGTTCGGCTCGACAGGCCGGAGAACTCGGCCGTGACGAACTTCAAACTGGAGACGGCCTTCGCCGCCAAGCCGGGCTCGCTGCCGCGGCTGCGCTTCGACTACACATACAAACTCCGCGCGCGCGTCTGCGACCTCGCCGGCAACAGCGTCTTCGGCCCCGCCGACCCCGCCTTCGCCGACGACGTGCCGGAGCAGACGCCGGAGTTCCCGTGCGCGCGCTTCGAGCCCGTCAGCCCGCCGGCGCTCATGCTGCGCGCCGCGCCCGTCGAGGGCGAGTCGGTAGAGCGGCTGGTCGTGCGCACGCCCGCCGTCAGCGGCGAGTCGCAGACGACCGAGCGGCACGTCATCCCGCCGAAGGTCTCGCAGTTGATGGCCGAGCAGCACGGCAAGTTCGACGGCGTCCCGCGGATGGACGGCACGGCCGCGGGCTACAACCGCGCGGCGCGCGAGGCCGGCTCGCTCGAAGACGGCGCGGTCGAGACCAACAACATCTGGGTTCAGCCGGTCGCGCAGTACACACTCACGTACCTGCCTGACCCTTCCGCGAAAGGTGCGCTGCTGCTGGGGCTGCCCGGCCTTCTGCCCGAAGAGATCGTCGAGCCCGCGCCGCCGAACTTCGTCAACAAGATTCCGTTCGCGGGTGCGTGGCCCGATCCGCTGCCATTCCGCATCCGTCTCGTCGCCATCCCGAGGGACGTCGACCCCGATCCACCCGCGTGGAATGACGCGGAGCGCGTCCTCGTCGTCCAACTCCCAGAGGCGAAGCAGCAGACCTTCCGCATCAGCTCTTACCTCGAACCGGACGACCTCGAACGGCAGGGCGTGTGGCAGTGGATAAAGGAGGATGCGCCGGCGGCCTCAGCAGGCGTCAGGACAGACACGCTGGCCGGGCGGAGCTGGTCGCACCTGCCGTGGCGTGACGTCACGCTCGTCCACGCGGTGCCGAAGCCACTCGCGCCGCCGGACGCCGACGTGGTTTCACCCGCCGGGAAGAAGCTCGGCGAGACCTTCGTGACCATCTCGGGGCAGGTGAAGACGCACCCCGCGAGCACGGGCAAGGTAGACCTGCGCGGGGAATGGGAAGACCCCTTGGACGACGTGTCGTTGCCCGCGCCGACCACGCAAAAGCGCCAGTCGCACCTCTGCGAAATCCTGATCCCAGAGGGCTCCGTCATGACCGAAATCCTCGACGCCGCGAAGAACGAGAAGCCGATTCACAATTTCGGCGACACCAAGTTCCATAGCGTGACGTACGTGCCGACGGCCTCCACGCGCTTCCGGGAGTATTTCCCCGACTCAATCACGCAGGTGCCGGCCAACGTGACGCTCGAAGGCGCGGGCTCGGACCCCGTCAAGATACTCAACTCCGCGCGTCCCGACGCGCCGAAGGTGCTCTACGTCGTGCCCACGTTCGAGTGGGTTGATACCTCGGCGGCGGGGGCGGTCAAGCGCACACGCAAGGGCGGGGGATTGCGCGTGTACTTGGATCGGCCCTGGTACTCCTCCGGCGGTGGCGAGCTGCTCGGCGTCGTCTACATCGAGGGCGCGAGGTTCACCGACCTGGATAAGCAGGTGAAGCGTGTCGTTACGCAGTGGGGCGCAGATCCCGTCTGGCTTACGGCGCCGACCGAGGACGCGGCCCACAAGAACAACTTCAAAGGTGTGGTCGCGCAGGCCGACGGCTTAGCCCTTTCGGAAATCGCGCAGCCGGTCTCGGTCGTCGGATACCCGGTCGAGTTCGACGCGACCAGAAGGCTCTGGTTCGCCGACATTGAGATAGATGTCGGCGCCTCCTATGCGCCGTTCGTCCGCCTGGCGCTTGCGAGGTTCCAGCCGAACTCAGTCGCGGGCGTGGAGCTGTCGCGCGTAGTCCGCGCAGAGTTCGCGCAGCTCGCCGCTGACCGCAGGGCCAGCGTGGCGACTGTGCCGACCGGCACAGGTGCCAAGATTAACATCGGGGTGAGGGGCCTGACCTACCAGGCATCAAGCGCGACCGCGGCGGCCGGCATCAAGCCCAACTCGTTCTCGAAGCGCTCGGCACACGCCGAGATCGAGGCGCTGTTGCAGAGACGCGACCCGGCGCGCGGGCCCGACCCGCACCTCGGTTGGCAGACCGTCTCGACGACACTGCTCACGCAGAACCTTGCAGACCTCGGGACATGGGAGGGCACAGTCGACCTGAACGAGCCGCTCGTCCCCGACACGTTTCGCGTACTGCTGCTTGAGTATGAGTGGTATCGGTCAGACTTTGTTGACGAGGGCGCGCGCGGGAATGTCACGGGGGCGAGGCGGATCGTTTACGCCGACGCGATCCTATTAGGCTGACTCGTGATCAATTCGACCCGCGCCTCAATCTCTGAGGAGAGTTGCGCGGATTTAGTCTCATCAACAAGTACACGCCCCGGCGTGGATGCCGGGGCCTTTTCTATTTTAGTGCAACGTGAAGGCGACATAATGGACCCTTACCGGGCGCGATAACGTGAAACATCAGTTGGGGTGTGACCTAACCACAAGATGTAGGCTGGCGAGGTGAGCAATTTAGACTCTGGAGGGATGTTTCACGGCCTTTTTGAAAAGCTGCGTCCGACTGCAATTAGTGGTGGCGCCAAATGTGTCTTACCGGGGTACCGGACAGGGGTGATGAGAGGTGGGTGAGTTGGCGTATCGTAACGTCCTTTCGTCAGCGCACGAGGGGCCGGGTGACGCCGGGCGTTAGATGGCGGCGGCCGCGCGTGCTACAAGTAGTAGGACACTAACTCTTGCCGGACAGAAAGTGCACCTTATGCCATCGAAGAAGAAACCGACCACTTCCGCCAAGCCCACCGGAAAGGCTAAGGCAGGTAAAAGTGGCACACCCACTTCCGAGACGACCAGGAAGAGCCCTCAGAAGGCGGGCAAACAGGCGCGGGTGCGTAAGGGCCAAGCCGCCGCGAAAAGTAGTGGCCGTCCGACCGCGAAGAAGCAATCCGCCGCGGCGGCGGCGCCGAAGAAGCGCGTGGGGGTGGTGAGGAAGGTTGCCGGAGGCCTGGTCGCAGGCGCGCTGAAGGGTGTCGCCTCTGTGGTGGAGAAAGTGGCCGGCATCGACGAAGGCGCGGACACGGGCGTGAGCCGGGAGATTGCTAAGGTCAGGGAAGAAGTCACGTCGGCGAAGGCCGACCTCTCGCAGGAGATTGCCGCCGTCAGGGAAGAAGTGGGGGGCGTCAACAAAGAGGTGGGGGAGATCTCGGAAGAGCTCAAGCAGGTAACGGACACGGCAAGTGAGGGGCGCGGTGAAGACGTCTAACGCCCGGCTCGAATCGACACGCCTCCGGCTTGACGACTGTCATTCTATGGTTCCTACGGACGGGACAACCCGTACTGCCGAACAAGGCCATGCAGCCGACCGCGGATTGCGCGGCCTTCATCCGCCAGACTTGGTGCTCACGCAGTAGCGTGGCGGGTGATGGCGAGAGTTAAGCCAGCTACTTTTACAGAATAGCCGTTCTAAGACTCTGGATGGGTTCAAGTACGGCTCCTTCGTGAACTCAACCGGCGCGCGCGG
This sequence comes from Pyrinomonadaceae bacterium, assembly GCA_036399155.1. Taxonomy (GTDB): domain Bacteria; phylum Acidobacteriota; class Blastocatellia; order Pyrinomonadales; family Pyrinomonadaceae; genus QHXN01. Next base: position 10,670 of record DASWNR010000377.1, read on the forward strand.
GCGTGCGACGTCCCAAAGTGGTAGCCGGGCGCAAGGCGGTCATCCTCTTAACCGGCGGCGCCGACACTTCGGGCGGGCGCGCCACCTTCGAGGGCACGCTGCGCGCCGCCCGAGAGATAGACGCGCTTTTGCGACGGACCCCTCAAAGGTGGGCCTTCCAGAAATCGACCATGAGGCGGTAGAGATGAAGTGTGGCGGCTTTGTCCGCGATGCCGTGCTGGCGCATCGGGTAGGTCATCCTCTCAAACTTCTTGCCGGCGGCGATCAGCGCGTCGGCGAACGCCTCCCCGTTCACCGGGTGGACGTTGTCATCGTAGCTCCCGTAGACGAGCAGCAGGCTGCCGTGCAGGTCCTTCGCGCGCGGGATGACGGAGGAGTTCTCGTAACCTTCGAGGTTCTCCTCGGGCCGACGCATGGTGGACTCGGTCCATTTCGAGTCGTAGTAGCGCCAGTCAGTGATGGGGGCGACGGCGATGCCGGCCTTGAACTCCTGCGAGCGGGTCAAAAGGTTCAGCGTCATCCAGCCGCCGTAGCTCCAGCCCCAGACGCCGACCCGCGCGGGGTCGACCCATGTCTGCTTCTTGAGCCAGCGCGCCGCGGCCACCAGGTCGGGCGTTTCGGCGACCCCGAGGCGCTTGAGGACGGTGTTCTCCAGCTCCTTGCTGATGGCCGTCGCCGAACGGTTGTCGACCTTGACGACGACGTAGCCGGCGTCGAGCAGCAGTTGGGTCCAAAGGGTGTCCCGCTGCCATGCGTTGACGACCTGCGGGGCCGCCGTGCCGCCGTAGACGTACATGATGACGGGGAACCTACGGCCGGGCCGAAAATTCCTCGGCCTCATGACCTGCGCGGGCAGTGGGAAGCCGTCGGCCGCCGGGATCGTGAACAGCTCGGGGAGCCGTATGTCATACGGCGCTAGCAACTGCGGGCGCGGGCCGGCGAGGGTCTGCATGGGCGCTCCGTCGCCGGCGTGCAGCCGGAGCGCGGGAAGGGTGCGGATGTTCGAGTACGTGTCGAGGAAGTACCTGGCGTCCGGCGACATCGAGATGCGGTGCGTGCCCGCCTCTCTGGAGACCGCCGCGAAGCCTGTCCCGTCGGTCCGGACGCGGTAAAGGTGTCTCTCCGTTGACGACCGTTCGAGCGCGGTGAAATAGACCCAGCCGCCCTTCTCGTCGACGCCGACGAGCGCCTGGCGCACCCAGAAGGCCACCCCCCCCCCGCGCTGGCTAGGGCCCAAGGGCCTTTCGTCACCTGGTTCACCAGCGTGCCGTCCAGTCGATACCGGTAGAGATGCATGTAGCCGTCCCGCTCCGACGGCCAAAGGAAGTGCTGTCCGTCGGCAAAGAAGTAGAGATCGTCAGTCAGGTTCACCCAGGCGGCGTCCGTCTCGGTAAGGACGTGGGTGGCCGCCCCCGTCCGCCGGTCGGCAAAATACAGAGACAGATCCGTCTGCAAACGCGGCATGGTCTCAAGACTGAGACGGCGGCCGTCCGGCAGCCATTTGGCGCGGACGATGTATTCGAACGGTCGATCCTTTATCTCAACCCAAGTGGTGCTGCCGGCGCCTTCGACTTCCGCGATGCCCAGCCGCACGCGAGGGTTGGCGCGGCCCGCCCTCGCGTAGCGCTGTCGTATCACACGCGGCGAAAAGGGGCGGATGTCCACCAAGTGGGCGAGGTCGACCCGCGATTCGTCCGACTGAAGATAAGCAATAGCTTTCGAGTCGGGCGCCCACCAGTAGCCGACGTCGCGGCGCCCGAAGACCTCTTCCCAGTACACCCACGAGAGCGTGCCGTTGAGCAGCGTCTCCGAACCGTCGTGCGTGACCCGAACCTCCCGGTCCGCGTCGAGGTCGAAAAAATAAAGGTCGTTGTCGCGCACGTAAGCGACGCGACGTCCGTCTGGGGAGAAGCCAGCGGAGCGCTCTTCGGCGGCCGTCGAAGTCAAACGGCGGAAGCGCGCGCCGGCAAGTTCCAGTACGAAAACGTCTCCGTCGAAACTGTAGAGCGCCCGCCGGCCCGAGCCGTCGAAGGCCAGCGGCCACGGCAGCGCCTCCGGACTCGTCCCGCCGACGGCGGATTTGAGAGCCGCCAGGGCACGCACCGGGTCTACGATTGCCCTTCTTTGTCCGTCCGCCGGGTTCAATCTTTCGAACGTTCGCTCACGCGTAGGCCGGCGGTTGTCGAGCAACACAAGAGTCCCGTCGTCCAGCCACGCGGTCGGGGGCACGCTCGCGACGGCGCGGCCTTCCGGGCCGAAGACCCATTCGAGAGTCAGCCGTCGTCTTCCGGGCTGGGCCTCGGCCGCTACGCAAAACGTCGACAGGATGACAACCGCTAACGAGACCCGAGCGGCGCGCAGAGACGCACCGTGACCAGTCACGCACCTCATAGCTGTTTTCTGTGTCCTCCCGTTGCGAAGCAGCGAACCTGTAAAACCACCGAGTCTTTACCCACTCCTTTGCCTCCGCCTCCCCCTTCAATGTGAGTTCGACAACGTACTCTCTAATTACACCGTTGTATATCATCTGTCCCGTTGCCTTCAGGGTTAGGATTCCCTGTGCCTCTAGTGCCAACAGGTCCGAGCATGGCGGCGCGCTCGCGCCCCGGGTAGTGGCGCGCGAGGCGGTGCAGTCCGGCGTAGACGAGCGGCACAAGCCTTTCGAGGGCGGTCTCGCCGCCGCCGCCCCAGGCCGCGAGCAGTTCTGTTACCTTGTGTGTCGGCGGGTCGGCCCTAGGGAGATGCGTCAGTGTCAAGACGCGGCGGCGCGTGTCAGGAGACAAAATCTATCACACAC
>DASWNR010000378.1:0-2752 GCA_036399155.1 Pyrinomonadaceae bacterium
GCGGGCGTAGGCGACCAGCTCGTCCTCGGTCATGGCGCGGGCGTTGCCGTCGATGAGGATGACCTCGTGGCCGGGCGGGGTCAGCGCCTGGAGGAGGAACATCCAGAGGTGCGGCATGAAGTTGCGCGTCACGCCGTTGTCAGGGTTGTATAGTAGTATCTTCATCTGTTCCGTCTCTGAAGGGTTGAAGGCTCGGCGCACTCCCGCGCCATGACCGAAACATGAACAGGCAACTCACTGCAAGAGGGGGAGGGGGAACTCGATCCGTATGTCGGGGGATGAGTTGTTCGGAGAGAGTATATCACTTGTGTGTGCTATCACACGTTAACGGTCATCCCCAACGGACGAAGCGCACGATAAATTTAGTGGAGTGAGGCGTGGGGCTGATTTACCGCGTGGGGGTTGCAAACTATCGACGCTCACATCCCGCGGAGACTAAGAGTCGTCTAAGCCGTTCAAAGGCGCTCACGGCCGGAGCGCGTCGGCCGGTCAGTGACCGACGGGTATGCGCTGGAAGCGCGTCTTGCCTTCGCCGTTCTCCCACGAGATGTCGAGCACGTAGGGCTTGACCTCGCCCGCCACCGCCCGCAGGCGCCCCAGTTGGTCGAAGCCGCCCGCCACCGGCTTGCCGTCGACCCACGTCCTGTGCGCCAGCACCGCGCTCTCCTTCGGCAGCACACATTTCACGGCCTCGAACTTGATGTGCGCCCGCGACGGGCCGCCCCCCGGCGTCTCCTCGTCCTTGAGGAAGACGGCCAGCACCTCGACCGCCTTGCATGCCTCGTCGCCCGTGTTCGTCAGCTCTAAGAGCACCCCCGCCCCGCCGTCGATGAATCGAACGGTGAAAGGCTTCTCCATCTTGTCGCTCATGGCATCTCCCTTTGACCAACTTTCATGAGCAGGGAAAGTTGTGCGCGATCAATTAAACGGCCCCTGTTCAAATCGGTGAACGGTGTCTCCACGAGCCAGAAGTCCGCGTCGCCCGCGCCGTCGGGCGGCACGAGTTCCCCGAGGGAGCGCCCGTCGAGGGCCACCGGCTTGAAGAGCTGCATTCCCCAATTATAGCCCCGCGCCAGCATTCCGTCCCACTGGGTGCTGAACAAAGGCACGCGGAAGCGCCCGCGGTCGTCGAGCGCGAACCAGTCGCCGTTGGCGCGCCGCATGGCGAAAAGACTACCCAGTGCCATACCCCTTATCCCGGGCCATGACCGACTCGTTTTTAGACGGGTCACGGCTCGTCCCGCGTCGGCCTGTGCCCGTCCGTGTTTTCGCTCGAACGGTTGGGCGATTGCACGAGCCCGTGCCGCGCGTGCGCCCGCCAGAGGTTCTTCGAGAAGTTCGAGTAGATGGGGCTCTCGGGCAGCCCCACGTCGTCGCCATCGAACCTCGCCGTCCCCGTGTTGTCCTCGCCGTAGCTGCCAACTTCTCGGTTCATGCGTTCCCCCCTGTCGCGCCGTCCTTGACGCACCCGCACACGTCCCCGACGCCGCCGAAGCTATTACATGCCCATCCCGCCGCCCGCACCGGACATCGCGCCGGGCTTATCATCTTCCTGTATCTCGGAAATGAGGGCCTCGGTCGTCAGCATCAGTCCCGCGATTGAGGCGGCGTTTTGCAGCGCGCAGCGCGTGACCTTCGCGGGGTCGATGATGCCCGCCTCGACGAGGTCTTCGTACTTGTCGGTCGCGGCGTTGTAGCCGAAGTTGGCGTTCCGCTCGGCGCGCACCTTCTCGACTATCACCGCGCCCTCTTTGCCCGCGTTCTGCACGATCTGCCGGAGCGGCTCTTCCAACGCGCGGCGGACGATGGTGACGCCTATCTGCTCGTCCACGTCGCCGCTCACCGCGCCGTCCTCGTCCGGCTCGAAGATTTTGAATTTGTCGAGCGCCTTCGCGGCGCGAATCAGCGCGACGCCGCCGCCCGGGACTATCCCTTCCTCGACGGCCGCGCGCGTGGCGTGCATCGCGTCCTCGACCCGCGCCTTCTTCTCTTTGAGCTCGGTCTCGGTGGCCGCGCCGACGCGGATGACCGCGACGCCGCCGACGAGCTTGGCGAGGCGCTCCTGCAACTTCTCGCGGTCGTAGTCCGACGTGGTGTCCTCGATCTGAGCCTTGAGCGTCTTCACGCGCCCTTGCAACTCGCCGGCGTCGCCCGCCCCGTCGATGACGGTCGTGCTGTCCTTGTTGATCACCACCTTCTTGGCGCTCCCCAAATCTTCGAGCTTGACGTTCTCAAGCTTGATGCCGAGGTCTTCCGAGATGACCTTGCCGCCCGTGAGGATGGCGATGTCTTCGAGCATCGCCTTGCGGCGGTCGCCGAAGCCGGGCGCCTTGACGGCCGCGACGTTCAGGGTGCCGCGCAGCTTATTCACCACGAGCGTCGCCAGCGCTTCGCCTTCAACGTCTTCGGCGATGATGAGCATCGGCCGGGTCTGCCGGGCGGCCTGCTCCAGCACGGGCAGGATGTCTCTCATCGAAGAAATCTTCTTCTCGCTGATGAGAATGACGGGGTTTTCGAGCACGGCCTCCATGCTTTCAGGCTCTGTGACGAAGTAGGGCGAGAGGTAGCCGCGGTCGAACTGCATCCCTTCGACGAACTCCAAATCCGTCTCCATCGTCTTCGACTCCTCGACCGTGATGACGCCGTCCTTGCCGACCTTGTCCATCGCCTCGGCGATGAGCATGCCGATGGTCGAATCGCCGTTGGCCGAGATCGTCCCGACCTGCGCGATCATGTCGCCCTTCACGGGCTT
>DASWNR010000379.1:5000-13345 GCA_036399155.1 Pyrinomonadaceae bacterium
TAGCTCGACCTGTTTGCCGAAGACCCACCCGGCGGGGGCGGGCGAGATGGAGGACGGGAGGCGCACCTTATACCAGAGCTCATCCGCCTCCTCGGGCTCCTTCTGCTCGCCCTTCTCACGCCTGCGGGCCGAGTTGCCCTGCGGCGCGGCGCCGGCCTTCGGAACGTCGTCGCTCTCGGTCGTCTCAAGCGATTTCGGGCGCGGGACGCGCTTCCAGCCGATGATGTCGAAACGCGAGCCGGTTTCGAGTTTCATGAGGATGTTGTCGTTGCCGTTGCGGTCGGGCGAGAACCTGATGTTGGTGCTGGCGCGGAGCTGCCCCGAAGCCTGCGGGGGGATGTCGCCGTCCTCGCGCGCGAGCCGACGCGAACGCTCGATCATCTCTTGCGAGATGACGTTGCGCGCCTCGATCCAGCCCTCGACGGGCTCGGCGTCGCGTGTGCGCACACGGAGCCAGCGCTCGCCCGTGTCGGGCACTGTGAACGAGTCAATAATGTCCAACTCGTCGCCGCGCACTACCTCTTTCAGGTCGGCGGCGACCACGGCGGTCGAGCTTCTGACCTGCGCACGCCGGGCGATGACGGCGCCCATCTCTTCCTTACCGGCGAGCGTGCTGCACGCGCAGCTGACGAATAAAAGCAGGAGGGTGGAAGCTGACTTGGTGAACTTCATGTTTCGGTTAGCGTGTTTGAATTTTGGACTGGCGGTGCGTGGGAAGTCATCGCGGCGGGCGCTCTCTCAAACGCTCGTGGAGCTTCCGCGACTCCGCGTCCCGGCTCGCATTGTAACCCAACTTGCCGAGTAACTCCCGCTGCGCGGGTTCGAGCGAGTCGGCGACGCCGACGTGCGTGCGCGCGCCGCCCGGCTTCACTTCAAGCCCGAACGGGGCGAGCAGCGTCGGCAGTGTAATCTCCGACGCGCCTTCGACGTAGCGCTCGACGAAGTCGCGCATCCGACCCGTCTCGCCGAGGATTTCGGCGACGGCGCGGTCACCGTCCTCGCGCCTTTCGCCGCGCCCGTAGCGCCGGTACAGTTCCCTGTAGACCGCGTCCAGCGAACTCTTCCCCGTAGTCCGCCGCATGAGCGTGAGGTCGTAGAGGAAGGCGACGAGCAGCCCCTTGTGGTAGACGAGGGCGCCGCCCCCCGACCAGCGCCTTTGCGAAGCTTCCAGCAGCGACACCTCCTTCGCACCGCGTGCGGACATGTAAGAGTCGTAGGCGCGGCCGAGCGTGCTCAGGTAATCGGCGAAGGTCAACTGGCCGCGCCGCATCCCCGCGCGCAGCGCGACGTAGTTGGTGAACCCCTCGTAAAACCAGCCGTACTCGCCCCCGAGCCCCAGGCCGTTCGGCACCCAGAGGTGAAACAGCTCGTGCGTCAGCGCGCCGTCGAGCTGCGCCCGCGCGGCCAGCTTCGACGGCAGGCGGCCGGAGACGAGCACGACCGTCGCGCCGCGCGTCTCCGCGTTCCAGAGGTTTCCCGCCGCGCCCTTCTGCGGCAGCGGGAGGAGTACGAGCAGGGGGCGCTTGCCCGGAGCGCCGCCCGCGGTCTCCTGATGAAGTTTGAGAATCTCTTCGGCCGAGTCGGCGGCCTCCGAGTCGGAGAAAGCCCACTCGCCGGCGGTCGCAAGGGTGAAGGCCGTCCCGCCGCCGCGTCCGCGCCGCTCGCGCAGTTCGCGGCCGACGGCGAAGACCGCGCGCTCGGCGTCGGCGACGACAAAGGCGCCGCCAGCGCCGGCCTCTTCGGTCGTGGAGGCTTTCCAGCCGTGCGGCGGGGTCAGCTCAACTTTCGCGTTCGTGAGGGGCAGGGGCAGGAGGTCTGCGAGCATGAGAAGGCCGCTGTCGGCCGTCAGCCAGGAGACGTGCGAGGAGTCGGAGACGAAGGCGGGCGGGTCGAGCTTCATCTCGTATGCGAAGCGCGACGCCGGCCTCTCCGCCGAGAACTCTCCGGGCGCGAGTTTTTTGACGTTGACGGCGGCGCCGCTCTCGTCATAAAGCGCGAAGTTCTCGACGCGTTCGGCGAGTCCGGCCGCGCTCCCGTAGAAGTTTCTGAGCGTCCACGCCGTCGCCGCGTCCGGCCTGCGACCCTCGACGCGCACGCGCGGCGGGCTGGCGGACAGGACTTTTATCTTCGCGTCGAGCGACTGTGCGTGCGCGTCCGTCCCGGCGCAGACGGACGCCGCCAGCGCAATGCAGAAGAGGAGGGGCAAAAGCCCCCTCCTCAGTCCCCTGCGCCGACGCCTTTTGATTCCTCGCGGTTCGTTCATTTCAGAAGTAGCGGATGGTGTAGGTGAAGCGTATGCCGCGGCCTATCTCTGGCGCAAGGTCTTTGATGAATGAGAGGTGGTTGCGGTAGACGCGGTCGCCGAGGTTGAAGGCGTTGACGGAGAAGACCTGCGCGTAGTGCGGCCGCGCGATGGTGTAGGAAGCAATCACGTCGAAGAGCGCGTAGCCGGGTGTGCGCGTCTCGGTCGGGAAGATGCGTTCCTGGTCTCGGACGAAGGTCGCCTCCGGCCTCACGTTAAAGCCCTTGTAGCGCCAGTCGAGCCCGACGCGCGCGCGCATCGGCGGGATGCGCGGCAGCGGCGTCCCCGTCTCCTTCAACTGCGCGTTGACGTAGTCGAAGCCCATGTTGACCCATAGCGTCTCGTGCGCGGCGATGTCCAAACTCAGCTCCGTCCCGTAGAAGCGGCTGTCGGCCTGGTCGTAGACCGCCTCGACGAGATTGTCCTCTATCTCGCCGGTCGGCGCGAGGAAGACGAAGTCCTTGATGTCGTAGTAGTAGAAATTCGCCACGCCGCGCACGCGCTTCGAGTCGTGGCGGAGCGAGAAGTCTATGCCGTCGTTGCGCTCGCGCGTGAGCAGCGGGTTGCCGATCTCGAAGGTCAGATTCCCGATGTGTGGGCCGTTGTTGTAAAGCTCTTCGAGCGCGGGCGCGCGGTAGGAGTGCGTGTAGTTGGTGACGAAGGCTCCGTTCTGCCAGAGCCCGACGCGGACGCCGGCCGCGCCCGAGAAGCCCGTGAACGAGCGCGCGAGCGAGCCTTCGGGCTTGTAGCCGTTGTGCTCGACGCGCCCGCCGAGCTGGAACCTGACGCGCTCGAAATCAATCTCCTGTATGCCGAAGACGGCGAAGTTGTTCTGAATCGTCGGCGGCGCGAGCGCCTCCGCGCCGACCGTCTCGTAGTCGCGGCGGAAGCCCGAGAAGCCCCAGCTTCCGGTGAAGCGCCCGGTCTTGCGCTGGTCGAACACGCCCCGGAGCATGACGTTTCTGTTGCCGAAACTCGTGCCGACCTCCTCGCCTTCCAGCTCGTCGTGCGCGTAGTCGCTGTAGTCGAGCGTCAGGCGGAAGCCGTTGACGAAGCCTTCGAGGTCGCGCCAGCCGCCGTTGAAGCGGAAGTTGTGGCGGCGCGCCTCGATGGAAACGTCGGAGCCCGTCTCCTCGCCGCCCGACTCGAAGAAGGAGGCGAAGGGGATGCCGTAGCGGCGGCGGTCGTGCGAGTATGTGAAGCTGGCGAAGTTCTTTTCGCCGTAGCGGCCGAAGCCGACGAGGCCGTTGGCGTCGCGCGTGAACGACTGTTCGACGCGGCCGAGCGGCGTGTCGTAGTCACCCGTGCGCTGGAGCGTGCCGTGGCCCCAGAACATCCACTTGCCCGTCCCGTATTCGAGCCCGCCGCTCGCGCCGCCCTGGTTGTTCGTCGTCCCGCCGACGCCTGTGAAGTAGCCGCGCCAGCCCTCGTGCGCGTAGTCGTGGCCGGTGACGGCGTTGACGACGCCGCCGATGGCGCTGCTGCCGTAGAGCAGAGTCGCCGGCCCTTTGACGACTTCGAGCCGTTCGAGCGAGAGCACGTCGATGGGCTCCGCGTGGTCGCCCGACTGCGAGCCGAGCGCGCCGGTCTGCGCGCCGTCCTGCGTGACCTGCACGCGGTCGCCGTCGAACCCGCGCACGACGGGGCGCGACGAGCCGGGGCCGAAAGATCGCTTGGCGATGCCGGGCTCCTTGTCGAGCACCTCGCCGATTGAAGTGTGGCTCTCCTGCGCGAGCCGGATGGAATCGACCGTGTTGACCGACTGGAACGACTCGAAGACCGATTGCTCGCTCCCCGTCGCCGTGACCGTCACCTCCTCCCGAAGTCCCGAGAGGCGCAGTTGGAAGTCGAGCGTGGCCGCCTCGCCGGCCGCGACCCTCACCCGTTGGGTCTGGTCGGGGAAGCCCTCCATGTGCGCGAGGAGGGTGTAAGTCCCGGGCGGGACGTTCTGAAACTCGAAAGCGCCGTTCTCGTCCGTCTCGGTCGAACGCCTGAGCTGGACGAGGTTGACGATGACGTTGTGGAGCGGCGTGCCGCCGTCGGCCAGCTTGATTGTGCCGCGCACCGTCGCGCCGCCGCGCGTCGGCGTCTGCGCGGGCGCGGGCGTCTGCGCGGGCGTCTGAGTCTGACCAAACAGGCCGCCGTAGAAACCCGTCTGCGCCGACGCGGGCGCGTTGAAGAACTGAGCGACAAGTGCCAGCGCCAGAGGCGCGGCGTACCCGGGTCGTCTCATAAAAACTCCTTATAACTTCTATGAATCTGCCGCCGGCTCGTGTCTCGACAGACCGAGCCCGGCAAGCTTTCGCGTGCGGCGCTGAACGCCTTCGCGCCCGCTCGTCGGGAATTTCGCGCCTGAAAGGGCGCGGCCGACGTGCGGGGCGGGGCGAGCGAGGGGCGCACGCCTATAAAGTTTTGAATTCGGGTGGAGACTTAAACGGAGGGAGGCCCGCGGCCCGATGGCAGCAGCGAGCGCGCGGCACGCGCGGAGACGTTGCGGAGCGAGTTGAAGCCGTATGCGTCGGCGTGAGGCGGCTCGACGGAGGCGGTCGAGTTTTGCAGGTCGGAGACGAAGCTGCGCTGGAGCCTGCAAAGCAGGCATCGCGCCTCGTCCGCCGCCTGCGGGACGCTCTGCCCGCCGTCCTCGCTGCCGTGGACGGCGGCGTGACCTGCCGGCGCATTCGAGACCACGCCGTGGTGGAAGTGCGTCGCGCCGGCGACGAAGGCGTGCGCCGTCACGACGAGCAGCAGCAGACCCGCCGCCGCTCGCGGCCGGGCGAATCTCCGCCACCTTCTCGACAAACCGTCGCTCAAGTTCTTTTGACCTTACCCGTGGAAGAATTCGGTGCGATGAACTATAGCACCGCCGCCCTTTTTGATGAAGCGCGAGCGCCCCGATTTGCACGCCCGCGACGTGCGGCAAAGGGCGGAACCCGAATCCATTTTTCCGCGTATTTATTGGGGAAAATGGACATCCGGGCCGGTTTATTCGATGGGCTTGAGCATTGACACGGCGCTCCGCGCGCCGATAGAATGTCTGCCCTGAACAAGCGTGCGCCAACGACCGGAGGAATCGGCAGTGACTCTGACTCTCATCAAGATAATTATCATCACACTCGCCTTCATCATCGGCATCCTCTTCCTCGGGCGCTTCCTGTTTTAGACGCGCCCGGATGAGCTTTCGAGCCACGGCCGCCCCACGGTCTCTTCTCGCGACCGACGGACGCCGCCCAGTCCTCCTCGCCGTACTCTCCTTCGTCCTCCAACTTTTAGTCTGTCAACCTAACGTCAAGGCGCAGGAACCGCCGACAGTGCCGTCCGTTGACGAGGAGGTCGTCCGCGTCCGCACAGACCTTGTCGTCGTCCCCGTCTACGTCACCGACGGGGGCGGCCGCCGCGTCTCCGGGCTCACACGGCAGGACTTTCAGGTGCGCGACAACGGCCGCCCCGTCGAGACAGTCCACTTCGCGGCGGGCGCCGAGCGCGTCGCTCTCCTCTTCCTGCTCGACGCTTCGGGGAGCACGCGCGAGATCGTCACGCAGCAGAGCGGGACGGCGCTCGCGCTCTTCTCGCGCTTCGGCGAGCGCTCGCGCGTCTCGGTAGTGCAGTTCCGCGAGCGACCCGAGCAGACGCTCCCTTTCACGCGCGACCTGCGCGCCGCGCGCGACGCCTTCCGCATCGCGCCGCTCGCGAACCGCCGCACGGCCATCTTCGACGCGGCACAGACGGCCGTCCGCGCCTTCCGCGCCGAGGCGGCCGAAGCGGCCGAGCGGCGCATCGTCGTCCTCATCAGCGACGGCCTCGACACGGCGAGCGCCACGCGCGCCGCCTCCGTCGCTGAAGAGGCGCGCGCCGCGGGTGTCTCCTTCTACGTGATACACGTCCCGCTCTTCGAGCCGCGCGACGGCCGGCTCGTCGCGCGCCGCCCCTCGCGCGGCTTCCGCGACCTGGCGGAGAAGACCGGCGGCAAGTTCTTCGTCGTCGGCGACGCGCGCTCCTCGCTCGACCCGCGCGCCGAGCACGACCTGAGCCCCATCTTCCGCGCCGTCGCCGAAGACCTACAGAGCCAGTACGTCCTCGGCTTCCGCGCCGCCACGGCCGAGCAGGAGCCCGGCCCGCACCGCGTCGAGGTGCGCTTTGTCTCGCCGCGCGACCGGAAGCTCCGCGTGCGCCAGCTTCGCGAGACGTACGAGTCGAAGCCCTGAACGCGACCCGGAATGACACGCGTGGCCGGTTGAACTACAATCCGACTTCCGCTCTTCCAGTCAAAATCTTCTTTCCGTGGACTTATGAACGAACAGAACCCCGAAGGACTCAAGGATATCCGCCGGGCGCTTTTGAGCGTCTCGGACAAGACGGGACTCGTCGATTTCGCGCGCGCTCTCGGCGGTTTCGGCGTCGAGTTGCTGAGCACCGGCGGCACCGCGAAGGCGCTGCGCGAGGCCGGGCTCGACGTGCGCGACGTGTCGGACGTGACCGGCTTCCCGGAGATGATGGACGGGCGCGTCAAGACGCTCCACCCGCGCATACACGGCGGCATCCTCGCCGTCCGCGACAACCCCGAGCACGCGCGCGCGCTCGAGGAGCACGGCATCGGCCCCATCGACATGGTCGTCGTCAACCTCTACCCCTTCGAGCAGACAATCGCGCGCGAGGGCGTCACGCTCGAAGAGGCCGTCGAGCAGATAGACATCGGCGGCCCCTCGATGGTGCGCTCCGCCGCGAAGAATTTTCGGGACGTGGCCGTCGTCACCTCGCCCGACTCTTACGCCTTCGTCGCCGAAGAGTTGAAACAGACCGGCGGCCGTCTCTCGCTCAAGACGCGCTCGCTGCTCGCCCTCACGGCTTTCATGAATACTTCGAGGTACGACGACGCAATCTTCCGTCACCTGTCAGGGGCGCTTTCGGTCGAGTCGGCTGAGGATTCCGACCTTCAAAGCGGGTTCACCATCACCGAGTTCGCCAAAACAGACTCCGACGCGTCGCTGCTCGTCTCGGGCGAAGAGTATCTGGCGAACTTTAGCCTCCTCCTTGAGAAACACTCAGACCTGCGCTACGGCGAGAACCCGCACCAGAAGGCCGCGCTGTTCACCTCGTTCGAGGAGGCGGGCATCGCCCGCACCGAAGTACTCGGCGGCAAGGAGATGTCCTTCAATAACTACGTTGACGCGGACGCCGCGTGGCAGTTGGTCTGCGACTTCGACGCGCCGGCGTGCGCCGTCATCAAGCACATGAACCCGGCGGGCGTCGGCACCGCCGGCTCGCTCGAAGAGGCGTACAGGCTCGCGCTCGCCACCGACCCCGTCTCGGCCTTCGGCGGCATCGTCGCCTTCAACCGCCGCGTGGACGAGCAGGCGGCGCGCGCCGTCACAGAGATTTTCACCGAGGTCGTCGTCGCGCCCGACTTCGACGAGTCGGCCGTCGAAGTCCTGAAGTCGAAGAAGAACCTGCGCATCCTCCGCGCGGGCGAGCCGCGACAGCCCGCGGGGCTCGACTTCAAGCGCGTCACCGGCGGCGTGCTCGTCCAGACGCGCGACACGCACCGCCTCCGGCGCGAAGACCTTAACGTCGTCACCAGACGCGCGCCGAGCGAAGGGGAGGTCGAGGCGCTGCTCTTCGCGTGGACGGTCTGCAAGCACACGAAGTCGAACGCCATCGTCTACGCGCGCGCGGGACAGACCGTCGGCGTCGGCGCCGGGCAGATGTCGCGCGTCGATTCGGTGCGCATCGGCGCGATGCGCGCGCAGTTGCCCGTCAAGGGTTCCGTGCTCGCCTCCGACGCCTTCTTCCCCTTCCGCGACGGGATCGACGCGGCCGCCGCGGCCGGCGTCCTCGCCATCATCCAGCCGGGCGGGTCGCTGCGCGATCCGGAGACCATCGCGGCGGCGGACGAGCACGGCATCGCGATGGTGTTCACCGGCCGCCGCCTGTTCCGGCACTGAGACGGCAGTGCGTTAGTGCGTTAGTGCGTTAGTGCGTTAGTGCGTTAGTGCGGAAGTGCGGAAGTGCGGAAGTGCGGAAGTGCGGAAGCACAAGTGGCACGCGC
>DASWNR010000380.1:0-3620 GCA_036399155.1 Pyrinomonadaceae bacterium
CGCGGTGGGGCTCCTCGCGGCGGCCCTGCTGCTCGTCGCGCGGCAGTTCGAGCTGTCGAACATCGAGCGGGTGGCGCTCTCGCTCGGCGCGCCGCTCTTCCTGCTCAACCACTTCTTCGCGCCGCGCCCGCTGCGGTTCGCGCTCGGCCTCGGCGCGGTGATGATCGCCTCGGCGCTCTTCTTCGAGGAGTCCGTGCGCACGCTCCACGCCTCGCGCAACTTCTACGGCACGCACCGCGTCGAGGCCAACGACGACGACAGCCTTCACTGGCTGCAACACGGCAGCACGCTCCACGGCAAGCAGTACACGGACCCCGCGAGGGCTTGCGAGCCGCTCTCCTACTACCACCGCGAAGGCCCGCTCGGGCTGGTCTTCAACGCGGTGCGCGCCAAACGCGACGCGGCAGTGCCGGCGGCGCGGCCGCTCTCGGTCGCCGTCGTGGGCCTCGGCGCGGGGACGACCGCAGCCTACGCGCGCGCGGGCGAGTCGTGGACGTTCTACGAGATAGACCCTGCGGTCGTCGAGGTCGCGCGCGACCCGAGGTACTTCACGTACCTGTCGGCGTGCGCGGGCGCGCCAATCGGCGTCGTCGTCGGCGACGCGCGGCTGCGGCTGCGCGAGGCGCGCGACGGCGCCTACGACCTCATCACGCTCGACGCCTTCAGCTCCGACGCGGTGCCCGCGCACCTGATGACGCGCGAGGCGCTCGCGCTCTACGTCTCGAAGCTCGCGCCCGGCGGCGTCGTCGCCTTCCACGTCTCGAACCGCGCGCTCGAACTCGAAAGGGTCGTCGGCGGCGTCAGCGCGGAGGCGGGGCTCGCCTCGCGCATCTTCAACGACGGGCGGCAGGGCGCGGAACTCGGGCTCGACTCCTCGACCTGGGTCGCCGTCGCGCGCAACGATGAAGACCTCGGCCAGCTCACCGCCGACGCGAACTGGCCGGAGTTCGACCGCGACGTTTACAAGCTCGAAGTCTGGCGCGACGACTTCTCCGACGTGCTCAGTGTCTTCCGCTGGCGCTGAGGCGGCGAAAGTAATCTGTCACCCGTCCGCTTTTGAACATATGCGATCAGTCATCGTCGGCACGGCCGGCCACATCGACCACGGGAAGACGACTCTGGTGCGCGCGCTCACGGGCGTAGACGCCGACCGCCTGCCGGAGGAGAAGCGGCGCGGCATCACCATCGACCTCGGCTTCGCGGAGCTTGACCTGGGCGACGTGCGCGTCGGGTTCGTGGACGTGCCCGGCCACGAGCGCTTCGTCAAGAACATGCTGGCCGGCGCGCACGGCATCGACCTCGTCGCGCTCGTCATCGCGGCCGACGAGGGCGTGATGCCGCAGACGCGCGAGCACTTCGACATCTGCCGTCTGCTCGGCGTCTCGGCGGGGCTCGTCGTGCTCACCAAGTCGGACGCGGTGGACGAAGAGCTGCTCGAACTCGTCCGGCTTGAGGCGTCGGAGCTGGTCGCCGGCTCGTTCCTCGAAGCCGCGCCGGCCGTCGCCGTCAGCGCGCGGACGGGGCAGGGGATCGACGAGCTGAAGGGGGCGCTGCGCGCCGCGGCGCTCGACGCTCCCGCGCGCTCTTCGGACGCGGTGGCGCGGCTCCCCGTCGACCGCTCCTTCACGATGCGCGGCTTCGGCGCGGTAGCGACGGGAACGCTCGTCGCCGGAGAGATTAACGAGGGCGACGAGCTTGAGCTTCTGCCCGCGGGCGAGCGCGTCCGCGTGCGCGGGTTGCAGGTTCACGGCGCGCCCGTCAAGACGGCGTCGGCGGGGCAGCGGACGGCGGTCAACCTCGGCGGCGTGGACGCGGCCGGCGTCGAGCGCGGGATGGTGCTCGCGCCGGTCGGACGCCTCCGGCCGACGCAGATTCTCGACGCGTGGGTCGACGTGCTGGCCGACGCGCCGCGCGGGCTTCGGACGCGCCAGCGCGTGCGCGTCCACCACGGCACGGCCGAGGTGCTGGGGCGCGTCGCCGCGCTCGAAGAGTCGGGCGAGATAGCGCCGGGGGCGAAGGGCCTCGCGCAGCTACGGCTCGAAGCACCAATCGTCGCGCTCCCCGGCGACCGCTTCATCGTCCGCACCTACTCGCCGCAGCGCACAATCGCGGGGGGGGTCGTCGTGGACGCGCACGCGCAGAAGCACCGCGGGCGCGAGCGCGCGGCCGCGCGCACACGCCTCGACGCGCTCGAAGGAACCGACCGCGCCGCGCGACTCGCCTTCTTCGCAGAGTCTGCGGGCGAGCGCGGCCTGCCGCACGCGTCGGCGGCGGCGCGCACGGGCTGGCGCGACGACGTGCTCGCGGAGGCGGTCGCCGAGTGCCTGAAGCGCGGCGCGGTCGTCGAGGCGGAGGGCGTGCTCGCCGCGGGCGGGGTCTTCCGCGGGCTCGTGAGCGCGGCCGTCGAGGAGGTCGAGGCGCACCACAGGCGCGAGCCCCTCTCGCGGGGCATCGCGCGCGAGACTCTGCGCGAGCGCGTCTTCTCGCGCGCCGCGCCCGAGCTGTTCCGCGCCGCGCTCAAGCGGGCCGAGGCGGAGGGCGCGCTCGTCTCGGAGCGCGAGCTTGTGCGGACGGTCGGCCACAGCCTCGACCTCTCGCCGGAGGACGCGGCGCTGCGCGACCGGCTCGAATCCATCTACCGCGAGGCGGGGCTCGAAGCGCCCGCGCTCGAAGACGCGTTCGCGCGCGCGGGCGGGGCGAGTGCGAAGCGCGAGCACCTGCGCAAGCTCCTCCAACTCCTGCTCGACTCGGGCGCGCTCGTGCGCGTCAAGGAAGACCTGCTCTTCCACCGCGAGTCTCTCGCGAGACTCGCCGCCGCGCTGCGCGCTTACGCCGACGCGCACGCGCCCGACCGCCTCATCGACGTGGCGGGCTTTAAGGAACTCTCCGGCGTCTCGCGCAAGTACGCCATCCCGCTGCTCGAATACTTCGACCGCGAGCGCGTCACGCGCCGCGCCGGCGACCGCAGGCTGATTCTTTAGTAGACAGTAGACAGTAGAAAAACTTTTGCCAGCCGGTCGGTCGGTCGGTCATAGTCAACGCGCGCGACGCGAAGCCCTGCTGACTACTGTCTACTGTCTACTTCCTTCAAAACCCCCTTGCGTCCTGCGGGGCGCGGCGCTAACATAGCGCCGAATCCGAGCATTACCGTGCGCTTTCGGCAAAACCCGGCAAATTCTTTTAGGCGTACTTTTTCCGGCTTTTTTCCTCAAAGCCGCCGAGTGTCAAACTTACCGAACTCAGGAGGTTCACAATGAAGAGCCTGGTTGACGTTGTGCTTGGGATCGTGGCCGTCGCCGCGTTGGGCTTCGCCATTTATCAGTTCTACCTGTTCGCCGCGGTGACAGACCCGCAGGGCAACACCCCGCACCTGTGGAAGGCCATCGCCGGCTTCGTGGTGCTGTGCGTCTGCGCGCTGGCTCTCTTCCTGCGCCACTCCGGCGCGGAGGAGGAGATACACATCACGCAGTGAGGGGCGGCCGACCCTCCCTCTTAGCGGGCGGCGTGGGCCGGCCTCCGCGCCCGTGGCGGCGACCTTTGCTTGCCGCCCACTCCCGCACGCCCCGGCAGACCGGGCAGCAGGCGTCGCGCGCGCCGTCAGGTACCAGACTTCGACGGCG
>DASWNR010000381.1:0-14982 GCA_036399155.1 Pyrinomonadaceae bacterium
ACAACTCGTGGTCGTCCTCAGCGACGAGCTGGCGACGGCGCAGTCGCGCTACCTCTCGGCGCAGGCCGAGCTGGAAGAGCACCACAAGCATCACGCGCGCACGCTCCGGCTCGTCGAGATAGGCGCGGCGAGCCGCGAGGAGTTCGAGCAGGCCACGTCCGTCCTCAAGAAGGCGGAGGCCGAGCTGGCCTCGTACCGTCAGCGACTCCTTGTGTTAGGTCTGACGCCGCAGCGCGTGGCGGCGCTGCGCGGGCCGGCGCAGGTCAGCTCCGAAGTCACGCTCGCCGCGCCCTCCGCGGGCACGGTCATCAGCCGCGCGGCCAACCCGGGCGAGGTCGTCGAGGCCAACAAGGAGATCCTACGCGTCGCAGACCTCTCGAACGTCTGGGTCGTGGCGCAGGTCTTTGAAAAAGACCTCGCGCGCGTGCGCGTCGGGAGCGGCGCGAGCGTGACCTCGGACGCGTACGCCGGGCGCGTCTTCCGCGGGCGCGTCACCTACGTCGACCCGCAGCTCGACCCCTCGACGCGCACGGCGCAGGTGCGCGTGGAGGTCTCGAACCCGGGTCAGGCGCTCAAGCTCGGGATGTACGTCGGCGTCGGCTTCGGCGCGCTGGGGACGGCGGAGGCGACCGCGCCGACCGTGCCCGCCTCCGCCGTGCAGACGGTGGGCGGCCGCACCGTCGTCTTCCTCGCGGCCGCCGACCCGAACGTCTACGTCATGCGCCCCGTCCGGCTCGGCGCGGAGGCCGGCGGCCGATACCCCGTGCTCGAAGGCTTGTTCGTCGGCGACCGCGTCGTCACCGCCGGCAGCTTCATGCTCCGCGCCGAATGGCTCAAGCTCCACCCGGAAGGGCAGTAGAGAGTAGACAGTAGACAGTAGACAGTAGTTAGTAGCGCGCCGTGGTCGTTGACGCTGACTCACGGGCGATTCATCTACCAAATGCTTTTCTACTGACTACTGACTACTGTCTGGCGGCATGGACATTGCCCCCGCGAGAGGTTTTGGAGTAGGCTGTCGGCCCTTGAGAGAGAGCGCGATTGCCGAGTTTCACGAGCTGCTCCGGTCGGACGAGAGTCTGACGGCGGGGCTGTTCGCTCGTCTGCGGGGCGCGATGCGCGAGCGGCGGCTTGTTTACGGCGGGCGCGAGATCGGCGTCAGCTTGCGGCCCCACCTGCTCGACGCCGCGCAGTACGCGCGGCTCGCGCACGCGTCCGAGACGCTGGCGGGCGCGTTCGAGAAGATGTCCGAGGCGATGAGCGAAGACCCGACGCTCATGGCGCGCGTCGGGATGACCGAGGCCGAGACGCGGCTCGCGCTCGCCGAGCCGGGCTACCGCTGCCCTTCGGTGACGGGGCGGCTCGACGCCTTCGTCCACGGCGGGGAGGTCAAGTTCGTCGAGTACAACGCCGAGAACCCTTCGAGCCTACACGACCAGGCGGGGCTCAACGAGGCCGGGTTCGAGGTCGCCGCGATGCGGCACCTCGCGGGCAAATACCGCCTGCGGCAGTTCGACCCGCCGGCGGCGCTGTTCGACGCGCTCGTCGAGACGTACGCCGAGTGGCGCGGCGCGCGCGACGTGCCGAACGTCGCCGTAGTTGACTGGGACGGGTTGCCGACCGCCGACGAGTTCGAGCTGGTGCGCGAATACTTCACGGCGCGCGGCGTGCCGACCGTCGTCTGCTCGCCCGACGAGCTTGAGTACGACGGGCGCGCACTGCGCGCGGGCGACTTTAAGATAGACCTCGTCTACAAGCGCATCATCCTCCACGAGCTGCTCGCGCAGCGCGGCGAGTCGCACCCGCTGCTGCGCGCCTACCGCGAAGGCCGCGTCTGCCTCGTCAACTCGCCGCGCTGCAAGCCGCTCCATAAGAAGGCCGCCTTCGAGCTGCTCACGGACGAGTGGGGCGAGCGCAGCCTCGCGCCGGCCGAGCGCGAAGTCATACGCGCGTGCGTGCCGTGGACGCGGCGCGTGGCCGAGCGGCGGACGACGCGCGGCGGCGAGAGCGTCGATTTAATCGAGCACGTCCGGCGCGAGCGCGAAAATTTTCTGATTAAGCCGAACGACGACTACGGCGGGCGCGGGCTCGTCTTCGGCGCGCGCTCGACCGGCGCGGAGTGGGACGAGGCGCTCGCGCACGCGCTCGAAGCCGACTACGTCGTGCAGGAGGCGCTCGAACTCCACACCGAAATCTTCCCCGTCTTCGGCGAGACTGCGTGGGCGCTCCAGCCGATGTACGTGGACACGAACCCCTTCCTCTTCCGTGGCCGCGTCGAGGGCGCGCTGGTGCGGCTCTCCGGCTCGCCCGTCGTCAACGTCAGCTCCGGCGGCGGCGAGGCCGGCCTCTTCGTCCTCGAAGGGCGACTCGAAAAGTAAAGACAACCCGAAAGCCTGAGGCCCCTCCGGCCGCGGGCGCGGGTGTTATAGTGGCCACACCATATGACACCTTCGCTGAGCCTTTTAATGCCGGAGCTGAAGACGATCCTTTTCATCGCCGCCGTCGGGACGGCGTCGGGCGTCATCGTCGTCTACCTCTTCTGGTGGGCCAAGTCGCGTTACCAGATTCTGACGGCGCGCGAGCGCCCCCTGCGCGCGCGCGCGGTCTCGCTCTGGCGCGACCCCGGTGCGGTCGAGCGTCTCGACTTCCGCGGCGGCCCCGGCGGGCGCGAGCGCGAGCCGCGCCCGCCCTTCCGCTTCGTCGAGGAGCACGACACGGGCTCGAACCCCTGCATGACGGTGCGCGACGCGCGGGGCCTGCGCTGGCGCGTTAAGTGGGGCGACGAGGTGAAGAGCGAGACGTTCTCGACGCGGCTGGCGTGGGCGGCCGGCTACCACGTCGAGGCCGCCTACTACGTCGCCTCGGGGCACATCGAGGGCGCGGAGAATTTGGGGCGCGCGCGCTCGTGCGTCGCCGAGGACATGAGCTTTTCGGACGCGCGCTTCGAGTTGGACGAGGAGGGCGTGCGCAAGCTCTTCGACGAGCACGGCTGGTCGTGGGACGACAACCCGTTCGCCGGCACGAAGGAGCTTGCGGGCCTGAAGGTGATGACGATGCTCGTCTCGAACTGGGACAACAAGGACGTGAGGGATGTCGCGCGCGGCTCGAACACGGCGGTCTTCGAGCACACGCTCGCGGACGGGACGATAGAGGCGCGCTACCTCATCATCGACTGGGGCGCCTCGATGGGGAAGACCGGGAGCCCCCTGACGCGCACCAAGTGGGACTGCGAGGGCTTCGCCGCGCAGAACGCGGACTTCGTGCGCGGCGTCGCGGGCGGGGCGGTGAGCTGGGGGTTCACGGGGCAGCGGACGGACGAGGCGACCGAGGGCATCGAGGTCGGCCACGTGCGCTGGCTGATGCGCTACCTCGGGCGCGTCACCGACGCGCAACTGCGCGAGGGGCTGCTCGTCAGCGGCGCGACGCCGGATGAGGCCGACTGCTTCACCCGCGCCCTGCGCCGTCGCATCGAACGGCTCGCGCGCGTCGCAGAGCAGGGCGACGACTACCGCCCGCCCGAGGCTTGAGGCCGCGCGGGGCGCAGTTAACCACGGAGACACGGAGACGCGGCTTGAAGTCTTATCTCTTCAAGCCGCGTCTCCGTGTCTCCGTGGTTGCCGGCGGTCGAGCGTCAACCGCGCGGCGGGACGACGTAGAGCAGGACGGCGATGTAGTGGCAGATGCTGCCGCCGAGGACGAAGAGGTGCCAGATGGCGTGGTGGTGCGGGATGCGATGCGCCGCG
Organism: Pyrinomonadaceae bacterium; assembly: GCA_036399155.1. Taxonomy (GTDB): domain Bacteria; phylum Acidobacteriota; class Blastocatellia; order Pyrinomonadales; family Pyrinomonadaceae; genus QHXN01. Next base: position 3,741 of record DASWNR010000381.1, read on the forward strand.
AAGAAGAAGACGCCCGCCGTGTAGGCCAGCCCCCCGGCCGCTATCCACGCCAGCGCCGCCAGCGGGACGGCCTCCACAATCGGCTTGACCGCGATGACGCACAGCCACCCGAGCACGACGTAAGAGCCGACGGCCACCGCGCGGAAGCGCGTCCCGCACAGCACGCGGAAGGCGATGCCGGCCAGCGACAGACTCCACACCAGCCCGAACAGCGTCCAGCCCCACGGGCCGCGCAGCGTGACGAGCGTGAACGGCGTGTAAGTCCCCGCGATGAGCAGGTAGATGCCGCAGTGGTCGAGCGCCTGCGTCAGCCGCTTCGCGCGCGGCGTGCGTGCCCCGTGGTAGAGCGTCGAGGCCGCGTAGAGCGCGACGAGCGAAGCGCCGTAGACCGCGCAGCTCCCGACGAGCCACGCGTCGCCGCCGGGCCACGCCAGCAGCACGAGCACGACGAAGCCCGCCACGCTCAGCACCAGCCCGAGCCCGTGCGTCACGCAGTTGGCAAGCTCTTCGACCGTCAGCCTCTCACGCTCAGGCGTCTCCATGCTTCACTCCTCGCGCAGAAGGGACTTCGGTGGGGAGGGTTTTCGTGTGCGGCTCATTGTAACCCCGGCGCGCGGCCGTTTAAAAGCCGCCCGGCCGCAGCTCCCGCGTCCTGTCGAGCAGCGCGTCGAGGACGCGTTCGGCGGCGCGGCCGTCCCAGAGCGGCGGCACGCGCGGCCGTCCAGCGCCCCGCGGCACGCGCAGCGCGGCCTCCGCCTCCGAGACTATCCTCTCCTCGTCGGTTCCGACGACGCGGTTCGTGCCCAGCTCGACCGTGACCGGGCGCTCCGTGTTCTCGCGCAGCGTCAGGCAGGGGATGCCGAGCGCGGTCGTCTCCTCCTGTAGCCCCCCGGAGTCGGTGAGCACGAGCCGCGCGCCGCTGTAGAGCCGGAGGAAGTCCAGGTAGCCGAGCGGCTCGACCAACTGGAAGTCGCCCCACAGCCCTTCCTCTCTGTCGAGCCCGAACTCAAGGATGTTTTTGCGTGTGCGCGGGTGGGCGGGGAAGACTACGTGGAGCATGCGGCTGACGCGCGCCAGCGCGCGCAGGATGCGACGCAGCGCGGCGGGGTCGTCGACGTTCGACGGGCGGTGGAGCGTGACGACCGCGTAGTCCGAGCGTGCGACGCCGAAACGCTCGCGCGCGTCCGACGCTTCGGACAGCGCGAGGTGCTTCAGGAGCGAGTCGATCATCACGTTGCCGACGAGCCTTATGCGACCGGGCGCGATGCCTTCACCGATGAGGTTGCGGTCGGCGTCTTCCGAGGGCGTGAGCAGCAGTTCGGAGAGCTGGTCGGTGAGGATGCGATTTATCTCCTCCGGCATCGAGCGGTCGCGGCTGCGAAGTCCCGCCTCGACGTGTGCGACGGGCACGCCCAGCTTCGAGCAGACGAGCGCGCAGGCGAGCGTCGAGTTCACGTCGCCGACGACGACGACCCAGTCGGGCCTCTGTTCGAGGACGACGGGCTCGAAGCGCTCCATGACGGCGGCCGTCTGCCGCGCGTGACTCCCCGAGCCCACGCCGAGGTGCACGTCCGGGCGTGGAAGCCCGAGGTCGCGGAAGAAGTCGTCGCTCATCCGCGCGTCGTAGTGCTGGCCGGTGTGGACGACCACGGCCGCGAACTCCCCCGCGCGCCGCCCCGCGGCCTCCACCAGCGGCGCGACCTTCATAAAGTTCGGCCGCGCCCCCACGACGTTGATGACCTTGAGCATTACTCGTAGGCTTTGCCGCGGTGCCTGACGGCGACGACTTCCAGCAGGCGTCCCGCGTCGTCAATCGTGTAAATGACACGGTAGTCTCCGACGCGGATTCGCCAGCGGTCGTCGGAGTTGACGAGCTTACGGCAACCTGCGGAGCGCGGCGCAGCCGCCAGTTCGCGCACGGCGCGGATGACGCGAACGCGCGCGCCCACATCCAGCGACCTGACCTCCTTCTGCGCGGAGCGTGTGAGGGTGACCTTGTAGGGCGCGTTACTCATTCAGGAGTCCGTCGGCGCGCAGTTCGGCCTCGAACTCTTCGAGAGACGTGGAGGGCTCGCCGGCACGTGCGTCGGCAAGCATGTTGTCGTAGATGTCCTCCCAGAGTTCGCCCCACTCTTCGAGGTCGAGCAGGACGGCCACCTTGCGGCCGTCCGTGTCCGTGACGAATTGAACGCCTTTAACTGTCATCGCGGCCCCCGTCTCATCATTAAAGCCTGACGATCTTGGCGCAACTGTCGCGGCGCTGGTCGCGTGAGAGGGCGTTGCGCGTGTCGACGATGACCTTGGAGAGGCGGCAGACGCGCGCGTAGTCTACGCCCGAGTGGTCGGTGACGATGACGGCGCAGTCGGCGGCCTCCAGCTCCCCGTCCGTTAGCTCGACCGACTGCAAGGGCTCGCCCGACCCTTGGGTGTGCGCGTCGTCGAAGCGCACCTCCGAGACGAACGGGTCGTGGTAGGTGACCTCCGCGCCCTTGGCGCGCAGCCGGTCGATGATCGAGAGCGCCGGCGACTCCCTCACGTCGTCGATGTCCTTCTTGTAGGCGACGCCGAGGACGAGGACGCGCGAGCCCTTGAGCGACTTCTGCTCGTCGTTGAGGGCGTCGGTGACGAGCGTGACGACGTGCTCGGGCATGCGCGAGTTGACCTCCTCGGCCAGCCCGATGAAGCGCGAGTCGAAGCCGTGCTGGCGCGCCTTCCAGGAGAGGTAGTGCGGGTCGAGCGGGATGCAGTGGCCGCCGATGCCGGGGCCGGGGTAGAAGGGCATGAAGCCGAACGGCTTGGTCGCCGCCGCCCGGATGACCTCCCAGGTGTCGATGCCTAAGGCATAGCAGAGCCGCGCCATCTCGTTCGCCATCCCGATGTTGACCGCGCGGAAGGTGTTCTCAAGGAGCTTCGCCGCCTCGGCCACGCGCGCCGACGAGACGGCGTGCACCTCGCGGACGATGACGCCGTAGAGCGCGGCGGCGACCTCGGTCGAGTCGTCGGTGCAGCCGCCGACGACCTTCGGGATGTTGTCGGTGTGGAACTGCGGGTTGCCGGGGTCTACGCGCTCCGGCGAGAAGGCGAGCAGGAAGTCCGAGTCCAGCTTGAGGCCGTGCTCCTCGAACATCGGGAGGAGCACCTCGTCGGTCGTGCCGGGGTAGGTGGTGGATTCGAGTATGACGAGCTGGCCGCGCCGCAGGCGCTTCTGTATCTCGCCGGCGGCGGCGAGGATGTAGGAGATGTCCGGCTCCTTCGTCTTCCGGAGCGGCGTGGGGACGCAGATGATGATGACCTCGCACGCCGAAAGCTCGTCGAAGTCCGTGGTGGCGTGGAGCCGCTCGGCCGCGACGACGGAGGCCAACGCCTCGGCGCCCACGTCGCCGATGTAGGACTCGCCGCGGTTGATCATCTCGGCCTTGCGCGCGTCGACCTCGAAGCCGACGGCGCGCAGACCCTTGCGCGCGAACTCGACCGCCAGCGGCAGCCCCACGTAGCCCAACCCGATGACGCCCACGCGCGCCCGCTTAGCCTCGACGAGGCGCTTGATTTCTTCTTTGACCATAAATGTTTTTGCTTATCTCTTCAGAATGCCTTCGACGGGAATGAAGCCCGAGACAGAGAACGTGCGGCGGGGACGCGCAAAAGGACTCTGCACCGAAAGACTATGGAAGGCGCGGCGCGGCTGTCAAGCGGAGAACAGTAGGGAGTAGGCGGTAGACGGCAGTCGGTAGAAAAGCCGTCGGTAGCGAAACGCCCGCGCGGCAGGCTCGACCCCCGCCGAGCGGAGCCGACCGGCCGCCGTCCGCCGTCTTCATTTCACCCACTCGTCCGTGACGGCGGCCTCGACCTTGACGGGGACGGCGCGGACGTACTCCTCGCCGGCGGCGCACATCGCCCCCTCGACGACCCCCACGAACTCCTCCGCGCCCTCGGCCGGGCACTCGACCACGACCTCGTCGTGGACGACGTTCACCACGCGCGCCTCCGTCCCCCTCAGCCTGTCGTGCAGCAGCCTCATCGCGCGCTTGATGATGTCCGCCGATGACCCCTGGATGGGCGAGTTCTTGCCGTTGCGCTGTGCGAGCGAGGCGGCCTGTTTGTCTTCGGCGTCGAAGTTGAAGCGGAAGAGGCGCCCCGCCACGGTGCGCGGGGCGGTGCGCTCGCGGACGGCCTTGAAGCCGGCCTCGCGCAGCCACGCGTCGAGCGCGCGGTAGGTCGAGAAGTAGCGCTTGAGGAGGTCTTCGGCCTCGGTCTCCTTCAAGCCCGTGAGCAGCGCGAAGCGGCGCGCGCCGATGCCGTAGACGACGCCGAAGTTGAGGCGCTTGGCGAAGTCGCGCTGCTCCTTCGACACCTCTTCGAGCTTCACGTTGAAGACCTGCGCGGCCGTCACGCGGTGCAAATCCGCGCCCGAGCGGAACGCCTCGACGAAGCCGGGGTCGCCGGTGAAGTCGGCGAGGATGCGCAGCTCGATCTGCGAGTAGTCGGCGACGATGAGCTTGCGCCCGGCCGGCGCGCGGAAGCAGCGGCGCATGTCGAAGGCGTGCGGTATCTGCTGGACGTTGGGGTCGGTCGAGGACATGCGCCCGGTCGGCGCGCCGATCTGGTGGAAGTGCGTGTGGATGCGGTTCGTCCTCTCGGACTCCCGCTTCCCCTTGTCCACCGAGTCGAGCAGCGTCTCGCCGAACTTCAAAGTCTTCTGGAGCGTGCGGTAGTCGAGGATGTCCCTGACGACGGGGAACTCAAGGGCGAGCGGCTCCAGCTTCCAGTTGCGCGTCGAGTCGGGGATGCGCGACGGGTCGGGGAGCACGCGCGTCAGGGCGCGCGTGAGCTGGACGTGCGAGTCGAGGTTGATGTCGGCGCGCTGCGGGCCGAAGAGCGACTGCTGTGCGGACTCCTCGGCGAGCGCGTCCTGTAGCTTCTCGTGGAGCAGGTCGCGCTGCTTCGCGATCTCCTTGAGCTTGGCGCGCCAGCACGCCTGGTCGAGGTAGACGCCCTCCTGCTCCAACGCGGCGAGCGGGACGACGCACTCGAATTCGAGCTGCGCGGTGCGCGTGAGCGAGTTGGCGCGGAGCTGTTCGACGAGCTTGGCGCGCAGCGGGAGCATGAGCTGCGCGTCGCGCGCGGCGTATTCGAGCTGCGCGGACGAAAGCTCGCCGCCCCAGTTGCTAACCTGCTGCGTCTTGTCCACCGGCACGCTCAGGTAGCGCTCCGAGACCGAGGCGAGCGAGTGCCTGTCCTCCTGCTCGCCGGCCGAGATGAGCTGGCTGGCGAGCAGCGTGTCGAACAGCCCGCCGCGCTCGACCGCGTCGCGGTTCTCGGCGCGCGAGTCGAAATCGCCGCACAGCTCGACGCCGAGGTAGTGGCTGACCCACTTCGCGTCGAACTTCGCGTTGTGCGCGATCTTGACGGGGAGCGTGGCGGCGAGCAGCCGGCGCAGCGGCGCGAGCGAGTCGTCGCGGCGCGCGCGCTCGCGGCGCGAGGCGTCGTCGCCTTCGCCGGTGAAGCGGTCGAGGTCGAAGACGTAGACGGGCTCGCCCGCCGCGGCGAGCTGGACGAGGCGGACGCGCCCCTCGAAGGGCGAGAGCGAGGTCGTCTCGGTGTCGAAGCCGACCTCGGCCGCGCCCGCCAGCCGCCCGCAGGCCGAGGCCAGCTCTTCGGGCGTCTCGACGAGTTTGTAGTCTATTTCCTGTTCCTGCATGAGTGTCCCGGCGCCCGCTCGCGGGCGGCGTCAAAGGTTCGCGCGCGGCCGCCACACGCGCGCGCGCCGGTTCTGCCCGACGCGCGCGCGGCGCGACCCACGCGTGTTGGCTTCAAGCTTGGGCGGAGATGATGACACGGGCGCGCGGCGCTTGTCACACGCGCCCGGCGCGCGCCCGTCAGGGCTGGAGCGCCGGCGCTTCGTTGAGGAGCCTCTCTTTCACGCGCGCGACCCCGTGCTCTATCAGGTCAGCGTCGCGCCCGCGCCCCTGCTTCGTGAGCAGCGCGGCGTAGGACTCAAGGAGGCGGACGACCGCGCCGAGCGACGAGGCGGGCGCCGTCTCCAGCAGCGACTTCGAGTAGGCTTCCGGCCACTGGGGTATCGTCCGCACGACCGGATGAATCTCCGGGGGCCAGACGAGCAGGTAGAACGACTCCGCGGCCGCCGCGTCGCCCCGCTCGGCGTAGAAGCGCGCCGCGCCCTCGACGATGTCGAGGTACCTCCCGGCGTTGACGGGGAAGCCGAGAAAGTCGGGCCGCACGTCCGCCTTAAGCCGCTCGGCCAGCGGCCTGTACTGCTCGTCAGCCTCTTCGAGCCGCCCCTGCGCGCGGTAGACCTCCGCGAGGCGCGCGCTCAGGGCGTGGCGCAGCAGCGGCGGGTCGACCGACCTCAGGAGTATCTCGTTGCGCGCGATGACGCTCATGTCGTCGTAGAACTTCCGCGCGCGCAGCAGGTGCGCCTCGGCCTCCGCGTACTTGCCGAGCCCGGCCGCCGACAGCGCCAGACCTTCGAGGTTGTCGAGCATCTTCTCGCCGGCCTGAACCTGTCCGGCGCGGCCGCGCTCGCGCATTTCGAGCGCGCGCTTGTGGTGTCGCTCGGCCTCCGCGAAGTTCTTCCGTTCGAGGTTGAGCCGCGCGAGGCCGTCGAGGGCGCTCACCTCCTCGGCCGGGTAATTTTTCCGCGCACTGATTTCGAGCGCGCGCCCGTACGACTCCGACGCGCCGGCGTACAACGCCCCCCGCTCGGCCTCCGGCACGTGCCCCGCCGCCTCGACGTAGAAGTCGCCGAGGCCGATGAGGCTGTTGACGGGGCCTTGCGCCTCCGCCCCCTGCTTCCCGGCCAAGATTTGCTGCTCAAGGGCGCGGAGCTGCGCGGCCTCGCGGTACCTGCCGACGCCCGCGTAGGCCTGTATCAGCGCCCCGAGGTCGCTCCAGCCGCCGACCCGGTTGGGGTCAGTCTTGCGCGTCACGCGCGCGAGCACGTTGTAGGCGTCCGCCTTCGCTCTCAGCGGCGTCTCCTCGTAGACCTCGGCGAGCCCCGCGAAGGTGTCGGCGAGGTTCGTATCGTAGAGTTCGAGGTAACTCTCCTGGTGGGCGATTGCCTCCTCGTAGAGTTTGACGGCCGCGCCAGTCTTCTCCTGCTCGGCGTAGAACTCGGCCACCTCCTTGAGCGCGACGATGAGGTCGGGGCTGTTCGGGTTACGCCGCCTGAGGGTCAAAGCCTCCTCGTAAAGTTTGGCGGCCTCTTCGATTTCGTAGAGGAGGTTGAGGTTCCGCGCCAGATGTTCGAGGCCGACGGCGATGTCGGCGTGCCTGTTCGTGCCGCGCCGCACCGCGAGCGCCTCCTCGTAGAGCGGCCGCGCCTCCTCGTAGTCGCCCGTGTCGCCGTGCGCGTGCGCGAGCCACGTGAGGGTGTCGAGGTATTCGGGGTCGTCACGCTTCAGCTTCCCCTCGCCGATGGCCCGCCGCTGCGTCTCAAGCGCCGACTTGAGCGCCGCGATGCTCTCGGATCGCTTGCCGAGTTGGCGGCGGGCCGCGCCGAGGTAGGCGTCGGCCCACGCCTGCCTGAGCGGGTCGCCCTTGTAGACCTCCGACAGTGCTTCGAGCTTCGACTCGGCCTCGGCCATGTTCCCGCGCTGGAAGGCGGCGAGGGCGTCGCGGTTCCGGTGGTCGTTCTCCCTCTCCCTGTTCAGGTTGCGCAGCGCCTCGGCGGCGTGCTGCGCCTCGCGGTTGGCCGTCACCCTTAAAGCCTCCGCCTCCTTCTTCGCCGCTTCCGCCGTTACCCTTAAAGCCTCGGCCTCCTTCTTCGCCTCTTCGGCCTTCGCCTGCTCCGCGAGCGCCTTCTCCTCCTTGGCCGCCGCCACCGCCTCCGCGTCGGCCACGGCCTTGCGCTGCCCCTCGACCTCCTCGCGCGCCGCCACTACCTGCTTGCGGCTGGACTCCAGGTCGCCGGCCAGTTCGCGCGTCTGCCTCTCCTTGTCCTCCGCGAGCTTCTGATTGCTCCGCGCCAGCGTGTAGGCGTAGGCCGCGCCGCCCGCCGCGCCGAGCGCGAGCACCGAGACCGCGGCGAGGACGACGAGCAGGCGGCGCAGGCGCAGCGCCGCGCGCCTTTGCTCCTCGGCGAAGGTGCGCGCCCGCTCAAGCTCGCGCTCATCGCGCTCGCGCGCGTCGGCGGTGCGCTTCTCGCTCGCGGCGCGGCTCTCTTCGAGGTAGGCCATCGCCGCGTCGTATTCGGGGTGGTAGCGCACGCCCCACGCGCGGTTCGGGTGGTAACGCTCGCGCCAGCGGCCGACCCACGCCAGCGTCACGTCGTCGAGCAGCCCGCCCTCGCCCGCGCGGTTCGCGACGGCCGCGTCGGCCAGCCGGCGGTAGATGCGCGCGGCCTCGGCCTCGTCGCGCACCCACTCGCGCAGCCGCGCCCAGTTGCGTATCAGGCTCTCGTGCGAGATGTCGATGACCGTCTCGGGCGTGAGCGCGACGCCGGCGGGCGGCATCAGGAACGAGCGCCCCTCGCGCCGGAAGACTTCGACTATGCCCGCGACCTCCTCGGGCGTCGCGCCAGCCACCCCGCAGATTTCGCCGAGCCGCGTCGGCCGGCGTATCTCGCGGTTGTCCGCGCCGCGCTCGGTCAGAGACTTGAAGAGGGCTTCGGCGACCCGCCGGCTGCGTTCGTCGGGCAGCTCGTCCCACGCCTCGTCCGCGTGGAGCGAGAGAGCGTCGGCCATCGTCCCGACCGCCTCGTAGTGTTCGAGCCCGACCGGCTCGCCGTCGCGGCGGCGCTCCGACCAGTAGTCCCACGTCCGCATCAGCGCGTGCTGCAAGATGGGGAGCTGGTCGGGGTTGTCGCCCACGTCGTTGAGCAGGCGGTTGACGAGCGGCTCGCTCATCCGCCCGCGCGCGACGCGCGCGGGGCCGGTGACGGCGAAGCGCCGCTCGTCGCGCGTCATGCGCGGGATGAGGTACTGGCCGTCGTTGATGGCCTCGGGGAGCCCCTGGAACTGCGCGCAGTCGCCGAGGAAGTCCGAGCGCATCGTGAGGACGACGTAGACGGGCAGCTCGCGCTGGCGCGCGGCTTCGAGCAGGAGCTTGACGAAGGCGGAGGCGTCGTCGTCGATCGCCCCGGCCGCCGCGCGCGCGGCGCGGAAGCGGAACAGCTCCTCGAACTGGTCTACGACGACGAGCAGCTTGTGGCCGAGGCGCGCGCGCGCCGCCGTCTCGAACAGCCCGAGCGAGCCGCCGCGCAGCGTCGCCTCGACGACCGCCTCGCGCTCGGCGGGCCGGAGCCCCGCGCCGGCCTCCGAGAGCACGCCGTCCTCCGCGAGCGCGCGCGCGAGGTTGCCGACGGGGTCGTGGCCGGGGCGCGTCAGGGCGATGCGCCAGCCCGCGCCCGCGCCCGCCATCATCCCGCCGCGAAGCGCCGGCAGCAGCCCCGCGCGGACGAGCGAACTCTTGCCGCTCCCCGAGGTGCCGACGACGGCGAGAAAGCGCGAGCGTTCGAGCCGCTCGACGAGCGCGTCCGCCTGACCCTCGCGCCCGAAGAAGAGTCTGTACTCGTCGGTCTCGAAGGGGCGCAGCCCGGGGAAGGGGTTGGTCAAGGGGGCGGCCGCCGCCCCGCTGTTCGCGTTCGTCACGGCTTGACTCCTTCCGCGGCGCGCACGGCGGTCACGAAGTCGCGCAGGTCTTCGGGGCTGAACCCGCTCAGGTTGTGTATGACGTAGGGCACCATGTGCGTGAGGAAGTCCTCCTTCTGCTCGCTCGGCGGCTGGCCGACGTAGACGGCGCTCGCCGTCCAGTCGTCCTCGCGCCCGTAGCCGTAAGCCTTCTCCAAATCTTCGAGGTTCTTTCGCACCCACGGCTCGTCGCCGTTGCCGAAGTAGATGAGCGCCGCGTCGCACTCGCGCAGGTTCTTGCGGTGGTAGTCGGTCAGGCGCTCCGCGCCGGCCTGCCCTTCGAGCCACGTGATGACCTCGAACTGCTCGCGGAAGAGGTACTGCTTGATGGGGCGTACGAACTCGCGGTCTCGGTTCTCGCAGATGAGGTAGACCTGCTTGAGCTTGCGACCGCGCCCGGCGGCGGCCGCCTGCGGCTTCGCCGAGAGCTTCTCGACGGCGTGCGTCTTCAGGTCTTCGACGGTCGTCTGGAGCAGCTCGGCCCCGGCCGTAAGGCCGCTCTGGAGAGTTTCGATGAAGGACTTCTGGCGCGCGTCCGAGACTTCGAGCGCGGGCGTGGCGAGCCCCGGGGGCATCCAGAGCAGGCGTTGGAAGGACGCGTCAGTGGAGCCGCGCTCGGCGGCGAGCCGCTCCTGTATGAGCACGACCGAGGCCGGGTCGTCCTCCGGCGTCGAGCCGTAGCGCGCGCCGACCATGTGGACGGAGAGCCGGCAGCGCGAGAGGTCTGCGCGCACGGCCTCCTCGACGCGGCGGCGCTCGTCGAGCGGGAGGCGTTGCTCGGGCAGCACGCCGTAGCCGCGCTGCCGCAGCTCGTCGCGCAGCGCCTCGCGCTCGCGCGCGAGGTCGCCCGTCGTCTCGGCGAGGAAGACGAACTCCGACGGCGGCGCGTGCGCGGGCGTCGCCGCCACGGCGTCTGCGTGCGCGTACGCTTCGCCGGGCGCCCGGGGCGCGACGGCGTCGGGCGCGATGGCGGCGGCCGGCGTCTGCGTCGGGACGTTCGGGGCGTGCGCGGCGGGCGCGTGCTTCAGCTCGATGATGGTGCGCTTGATGTCCGCGACGAGGCGGTTGAGCGTCTTCCAGTACTGCTTGTCCGAAGGGTCGGGGCTGAACTCCGTGAGCACGCCGCTCGACTCGTCCTCGCCGTAGAACTGGTAGCCGATGAGGTCGCGTATCTGTTCGGGCTCGCAGGGCTTGAGGTGGTCGGGTAGCGGCGTCTTGACGACCTTGAAGACGCGCGAGCGGAAGGCGGGCGCGTCGCCGTTCGACGGCGGCGGCGGGGCCGTGTGGAAGATCGACATCTCGCGGTTGCACCACTCGGACTGGACGTAGCGCGGCGAGATGACGGGCAGCAGCAGCAGCGAGCGCGTGACGCCCTCGCCGATGGCCCCGCCCAGCTCGTCGTTGCCGCGCAGGCTGTGGCCGTCGCGCCAGATCTTCAGCTCGTAGCCGAGCGCCTGCGCCAGCAACACCGACAGGCGCTCGTGGAGCAGGTCGACCCAGCCCTTCTCCCCGCCGAAGGGGCTCAGGTCGTCGATGTGCGCGTAGCTGATAAAAAGGTCGTACTCGTAGCTCATGGCGACGCGGGGACTCCGTCC
>DASWNR010000382.1:0-5889 GCA_036399155.1 Pyrinomonadaceae bacterium
CAGCGTCACCATCGAAGGAACGCCCGCGCCCGTCCTCTCCTTCGACGAGGCGGCCATCCACATACAGGTGCCGCAGTCGCTCGGGACGGGCGTCGCCTCCTTCGTCGTCCGCGTCGGCGGTGACGTGACGGCGGCCGACGACGCCACAATCGTCAACGCCAACCCCGGCCTCTTCACCGTCACGCAGACCGGGACGGGCGAGGCCGTCGCGCTGCTCGTCTCGGGGATGTTCTACACGACCTCGCCCTTCCCCGCGCGCACAGGCGACACCGCGTCCGAGGTCGCGCTCTTCGGCACTGGCTGGCGCAACTCGCTGCCGGTCACCGTGCAGATCGGCGGCAAGGCCGCGCAGGTGAGCTACGCCGGCCCTTCGGGCGGCTTCCCCGGCCTCGACCAGCTCAACGTCCGCATCCCCGACGGCGTCACGGGCGCGGCCCCCGTCGTCGTCACCGCCTCGAACGGCGCGACGAGCCGCACCACCGGCGTCTTCATCACAGTCCAGTAACCAATCAGAAACAGACAACCACGGAGACACGGAGACACGGCTTTCAGATTTGAAATTCTAAAAGCCGTGTCTCCGTGTCTCCGTGTTTAATCCCGCTTCCCTCGACCCGCCCCGTCGGTGTTATAGTCCTCTCAATCTCAACAACTATGGACTTGAACACCATCAAGACGCCTTCGCTCGTCCTCGACGTGGGGCGCGTGCGACGCAACGCCGAGGCGATGTCGGCGCGCATGAAGCAACTGGGCGTTCGCCTGCGCCCGCACGCCAAGACGCACAAGTGCGTCGAGGTCGCGCGCATCCAGACGGCGGGCGGGCCGTCCCGACTCACCGTCTCGACGCTCGCCGAGGCGCGCGCCTTCGCCGCCGAAGGCTTCGCGGACATCACCTACGCCGTCCCCGTCGAGCCGGGAAAGTTTGAAGAGGCCGTCGAGATTTCCAAGCTCTGCGAACGCCTCGCGCTCATCACGGACGACGCAGACATCCCGCCGCTCCTTGACGCGGCGGCGCGGCGCGCGGGCGTCACGCTCGACCTCTTCATGAAGGTGGACTGCGGCTATCACCGCTGCGGCGTCGAGCCCGAACGGCCCGAGGCGCTTGAGATTCCGCGCCTCATCTCTCGCGCGCCGGGCCTCCGCTTCGCGGGCATCCTGACGCACGCCGGCCACTCCTACCACGCGCGCACGTCGGAGGAGCTGCTCGACATCGCGAGGCGCGAGCGCGACGTGATGACGGAGTTCGCCGGCCGTCTGCGCGCCGACGGCATCGAAGTCCCGGTCGTCAGCGTCGGCTCGACGCCGACCGCCACGCACGTCGACCACCTCGAAGGCGTGGACGAGGCGCGCCCCGGAAACTACATCTTCTTCGACGCCTTCCAGGCCACGCTCGGCAGTTGCTCGTTCGACGACTGCGCGCTGACCGTCCTCGCCTCGGTCGTCCACCGCGACCGCGCGCGGCGCAAGGTCATCATCGACGCCGGAGCCGTCGCGCTCTCGAAGGACGGCGGCCCCGTCGAACTCGACCCCTCGTGCGGCTTCGGCCGCGTGCTCGGCCTCACGGGTGACGAGCTTGGCTTGCGCGTCGGGTCTGTCTCGCAGGAGCACGGCTCGGTGACGGTCGAGGACGAGCGCCTCTTCGACTCCTTGCGCGTCGGCGCGCGCGTCCGCGTGCTCGCCAACCACTCATGCCTCGCCGCCGCGCAGCACACGCACTACCACGTGCTCGAAGGCGGGCGGCTGGTTGACCGCTGGCGGATTCACGGCGGCTGGTGAGGGTTCGGATGGCCGGGAACAATCTTCTAAACCTCGAAGCCTTCCACGACGACGAAGAGGTGAACGTCGTCATCGAGACGCCGAAGGGCAGCCGCAACAAGTACGAGTACGACGAGCGGCTCGGCCTCTTCAAGCTCGGCGGCGTCCTGCCGTCGGGCGCTTCGTTCCCCTTCGACTTCGGGTTCGTGCCCTCGACGCTCGGCGGCGACGGCGACCCGCTCGACGTGCTCGTGCTGATGGACGAGCCGGCGTTCGCCGGCTGCCTCGTCCGCGCGCGGCTCGCCGGCGTCGTCGAGGCCGAGCAGACCGAGCGCGACGGCGAGACGACGCGCAACGACCGCCTCATCGGCATCGCCGCCGACTCGCGCCTGCTCGCGCGCGTCCGCACGCTCGAACACCTAGGCCCCGACCTCCTCGAAGAGATCGAACACTTCTTCGTCTCCTACAACCACATCAAGGGCAAAGTCTTCAAGCCGCTCGGCCGCTTCGGCCCGCGGCGCGCGCTCGAACTCGTCGAAAAGGGAATGACAAGCTTCCGCCGCTCGAAGAGGAAGCGCGCGTCAAAGAAGAGTAAGAAGAAGCGTTGAGTTTTTAGACCGGGCCGGGCGTCAGGGTAGACTGTAGACGGAGTTGACGTAGTCCAGCGCGTCGCCGGCCGCCCACAGCAGGTGCAGCCACTCCGACGCCAGGCGGATTGAAAGCCTTGTCGAAACGATGATCAGCCCCGGCGAGGTGGCCCCGCCGATGAATCGCGCGAAGTGGTCGGGCATCGTCTTCCTGTCGTGCGACACCAGCACGCGCCCCTCGCGGGCGGCGTATGCCAGAACCTGTTCGTCAGGCATCTCGTGCAGTCCGGCGGCCGGGGCCGTCCGGAAGTCTATCGCCGGGTCGAGTCGGAGGGTGGCTGTGACGATGCGCTGGTCGAGGTCGTTATCGGCTTGGAATCTGACTCTCATCGCCGCGGCGCTTGCGCCTCGTGGAGGATGGCGTCCAGCCTGCGGTGGGTCTCCGGGTACTGCTCGCGCATCCGCTCACGGAAGGCTTCGTAGTCGCCGTCGGAGTCTCTGAGATGTGCGTCTATCTCCTCCCGGTTGCCGAGGTAGAAGGCGATGGCACCGTAGACCTGTTCCAGCGTGAGGACGGGGAAGCAGTCGGTCGAAATCGACTCCGGCGAGAGGCCCTCCAGAAAGCGGTAGACGACGGAGTCGAGTGACACACGCGTGCCCGCCACCCAGTATCCGTTATCTCGCTTTTCGACGTAAGACCGGCTCATCACCCCTCCTTGCGCGGCGGGCTCACCGCCTCTTTGAGGCTCAATTATAGCGCGCCCGATTGCACGATTGGGAAGGAATTTTACCCGACCGTGTAACCCTCCTCTACGGAGAGCGTGTGCGGCTCGGCGTGCGGCGCGACGTGGGGGCGTGCCGGCGTCGGGGTCTGTGGGTATGCGCCGGGTTAGCCCTCCGCCTCGCGGTTGATGGCGGCGTCGAAGTGAATCAGAGGCCGCGACACATCTCGGCGCCCCAGGGCGTGGCGGTCGCGCGCTGGACGGCGGCGCGCACCTCGCCGAAGTTCCAGCCCCTGCGCTGCCAGATGGTGCCGTCGGCGTACTCGATGCGGTTGATGACGACGCGCTCGCGGTAAGGGCTCTCGGCCTTGCCGGCGAGGGTGTCGACGCTGACGGCGCCGTTCGGGCCTGACGCGCTCCACGCGAGCAGTTCCCTGTCCTTGCCGGCCTTGATCTGGACGCCGCAGAGGAACTGTCGGCGCGCGAGGTTCGACGGGTCGGCCGCCTCCTCGAACTGATACTCCCAGAAGAGCACCTCGACGACCTTCGCGGCGGAGTTGCGGACTTTGACCTTGTAGGCGAAGCCGTCCACCCCGACCGTCTTCGGCGAGCGCGCCTCGCGTTCTGCCTTCTCGATGGCGGCCCGGCGGCCGTCGGGCGTGTCCACGTTCGGGTCCCGCGCGCTGGCCGGGTCGTTGCCCCTGCTGTTGCGGTCGAAGTTCCTGTCGGACGCGATGAGGGCCGGGGCCGGTGACGGCGCGCTCGTATCCGGCCGCGCGACCACCTGCCGGCTCTTCGTCCACTTGTAGCCGACCACGTCCAACGCCGAGCCGTCGCCCGCGCCCTGAAACGGCGCGAAGGCCGTCAGCAGAAACGGCAGCAGCAGTAGAGTCTTCATGTTTAGCCTCCGGCGCTGAAAGGGGGGCGGCTGGGAACGTCCCCGCGCGCCTGTCTGGCTGAGAAGATAGTGGCGGCCGGGGGCGCTGTCAATAAACTCCTGTCGCGGCGCAAAACAAAAATCGCGCGGGCTGTATTTCCCCGCGCGCTCGGCGCACTGTTCCCCTTCAATCTCCCCTCAATTGTTTCGACGGCGGCCGGAAAGATGAGAAGACGGCCGCACTCTTCTAACAAGGAATACAGGGAACAAAGGGATGAGATACATAACCTCGCACGCAAACATTTCGCCGGTTCTCCGGCTCGTCCGCAAGACCGTCCTGACCTCGCTCGCGGCCTCGCTGCTCGCGCTCCCGCTCGGCGGCGCGGCCCGCGCACAGGCCACCGGCGACACCCTCTCGAAACCGCGCCTGATCGCCAACGCCAAAAAGTACAGCGACAAGGGGCTGCCCGTGGCCAGGGGGCGCTCGGGCGCGGCCTCGCTGACGGCCCGCGCCATGCTCGGGAAAGACGGTCAGACCGCGGTCGAGTTGACGACCGGCGCGCTGGACGACGCGGCGCCCGCCCCCGGCCAGATCACCAAGGCACAGCTCAAGCCGCTCAGCCAGACCGGCGAGGCGGTCTACGCACGGAACTTCAACGGGCTGGCGGGCGGCGGCCGCTTCGCCACGACCGTCAACGACCTGCGGCGCGGGCAGCAGTTGCAGGCGCAGGCCAACGTCACGGGCATCGACCCGAACCGGGCGGACGTGGTGACGGTCGTCGAGACCGTCAAGCTGCGCCCCGACCTCAAGGCCGCGAGCCTCGTCGCGCCGGCCAGGGCGGGCGTCAACACGATAGTTAACATCTCGGCCGTCGTGCGCGAGCTGAACGGCGACCTCGGCGCGAGGGCCGACCTCGTGCTCTACGTGGACGGCGTCGAGGCCGACCGCGCCGCCGGGGTCTGGGTCGACGCCAACGGGACTGTCTCGGCCGCCTTCGCGCACACGTTCGCCTCGGAAGGGGTCAAGCAGCTCACGTTGAAGGTTGAGCGGGTCACGCCCGGCGACTACAACGCGGCGGACAACGCGGCGGCCGGCACAATCGAGATCGTCTCGCCCGCGGTGAAGCTGAGCCACTCCGTCACCGTCTCGGACAACACGCTCAACACGCGGTACCTGAGCGAATACGAGTACAACGTCCACGACGGGACGACCACGTCCGGCGACTCCTCGAACTACTCCTACGACAACCGCTCGCGCTCGCAGGACGTACACTTCTACGGCTGGAGCTACCGCGCCGCGCTCAAGTTCCCGGTCGACGCCTCGATCACGGAGCTGAGCGACGGCGCCCCTGTCATCTCGGCCAACATCCCGAGCCTGACGGCCGACTACTCGTACGAGTCCGACTACGGTACTTACCGCTACTCCTCCAGCTACGCCTACCGGCAGGACTACACCACGGGGTACTACTTCTACATCAACACCTACTCCGTGAGCGGGCCCGAGCCGGGCTACAACTACGACAACACGCAGGTCGTTTACTCGCGGCACGCGGGCGACGTGACCTACCACTCGGCGAGCACCTACCGCTACTACTACTCGTACCAGGGCGGGACGCCTTACGAGTCCTCCTACAGCTACAACTACGACTACAGCGGCGAGTCCGGCGTGTTCATCAAATTCGGCTCGCACTACGGCCTCGACGTGACCCTGAAGGGGGCGGACGGGACGGCTTTCACGGCCTCGCCGCGCATGCCCCTCGTCCCGACCGAGAGCACCATCAGCAACAACTTCTGCTGGGTCTACAACTACGAGACCACCAGCGGCAGGAACTGCTACGACGACTTCTACAGCTTCCGGTCCATAGACGGGGCGTCGCACGAGTACAACGACAACTTCTAAAACGTCAGCCGCCCGGGCGCGGCCGACGGAAGTTCAACACGGAGGGCGCGG
>DASWNR010000383.1:0-4203 GCA_036399155.1 Pyrinomonadaceae bacterium
GTTTCTAATACAGGTCGCGCCGCGAGTCAAAGCGTTTTCACCCGCCGCGCGCTTCGCGGCACCCCCGTTGCTACGAGTCCGGCGCAAGGGGGAAGAAAGCCGATGATTTCGTTTCGGAAGCATGCAGCGGAGAGTACACGCCGCCCCAATTCGTTGCTGGGACGCCGCACGGCGGAGTCGGCCGCGCGCTTCGCGCTCGTGACGTTCGTCCTTCTGGCCGCCGCCAGCGGAATCACGGCCTCGCCGCGCCTACAGGCGCAGGGTCAGGCGGGCGCGAAGGGCTCGGAACCGGCGGCCGGGTCGCCGGCCCCCGCCGCGCAGCCCGCGGCTAAGGTTGAAGGGGGCGAAGGGAGCGGGGACGGCGAAGGCGTTGAAGAGTCGAGGATTCCGATCCGCGTCACGCGCGTCGAGACGCCGGACGGGCCGGGCGTGGTGGCGACCATCGGCGAATTCCCCACGGATTTGAACGAGGCGGGGCAGGAGTTTCTCAAGCGCGAGTTTTTCGAGAGTTTCGCTTCGGACGTGTTCGGCCTGGGCGAATCCGACGCCTCCGTGCGCGCGACTCTGAAGGTCGCGATGCTGCCGCAGGAGAAGGACAACCAGCGCGAGGGCGACTTCACCTTCGGCAAATTCTCCGGGCACATTGTCGTGCTGGTCGAGAAGCGGCGCGTGCTCGTGGCCTGCACCTTCTCCGAGGCGGGGCGGAAGCCGCAACTGCTGGCGTCGCTCCCGAAGTTCCGGGCCGGCCTCTGAGCCCCGGCGGCGCGCTCAACAGAAAAGTGATAGTTCGGGGAAACCCGCGCGAACGTTTCCGACTACTATCCTCCACGTCAAGGGGTTGTAGGGCGGGTTTCGGGGGAACACCCGCCTTACACGGTAAGTCAAGAGCCTTGTCCTACGCGTTTGGGGGAGCGCCGGGACAGGGCTTCTGACTTTTTGGGGGACACTTTGCGGGCCGCGCGGGCGGCGGAAAAGCAGAGGGCGCGGTGTCGCGACACCGCGCCCTCAAACTTTTCTCACGAACTGGCGAAACCTTACCTGTTGCTGTTGTTCGTGTTGCCGTTGCGGTTCATGTTCCCGTTCATGTTGCCGCCGCCGGTGTTGGCGTTGCGGTTCATGTTCCCGTTCATGTTCCCGTTCATGTTCCCGCCACCGGTGTTGGAATTCATGTTGCCGGTGTTGGAATTCATGTTGCCGGCGTTGGAGTTCATGTTCCCAGCGCCGGTGTTGGAGTTCATGTTGCCGGCGTTGGAGTTCATGTTGCTGGCGTTGCTGTTGGCGTTGTTGGCGTTGTTGGTGTTCTCACCGCCGCCGCAAGCCGCGAGGCTCGCGACACCGGCCAACGCCAGAAGTGCTAAAGTCTTGCGCATAGATCGTTCTCCTGAATTACTTTGAATTGAGGTACCTCAAGCGTGGAAACTATACTTAAATCGGGCTTTGCTGTCTAGCCGCCACCGCAAATTTTTTCCACATCCGACCCGCGGTTGTGTATAATACCGAACGTTGTTGTGGCGCTGAAGGTCGGCCGCAACTCAGCGTCGGCTGACTCTCCCGCGTAGGTCGTCGAAGCCCACGGACAATTGTTGGAAGTGCTAAGCGCAAAAAGGCGCGACCCGTTATGGCGAAACGGGTCGCGCCTTTTATTGCGCTTTTTTGCGTTTCCGGCGGTTTTTAAAGCCTTTCAAGGGTTCGCGGGCGGCCGCGCCGGGGACGGTTCCGCGCCCGCGGGCGTGCGCTCCGAGGGGAGCAGGTTCGACGGGCTGGGCTTGTCAGGCGAGGTGTGCGTGTGGACGATCTTCCAGGCGCCGCCGATCTTCTGGTAGACGATGGTCAGCCGGCCCGTCGCCCGCTCGGGCTGTCCGTCGGCCGTCTGCGACTGCTCCCAGAGGCACGTGACGACCGCCGCCGACGCCCCGAGCGTCTTGACGCGCACGTCGCGCACGTCGAGCTTCACGTCCGAAACTTTGGCGTAGAGGCTCTCGCGGTTGCTGCGCGCCTGCTCCCAGGTCTTCGTGACCGTGCCGTTGTTGTTGAAGACGAGGAGCTGCGGCGAGTTCCAGTAGAGCGCGGCGGCGGCCTCGGCGTCGGCGCGGCGGATGCCGTCGACGAGCGAGTCGAACGCCTCGCGCACGGCGCTGGCCTGCGCGGATTCGGCCGTGGCGCGTGCGCCGCGCGCGGGCGTGCGCGGCGCGGCCTGACGCCCGGCGGCGGGCGCGGCCTCCTGCGCGGGCCGGGGCGAGGGCTGGGTTGAGGGCTGGGGCGTCGGCGTCGCGGTCGTCCGCTGGCGCGTGCCGGCGGGCGCCGCGCCCGTGTTGGAATTTTGTGCGGGCGCCGCCGCCGCGAGCGCGAGCAGGAGTGTCGCGCCGAAGAACATATTTTTAATCATGACCGAAGACCTCTCCGAAAAACTCACAGCTAAAACGCACATGTGGAAAACTCCGGGCGGCCCGCCGCCGGCTCAGACGAGCCGCGCGGCCGAGCGCAGCCGCGCGGCGGAGCGCTCACGCCCGATTACGTCAAACACGTCGAACATAGAGGGGCCGACCGCCTGACCCGTGAGCGCCGTCCGCGAGGCGTTAATCAGCAGCCCGGCCTTGACGCCGCGCTCGTCGGCGAAGGCGCGCAAAGCCTGCTCGGCCGTCTCGACGTTCCACGGCTCGACCGCCTCGACGCGTTCGGCGAGCGCGGGCAGAAGCTCGCGCAGCGACTCGTCCTTCTTCAGATTCTTCTTGACGGCCGCCGGGTCGTATTCGAACTCGTCGGAGAAGTACGCGCGCCCCTGCGCCGAAAAATCCTTGAGCGTGTAGAAGCGCTCGCGTATGAGGTTGAGCGCGCGGCCGAGCCATTCGGCCCGCGCCGACTCGTACTCTTCCCGCCAGAGCCCCGCCGACTCAAGCTCGGCCCTGACCATCGGCAGCAGCTCTTCGGTAGGGAGCGTGCGGACGTACTCGGCGTTCATCCAGAGCGCCTTCTGGTCGGTCCACTGGCGCGGGTCGGAGTCGCTGAAGTTGAAGACGGCGTTCGAGCGGTGGACGCCTTCGAGCGAGAAGAGGCTCTTCATCTCTTCGAGCGTCATCAACTCCTTGTTCTCCTCGCCGGGCGACCACCCCAGGAGCGCGAGGTAGTTGCGGAAGGCCGCCGGGATGAAGCCGCGGTCGCGGTAGGTCGTTAAACTTACGACCTCGCCGTGCTTGCGCTTCGAGAGCTTGGCCTTGTTCGGCGCGAGGATGAGCGGCAGGTGCGCGAAGGTCGGCACCCGGGCGCCGAGCGCCTCGTAGATGAGAATCTGCTTGTGCGTGTTCGTCAGGTGATCCTGGCCGCGTATGACGTGCGTGATGCGCATCTCGATGTCGTCGACGACGACCGAGAGGTTGTAGAGCGGCGAGAGGTCGCCCGAGCGCAAGAGCACCAGGTCTTCTATCTCGGAGTGTTCGCGCGCCTGCTCGCCGTAGACCGCGTCGGCGAAACTCGTCCGCCCCTCGGGCGAGACCTTCAGACGCACGGCGAAGGGCTCGCCGTCGGCGGCCCTGCGCTCGGACTCTTCGGGCGGAAGGTCTCGGTAGGGGTTGGCGCGGTGGTCGGTGCCAGAGCCTTCGGACTGCGCGCGCGCCCGCTCGGCTATCTCCTGCTTGACGTTGGCGTCGGCGCGCTCGCCCTTGGGCGCGAAGTCTCTGTACGCCTTGCCCTCGCGCACGAGCCGCGCGGCGGCCTCGCGGTGCCTGTCAGCGTTGTGCGACTGGAAGACTATCTCCTCGTCGTAGTCGCCGATGCCGAGCCAGGCGAGCCCTTCGAGGATGGAGCGTGTGGACTCGTCGGTCGAGCGCTGGAGGTCCGTGTCTTCGACGCGGAGGAGGAACTTGCCGCCCTCCCTGCGCGCGTAGAGCCAGTTGAAGAGCGCGGTGCGCGCGGCGCCGATGTGCAGGTAGCCGGTGGGCGAAGGTGCGAAGCGGACGCGGACAGTCATAAAAGCAAAAAGTTGTCAGTAGACGGTAGCCAGTAGTCAGTAGGACTCACCGAGCTTCTACTGACTACTGGCTACCGTCTACTGACAACTTAAAATTTCTGGCGGAGATGACAGGATTCGAACCTGCGATAGGCTTTTGACCTATAACGGTTTAGCAAACCGCCGCCTTCAGCCACTCGGCCACATCTCCGCGACGGCGAAAACCTATTCTAGCCCGCGAGATTCGATTGTCAAGCCGC
>DASWNR010000384.1:0-16078 GCA_036399155.1 Pyrinomonadaceae bacterium
GCTCGACGTGGCCGCGCTCGAAGCGGCGCTCGCCGACACCGCCGCGCGTCAGGCGGCGTTGCGAACGAGGTTCGTCGAGGTCGGGGGCGAGCCCGCGCAGGTCGTGGACGAGGCAGCGTCCGCGGAACTCACGCTCGTGGACTTGAGCGGCGCTGACGGGGACGCGCGCGAGCGGGCCGCGCGGCGCGCGCTGCAACAGGCCGTGGGCGCGTCCTTCGATTTGACCGAGCGCCCGCCCTGGCGGGCCGTCGTCGTGCGCCTCGCCGAAGACGAGCACCTGCTCGCCGTGGTGATGCACCACATCATCTCGGACGGCTGGTCGCTCGACGTGCTGGCGCGCGAACTCTCCGCGCACTACTCCGCGCGGGCGGGCGGCCGTGCCCCCGCGCTCGCCGAGCTGCCCGTCCAGTACGCAGACTACGCCGCGTGGCAGCGCAGGCGTCTGGAGGAGGGCGTCTGTGACGAGCAGTTGCGCTACTGGCGCGAACAGTTGGAGGGCAGCCGGCCCGTCTTGCAGTTGCCTACCGACCGGCCGCGCCGGCCCGTGGAGAGCTACAGGGGCGACACCTTCTACGCGAGCCTCCCCGAAGCACTCACGCGCGACCTCAGGGCGCTCAGCCGCCGCGAGTCGGTCACGCTGTACATGACGCTGCTCGCGGCCTTCAACGTGCTGCTCCACCGCTACACGCGCGAGACCGACATCAACGTGGGCGCGCCGCTGGCCGGGCGCGACTGGGCCGAGACGGAGGACCTCGTCGGCTTCTTCATCAACACGGTCGTCATCCGCACGCGGCTCGGCGGCGACCCCAGCTTCCGCGAGCTGCTCGGGCGCGTGCGCGAGACGACGCTCGCGGCCTACGCGCATCAGGAGGCGCCGTTCGAGAGGCTCGTCGAGGAGTTGCAGCTCGAACGCAGCCTGAGCCACGCGCCGCTCTTCCAGGTGGTCTTCGCCTTCAACAACGCGCCGCGGCAGGCGCCGGAGCTGGCCAGGCTCCGCGCCGAGCTGATAGACCTCCACGCCGCCTCCTCGAAGTTCGATCTGTCGCTGCTCGTCGAGGACGCCGGGGCCGGGCTGAAGGTGGCCGTCGAGTACAGCACAGACCTCTTCGACGCCGAGACCGTCGGGCGCATGGTCGCGCACTTCGAGACGCTGCTCGAAAGCGTCGTCGCCGACCCGGAAGCGCGCCTGTCGGAGCCGCCGCTGTTGACCGCGGACGAGAGCGCACGGCTGCTCTCGCGCTGGAACGACACGCGCCGCGACTTCCCGCGCGGCGCGTGCGTCCACGAGCTGTTCGAGCGTCAGGCCGGCCTGACGCCCGGCGCGTGCGCGGTGGAGTCGGACGGCGAGCGCCTGACCTACGCCGAGCTGAACCGACGCGCGAACAGGCTGGCGCGCAGGCTCCGCGCGGCGGGCGTCGGCCCCGAGACTCCTGTGGCGGTCTGCGTCGAGCGCACGCCGCTGATGGTCGTGGGCGCGCTCGGCGTCTTTAAGGCCGGCGGCGTCTACGTCCCTCTCGACCCGCGCTACCCGCGCGAGCGCCTCGCCTTCATGCTCGAAGAGACGGCCGCCCCCGTGCTGCTCGCCGAGCGCCCGCTGCTCGACGTTCTGCCGCGGGGCCGCGCGCGGCTCATCTTTCTCGACGCGGACTCGGGCCCGGGCGACGCCGCGGACGATGAGAATTCTTCGGCCGGGGTCACGCCCGACAACCTCGCCTACGTCATCTACACGTCCGGCTCGACGGGGAGGCCGAAGGGCGTCGCCGTCCCGCACGCGGGGCTCATCAACCTCTGCGCGTGGCACCGCGAGAGCTACGGGCTCGACGCCGACGCGCGCGCCTCGCAGGTCGCCGGCCAGTCCTTCGACGCCTCGGTGTGGGAGGTCTGGCCGTACCTGACGGCCGGGGCTTCGATTACGCTGGCGGACGAGGAGACCGCCCTCTCGCCCGCGCGGTTCTGGCACTGGCTGCGGAGCAGACGCGTCACGCACTGCTTTCTCCCGACGCCGCTGGCCGAGGCGCTGCTGCCGCTGGCCGAGGCCGAGGCCGAAAACAACCCCGGCGGCGAGCCCGGTCTCGCGGTGCGCTACCTGCTCGCGGGCGGCGACCAGTTGCGACGCCGCCCCACGCGCGAGCTGCCCTTCCGCCTCTTCAATCTCTACGGGCCGACTGAGAACTCGGTCGTGAGCACGTCGGCCGCGCTCGGGCACGCGACGCGCGACGACGCGCCGCTGCCGCCCATCGGCCGCCCCATCTCCAACACGCGGGTCTACATCCTCGACGAGCGGCTGCGGCCTGTGCCCGTCGGCGTGCCGGGCGAGTTGTACGTGGCCGGCGCGGGGCTGGCGCGCGGCTACCTCGGCCGCCCCGGGCTGACGGCGGAGAGGTTCATCCCCGACCCTTTCGCGGGCCGCGAAGGCATAAAGGTGCAAGCGAACATGAGCGAAGCAACAAAGAACACGTCCGTGCTTTCGGCCGACGAGCGCGCGGCGCTCGCCATGCAACTCAGGCGGGGCGCGGGCGACCCCGACCCGCGCGAGGCCATCACGCGGCGCAGGGAGGCGGGACCCTTCCCTCTCTCCTTCGCGCAGCAGCGGCTCTGGTTCCTCAACGTCATGGAGCCCAACAGCCCCTACATCATCCCGGCCAGCTTCCACCTCAAGGGCCGGCTCGACGCGGGGGCTCTGGAGCAGGCGCTCAACGAGATAGTGGCGCGGCACGAGGCGCTGCGGACGAGCTTCGCGGCCATCGACGGCCAGCCCGTGCAGATAATCACGCCGGGACTGACGCTCGCCATGCCCGTCTACGACCTGAGCGGCCTCGCGGGGGCCGAGCGCGATTTGGAGGTCAAGCGCCACAAGTTCGAGCTACAGCGCCCCTTCGACCTGACGCGCGTCCCGCTCGTCCGCGCCGCGCTGCTCCGGCTCGGCGCGGACGAGCACGTGCTCCTGCTCACGATGCACCACATCATCTCGGACGGCTGGTCGATAGGCTTGTTGATTAACGAGATGGCCGCGCTCTACGAGTCGTACGCGGCGGGCCGGCCGGCGTCGCTGCCGCCGCTCGCCATCCAGTACAGGGACTTCGCCGTGTGGCAGCGCGAGTGGCTGAGCGGCGGGCAACTGGAACAGCAGCTCGCCTACTGGCGCGGGGCGCTCGGCGGGGCCCCGCCCGCGCTCGAACTGCCCACGGACAGGCCGCGCCCGCCCGTGCAGTCCTACCGCGGCGCGATGATCGAGCGCGAGATCGGGCCGGATCTGGCGAGGCGGCTCAAGGACTTGAGCCGCGAGCAAGGCGTGACGCTCTACATGACGCTGCTCGCGGCCTTCAAGACGCTGCTCTACCGCTACGCGGGGCAGGAAGACATCGTCGTCGGCACGCCCGTCGCCAACCGCAACCGCTTCGAGACGGAGAACCTCATCGGCTTCTTCGTCAACACGCTCGTCCTGCGCACGCGGCTCGCGTCCCGCCTCACCTTCGCCGAGCTGCTCGGGCGGGTGCGTGAAGTGACGCTCGGTGCCTTCGCGCACCAGGACGTGCCCTTCGAGAAGCTGGTCGAGGAGTTGCAGCCCGAGCGCGACACCAGCCGCACCCCGCTCTTCCAGGTCATGTTCACCTTGCAGAACGCCCCGCTGCCGTCGAGACAGTTGGGCGGCGTCGTGATGCAGTTCGCGGACGACGAGGCGCGGACGGCGCAGTTCGACCTGTCCGTCGACCTGATGGAGCGCGGCGACGTCATCCTCTGCGCGCTCGAATTCAACACTGACCTCTTCGACGGCGAGACGGCCGAGCGCGTGATGGCGCACTACCTTCGGCTGCTCGAAGAGGTCGCGGCCGACCCGCGCCGCGCGCTGGCCGACCTACCGATTCTTACCGAGCGCGAGCGCGAGCTGCTGCTCGTCGAGTGGAACGACACGGCGCGCGACTTCCCGCGCGGCGCGTGCGTCCACGAGCTGTTCGAGCGGCAGGCCGAGCGGCAGGCCGACGCCGTGGCACTCTCGTTCGGCGCGGAGCGTCTCACGTACGCCGAGCTGAACGCCTCGGCCAACCGGCTCGCGCACTACCTGCGGCGCGCGGGGCTTAAGCCGGAGGAGCGCGTCGGCATCCTGCTCGAACGCTCCCCCGCGGCGGCCGTCGCGCTGCTCGGCGCGCTCAAGGCCGGCGGCGCGTACGTCGCCTTCGACCCGCTCTACCCGCCCGAACGCCTGCGCCAGATGATGGACGACGCGGGGGTCTCGATTCTCGTCTCCACGCGGCGGCTCTCGGACGACCTGCCGGGGCTCCCGGCGACGGTGGTGCTGCTCGACGAGGAGGAGTCGCGCGTCGCCGCCGAGAGCGCGGACAACCCCGAGCGCGCGGGCGTCCCCGAGAACCTCGCCTACCTCGTCTACACGTCTGGGACGACCGGCAGGCCGAAGGGCATCCTCATCCAGCACCGCTCGCTCGTCAACGCCGCCCACGCCTTCATCACGCACCACGCGTTGACCGAGCAGGATCGCGTCCTTCAGTTCTCGTCGCTCTCGTTCGACGTGGCGGCCGAGGAGTTCTTCGCCTCCTGGCTGAGCGGGGCGCGGGCGGTGATGCTCCCGGAACCTTCGGCCACGACGCCCGAACAGTTCACGCGGTTCCTCGAAGACGAGGAGGTGACGCTCGTCAACCTGCCCGCGTCCTTCTGGGCCGAGTGGGCGACGGCCGTCTCCGAGCGGGGACTGAGGCTGCCCCCGCGCCTGCGCCGCGTCGTCGTCGGCAACGAGAAGTCGCTGCCGGAGACGCTGGCGAAGTGGCAGAGCGCCGTCGGCCATCAGGTGAGTTGGAGCAACGCCTACGGCCCTTCGGAGACGACCATCACGGCGAGCAACTACGAGCCGCGGAGGGGCGCGGGGCCGTCGGCGGCGGGGGCCGTCCCCATCGGGCGGCCCGTGATGAACGCCGCCGCCTACGTGCTCGACCGCGCGCAGCGGCTCGTGCCCGTCGGCGTCGCGGGCGAGCTGTGCATCGGCGGGGCGGGGCTGGCGCGCGGCTACCACAACCGGCCCGAGCTGACCGCCGAAGGCTTCACGCCGAACCCTTACGCCGCGGCGGGCGGCGAGCGCATGTACCGCACGGGCGACCTCGCGCGCTACCTCCCCGACGGCAACATCGAGTTCCTCGGCCGCGTGGACGAGCAGGTGAAGGTGCGCGGCTTCCGCATCGAGCTTGGCGAGATAGAAAGCGCGCTGAGCCGCCACGAGGGCGTGCGCGAGGCGGCGGTCGTCGCGCGCCCCGACGGCCGCGGCGGCAACCGGCTCGTGGCCTACGTGGTCGAGCGAGAGGCCGGCGCCGCGCCCCCGGGGGGGCTGCGTCGTCACCTCAAGAACAGCCTGCCCGAGTACATGATTCCGTCCGCCTTCGTCACGCTCGACTCTCTGCCGCTGACGCCCAACGGCAAGGTCGACCGGCGGCGGCTGCCCGAAGAGGACGGCGCGCGCCCCGAATTGGAGGAGGCTTACGTCGCGCCGCGCTCCGAGATGGAGCGCCTCATCGCGGGCGTCTGGCAGGAGGCGCTCAAGGTCGAGAAGGTCGGCGTCCACGACAACTTCTTCAACCTCGGCGGCCACTCGCTGCTCATCGTCCAGGTCAACAGCAAGCTCCGCGAGGTGATGCAGGCCGAGGTCTCAATCATCGACATGTTCAAATACCCGACCGTGAGCGTGCTGGCCGAGCACCTGAGCCGCGAAGCGCCCGCGGCACCCGCACAGCCTTCGAGGAACACGGCGCAGGCGCGGCACGTGGCGATGGACGCGCAGCGGCGGCTGCGGCAGCGGCAGCAAGTCACGCGGCGGCAGAAGGGAGCGATTGATGAGTGAGGAACAACAGCCCGACGAGCACCTCGCCTCCGAGGTGGCGATTATCGGCATGGCCGGGCGCTTCCCCGGCGCGAAGAACCTCGGAGAGTTCTGGCGCAACCTGAGGGACGGCGTCGAGTCCGTCACCTTCTTCACCGCGGAAGAACTCCGCGCGGCCGGGGCGGGCGACGACGAGCTGGCCGACCCCAACTACGTCCCGGCGAAGGCCGTGCTCGAAGACGTGGAGATGTTCGACGCCGCCTACTTCGACTACAACCCGCGCGAGGCCGAGATGCTCGACCCGCAGCACCGCGTGCTTTTGGAGTGCGCCGTCGAGGCGTTCGAGGACGCGGGCTACGACCCCGAGCGGTTCGCGGGCCGCGTCAGCGTCTACGCCGGGGTGAGCGCGGGCAGCTACCTGACGGCCAACCTCTCGACGCGCCCCGACCTCGTCGAGCGGGTCGGCGCGTACCAGGTGGACATCGGCAACCACGGCGAGTTCGTCCCGACGACCATCTCCTTCAAGCTCAACCTCAAGGGGCCGAGCGTCAACATCCAGACGGCCTGCTCGACCTCGCTCGTCGCCGTCCACGCCGCCTGCCAGAGCCTCCTGAACGGCGAGAGCGACATGGCGCTCGCGGGCGGCGGCTCCG
This sequence comes from Pyrinomonadaceae bacterium, assembly GCA_036399155.1. Lineage (GTDB taxonomy): Bacteria > Acidobacteriota > Blastocatellia > Pyrinomonadales > Pyrinomonadaceae > QHXN01. The sequence continues at coordinate 6,475 of DASWNR010000384.1, forward strand.
TCACCTTCCCGCACAAGGAGGGCTACGTCTATCAGGAGGAGGGCATCATGTCGCCCGACGGCCACTGCCGCGCCTTCGACGCGGGCGCGCGCGGCACCGTGAGCGGCGAGGGCGCGGGGCTCGTCGTCCTCAAGCGGCTCGCGGACGCGCTGGCCGACGGCGACCGCATCCACGCCGTCATCAAGGGCTCGGCCGTCAACAACGACGGCTCGCTCAAGGTCGGGTTCACCGCGCCGAGCGTGGACGGCCAGGCCGAGGTCATCTCCGAGGCGCTGGCGCTCGCGGGCGTCGAGCCCGACACCATCTCTTACGTCGAGGCGCACGGCACCGCCACGCCCCTCGGCGACCCCATCGAGATCGCGGCGCTCACACAGGCTTACCGCGCGGGCACGCAGCGGCGCGGCTTCTGCGCCATCGGGTCGCTCAAGTCGAACCTCGGCCACCTGGACGCGGGCGCGGGCGTCGCCGGTCTGATTAAGACCGTGCTCGCGCTCCGGCACAGGGAGCTTCCGCCGAGCCTGCACTACGAGCGGCCCAACCCGAAGATTGATTTCGACAAGAGCCCCTTCTTCGTCAACGCTCGACTGGCGCGCTGGGAGACCGGCGGGACGCCGCGCCGCGCGGGCGTGAGCAGCTTCGGCATCGGCGGCACGAACGTCCACGTCATCCTCGAAGAGGCTCCGCCCGCCCCGCCTTCGGGCGACTCGCGTCCCGCGCAGTTGCTCGTGCTGTCGGCGCGCACCGCCGCCGCGCTCGAAGAGGCGACCGCGAACCTCGGCGCGCACCTCGCCGCGCACCGGGACGCGAACCTCGCCGACGTGGCCAACACGTTGCAGACCGGCCGCAGGCAGCTTTCGCACCGCCGCGCCCTCGTCGCGCGCGACGCGCGTGACGCGGCCGACGCGCTCTCGTCGCGCGACGCGCAGAGGTTGCTCACGAGTTTTCAGGAGCCGCGCCACCGCCCGAACGTCTTCATGTTCCCCGGCCAGGGGGCGCAGCACGCGGGGATGTCTCGGGGCCTCTACGAGTCCGAGCCGCTGTTCCGCGGGCACGTCGACCGGCACGCCGAGTTGCTGCGGCCCGTCCTCGGACTCGACCTGCGCGACGTGCTCTATCCTCCGTCGGCGGACACAGAGGATGAGGCGACGCGGCTGTTGCGGCAGACCTACGTAACGCAGCCGGCGCTCTTCGTCGTCGAGCACGCGCTGGCGCGTCTGTGGATGGGGTGGGGCGTGAGGCCGGCCGCGATGATCGGGCACAGCGTCGGCGAGTACGTGGCGGCGTGCCTGGCGGGCGTGCTCCCCGCCGACGACGCGCTCCTACTGGTGGCGGAGCGCGGGCGTCTGATGCAGCAATTACCGCCGGGCAAGATGCTCGCCGTCCAGATGCCCGAGCGGGAGGTCAACAACCTGCTCCCGCCGGGGCTCGCGCTGGCGGCGGTCAACACGCCGAACAGTTGCGTGGTCGCGGGAGCGGCCGAGGCCGTCGAGGAGTTCAGGGCGGCGCTCGCGCGGAAGGGGCTCGACTCCCAACTGCTCCACACCTCGCACGCCTTCCACTCGGAGATGATGGAGCCGATCCTCGGCGAGTTCGCCGGGCGCGTCGGGCGCGTGAAGCTGAGCGCGCCGCGCGTCCCCTTCGTCTCCAACGTGACGGGGACGTGGATAACCGCCGCCGAGGCCACAGACCCGCGCTACTGGGCGCGGCACCTGCGGCAGACCGTGCGCTTCGCCGCGGGAATCGGCGAGCTGCTGAGAGAGTCGGAGCGGATTCTGCTTGAGGTCGGGCCGGGCCACACCCTGGCCGGCTACGCCAGGCAGCACCCCGAGAAGAACGTCAGCCAGGTGATTCTGACCTCCATGCGTCACCCGCGCGAGCAGCGCACGGACGTGGAGACGCTGCTCGGCGCGCTCGGCAAGTTCTGGCTCGCCGGCGGGACGGTTGACTGGCAAGGCTTCAACGCCGACGAGCAGCGCCGCCGCGTCACCCTCCCGACCTACCCGTTCGAGCGCCGGCGCTTCTACGTCGAGCCGCGCCCCGCCGCGCGCGAGGCGAAGTCGGCGACGCGCCCCGCGCTTTACAAAAAGCCGGTCGCCGAATGGTTCTACCTCCCCTCATGGAAGCGCGTCCCTCCGCCCGCCGCGAAGCAGACGGAGCCGGGCTCGCGGCCCCGTTGGGTGGTCATGGCCGACGAGGGCGGACTCGGCGACGAGTTGGCCGCGCGCCTCGCTGCGGCGGGCGGCGAGGTCGCCACGGTGCGCGCGGGCGAACGCTTCATGCAGGTCGGCGGGCGGGACTACACGATTGACCCTCGGCGGAAAGAGGACTACCGCGCGCTGCTCGGCGCGCTGGCCGCCGAGCGCCTCACGCCGGAGCGCGTGGTTCACATGTGGGGCGTCGGCGGCGACGAAGAGAACGCCGCTGACGCCGTCGAAGCCTTCGAGCGCGCGCAGGAGTTGGGGCTCTACAGCCTCATCTTCATGACGCAGGCGCTCTCCGAAGACGCGACCAACCCGACGCCGCGCATCACGGTCGTCACGAGCCACGCGCAGGAGGTGGGCGACGGCGACGTGTTGCGCCCGGAGCAGGCCACCGTCCTCGCCGCGTGCAGAGTCGTGCCGCAGGAGCACCCCGGCGTCGCCTGCCGCGCCGTGGACGTGAGCCCGCCCCCGGCCGGGGGCGTCGGGCGCGCACGCCTCGTCGAGCAGTTGGCGGCCGAGCTGACGGCCGACGACTCCGACGAGACGGTCGCCTACCGCGGGCGTCACCGCTGGGCGCAGACCTTCGAGCCCTTCGAGCCGCCGCCGGCCGACGCGCCGACGACGCGGCTGCGCGAGCGCGGCGTCTACCTCATCACGGGCGGCCTGAGCGGCGTCGCGCTTGCGCTCGCGGGCCATCTCGCACGGGCCGCGCGCGCGAGGCTTGTGCTGACGGGTCGCGCGGGGCTGCCGGAGCGCGGCGCGTGGGACGCGTGGCTGGCGGAGCGCGGCGAAGACGACGAGGTGAGCCGCCGCATCGTCCGCGTGCGCGAGTTGGAGGCCCTCGGCGCGGAGGTGCTCGTGCTGCGCGCCGACGTGTCCGACGAGGCGGAGATGCGCGCCGCGCTCGAACAGGCCGAGACGCGATTCGGGGCGCTCGACGGCGTCGTCCACGGCGCGGCCCTGAACGGCCCCGACGTGGACAAAGAGATTGCCGCGTTGAACCCGGCCGACTGCGAGCGCCACTTCCGCGTCAAGGCGCGCGGCCTCGTCGTGCTCGAAGAGTTGTTGCGCGGCCGAGAGTTGGACTTCTGCCTCGTGCTCTCCTCCATCTCGTCAATCCTCGGCGGGCTCGGCTTCACGGCCTACGCGGCCTCGAACATCTTCGCGGACGCGCTCGTGCAGAGGCACAACCAGCGCGGGCGCGACAACTGGGTGAGCGTCAACTGGGACGCCTGGAACTTCGATGACGTGGCGGACGAGAGGCAGCCGCGCGCGCCGGGTGACGGGGGGCTTTGGATTCTCCCGCACGAGGGGGCCGAGGCTTTCGGCCGCGTCCTCTCGATGCCGGCCGCGTCGCAGGTCGTGGTCTCGACCGGCGACCTGCGCGGGCGGCTCGAACGCTGGGTGCCGACCGCCGCCGCCGCCGAGCCCGAACGCGCGGCCGGGGCGTCGGAGCTGCACGCGCGCCCCGAACTGCCGAACGCCTACGTCGCGCCCGAAAACGAGTTGGAGCAGGAGGTGGCCGACATCTGGCAGGAGTTGCTCGGCATCGGGCAGGTCGGCGTTAACGACAACTTCTTCGACCTCGGCGGCCACTCGCTCCTCGCGACGATGGTCATCTCGCGGCTGCGCCAGTCGTTCGGCGTCGAGATGCAACTGCGCGACATCTTCGAGTCGCCGACCGTCGGCGGCCTCTCGCCCGTCGTGGCGCAGCGCATCATCGAACGCCACGACCGGCAGAACATCGCGCAGCTTCTCGAAGAGCCGCCGGGCGCGGAGTCGAGGACTTCGCCCAATTCGCTTTAGCGACCGGTCGCTTCTACGGCGGTGTCGCCTTCTCCCCCGGGGCGTCCGCCGAAGAGTTTTTCAGTCAGGGGAGAGCGGGTGCAATCATGGATGAAGTAACGGAACGGTTGGCCGCGCTGTCGCCGAAGGAGCGCGCGGCGCTGGCGATGCGGCTGGCGCGCAGGTCGCGTGCGGGCGATGCCGGCATCGCGCGCCGCCGCGAGGCGGGCCCCGCGCCGCTCTCCCACGCGCAGCGGCGGCTCTGGTTCCTCGCGCAGGTCGAGGCCGACCGCCCCACCTACAACTTCCCCATCGCCTACGAGCTGCGCGGCGCGCTCGACGTGGGCACGCTGGCGCGCGCCCTCAACGAAGTCGTCCGGCGGCACGAGTCGCTGCGCACGACCTTCGCCGTCCGGGACGGCGAGCCGGTGCAGGTCGTCCGGCCTTCGCTGACAATCAGGCTGCCCGTCGTCGAGCTGCCGCGCGAAGAAGACCCCGACGCCCTCTGGGCCGAGCTGCGCCGCCTGGCCGACGGCTTCGCGCAGCGGCCCTTCGACCTTGAGCGCGGCCCGCTCGTCCGCGCCGCGCTGCTGAAAGTGTCCGAAGGGCGTCACTTCCTCGTCGTGGTCGTCCACCACATCGTCGCCGACGCGTCGTCGATGGGCGTGCTGCTGACCGAGCTGAGCGCGCTCTACCACGCCTTCTCCGCGAACCGGCCCTCGCCGCTCGAAGAGCTGCCCGTGCAGTACGCGGACTTCGCCGTCTGGCAGAGGGAGTGGCTCGACGGCGAGGTGATGCGGCGTCAGCTCTCCTACTGGAAGGAGAAGCTGGCCGCCCCGCCGCCGCCGCTGAGCCTGCCGACCGACCGGCCGCGCCCCGCCGCCGATACCAGCCGCGGCGGCTCGCAGTTCACGGAGTTGCCCGCGGGGCTGACGCGCGGGCTGAAAGAGCTTTGCCGGCGTGAGGGCGCGACGCTCTTCATGGCGCTGCTGGCCGCCTTCGACGTGCTGCTCTACAAGTACACAGGGCAGACCGACCTCGTCGTGGGGACGCCCGTCTCCGGGCGCAGCCGGGCCGAAGCCGAGGGGCTCATCGGCCTCTTCCTCAACACGCTCGTCCTGCGCACAGACCTCTCCGGCAGGCCGACCTTCCGCGAGCTGCTCGGCCGCGCACGGGAGGTGACGCTCGAAGCCCTCGCGCACCAGGACGTGCCCTTCGAGAAGCTGGTCGGCGAGTTGCAGCCCGGGCGCGCCGCGGGACACTCGCCGCTCTTTCAGGTGATGCTCATCCTCCAGAACGCGCCGATGGAGGTTCACGCGCCGTCCGACGAGCTGACCATGTTCTTCAGCGAGCTGGACGTTGACATCGGCGCGACGAAGTTCGACCTCACGCTCTCGGTCGAGGAAGTAGACGACCAACTGCTGGCCTTCTGGGGCTTCAAGACCGACCTCTTCGACGCCGAGACCGCCGGGCGCATGGCCGCGCACCTCTGGACGCTTCTTGAGCGCCTCGTCGCCGACCCGGACGGGCGCATCTCCGAGCTTGACCTCCTCGGCGACGACGAGCGCCGACGCCTGCTCGTCGAGACGAACGCGACCGTCACGCCTTACAGCGCCGACGCCTGCGCGCACCAACTCTTCGAGGCGCAGGCCGCCGCAAGGCGCGACGCGACGGTCCTCGTCCTCGGTGAAGCGCGCGTCTCTTACGCCGAGCTTGACGAGCGCGCCGATTGGCTCGCACGCCGCCTGCGCCGGCTGGGCGTCCGACCGGAGGAGACGGTCGGGCTCTACTTCGAGCGCTCGATTGAGATGATCGTCGCCATTCTCGCCGTCCTGAAGGCGGGCGGCGCTTACGTCCCGCTCGACCCGTCTTACCCGGAAGAGCGCCTCTCCTTCATGCTTGAGGACAGCGGCGCGCGCCTGCTGCTCGCCGCGCGCCGCCCCGACGGCCTGACGCCGCGGGCGCGCGTGCGCGTCGTCTTTGTTGACGACGACGAAGAGGGGGATGGGGCGTCCGAGGAAGGAGAAAGCCACGCGCCGTCCGCCGCGCCGCGCAACGCGGCTTACGTCATCTACACGTCGGGCTCGACGGGAATGCCGAAGGGCGTGGTAATCGAGCACCGAGGCGTCTGCAACCTCGCCGAGGCGCAGGCGCGCGCTTTCGACATCGGCCCCGGCGCGCGCGTCCTACAGTTCGCCCCGTTCAGCTTCGACGCCTCGGTCTCGGAGATCTTCACCGCGCTCACGACAGGCGCGACGCTCGTCCTCGCGCCGCGCCCCTCGCTGCTGCCGGGCCCCGCGCTCGTCGAGATGTTGCGCGAGCAGCGCGTGACGACCGTGACCTTACCGCCGACGGTGCTGGCCGCGACGCCCGACGCGGAGCTTGCCGAACTGCGGACGCTCGTCGTCGCGGGCGAGGAGTGTCCCGCGGAGGTGGCGCGCCGCTGGGCCGACGGCCGCCGCTTCCTCAACGCCTACGGCCCGACGGAGACGACCGTCTGCGCCACCATCGCCGAGCGCCCCGACACACGGGGCAGACTACCCATCGGCCTCCCGCTGTCGAACACGGAGGTCTACCTGCTCGACGACGACTTGCGGCCCGTCCCGGTCGGGGTCGCGGGCGAGCTGCACGTCGGAGGCGTCGGGCTCGCGCGCGGATACCTGAACCGCCCCGGACTGACCGCCGAGCGCTTCATCCCGCACGACTTCGGCGGGGGGCCGGGCGCGCGACTCTACAAGACGGGCGACCTCGCGCGCTTCCGCCCCGACGGGCTGATAGAGCTAATCGGGCGACGCGATCATCAGGTGAAGGTGCGCGGCTTCCGCGTCGAGCCGGGCGAGGTCGAGGCCGCGCTCGCCGCACACCCCGACGTGCGGCAGGCCGCGGTCGTCGCGCTCGGCGACGAACCGGGCGGGCGTCGGCTCGTCGCCTACGTCTCGCCCGCGGGCGACGCCGCGCCTGAGCCCGACGCGCTGCGGCGGCACCTGAAGGTGCGGCTCCCCGAACACATGATTCCGTCCGCCTTCGTCGCGCTCGATTCCCTGCCGCTGACGCCGAGCGGTAAGGTTGACCGCGCGGCGCTGCCCGCCCTCGACGGCGCGCGGCCGCGGCTCGAACAGGCTTTCGTCGCGCCGCGCAACGAGCTTGAGAGGATGCTGTGCGAGATGTGGCGCGGCGTCCTGCGCGTCGGGGAGGTCGGCGTCTTCGACAACTTCTTCGACCTCGGCGGCGACTCCATCCACGCGGCCGTCTTCATCAACAGTCTCCAGAAGAGACTGGGCGCGGTCGTCTACGTCGTCGCGCTCTTCGACGCGCCCAACGTCGCGGCGCTCGCCGCGTACCTCGGCGAGCACTACCCCGAGGCGGTGGCGCGCGTCTGCGGCGAAGAGCCCGGCGACCGTCCCGGCCAAGCAGCAACGCGCAGGGTGGACGCCGCGCGCGTCGCCGAAATCCGCGAGCTTATCGCCGGCCACGCGCGCCCCGAGACGGAGGGCCCGGCGTCAAACGGCCGTGAGAAGAACCCGCCCGCCGTCTTCGTCCTTTCGCCCCCGCGCTCGGGCTCGACGCTGCTGCGCGTGATGCTCGCCGGGCACCCCCATCTCTTCGCGCCGCCCGAGCTTGAGTTGCTCTCCTTCCGCACGCTCGCGGAGAGGCGCGAGGCGCTTTCGGGCCGCTACAGCTTCTGGCTCGAAGGGACGGTGCGCGCGCTGATGCAACTCGACGACGCGGACGCCGAGCGGGCCGCCGCCGTCATGCGCGAATGCGAGGCGCGCGGGATGACGACCCGGGAGTTCTACCGCTTCTTGCAGCAGCGCGCGGCGGGCCGGAGGCTCGTCGATAAGACGCCGTCATACGCGCTCGAAGAGGGCGTGCTGCGCCGGGCCGAGGAGTACTTCGAGGGCGCGCTCTACGTCCACCTGCTCAGGCACCCGCTCGGCATGATTCGCTCGTTCGAGGACGCGAAGCTCGAACAGGTCTTCTTCAGGTACCGGCACGGCTACGCACGCCGCGAACTGGCCGAGCTTATCTGGGACGTGAGCCAGCAGAACATCCTGAAATTCCTGTCGGACGTTCCGCCCGCGCGCCGTTACGTTCTTAAGTTCGAGGAGCTGGTCGAGAACCCGCGTGCCGCGCTCGAAGGGCTGTGCGCGTTCCTCGGCATCGAATTTCACGCGGAGATGTTGCAGCCCTACCGCGACAAGGGCTCAAGGATGACCGACGGCATCCACCCTCTGTCGAAGATGCTCGGCGACGTGAAGTTCCACGCGCACGACCGCATCGACGCGAAGGTGGCCGAACGCTGGAAGGACGCGCCCGGCGACGTGACGCCGCTCGGCGACGTGACGCGCGACCTCGCGGCCTCGTTCGGCTACGAGACGCCGGCCGCGCAGTCGCCGCACACGGCGGAGAGAGAGTTGACCCCGATCCGTGCGGCGGGGCGCGGCGGGGCGCGGCGCTTCCCCCTCTCGTTCGCGCAGCAGCGACTCTGGTTCATCGACCGCCTGACGCTCGACAGCCCCTTCTACAACATCCCCGAGGCGCTCCGACTCGGCGGCCGGCTCGACGTGGGGGCGCTTGAGCGCAGCTTCAACGACATCGTCCGGCGGCACGAGGCGCTGCGCACCAGTTTTACGACCGACGGCGCGCACCCCGTGCAGGTCGTGTGCGACCCCGCGCCCGCGGGCGTCGAGTTGACAGACCTCTCCGCCCTGCCCGAACAAGCGCGCGAGCAGGAGGCGCTGCGACTCGCGGTCGAGGAGGCGCAACGGCCGTTCGACCTCTCGCGCGCGCCGCTCACCCGGGCGCGGCTGCTCCGCCTCGGCGCGAGTGAGCACGTGCTGCTGGTCACGACGCACCACATCGTCAGCGACGGCTGGTCGGTCGGCGTCTTCCTCCGCGAGCTTTCCGCCCTCTACGGCGCGCACCTGCGGGGCGAGCCCCCGCCGCTCGAAGAGCTGCCCGTTCAGTACGCGGACTACGCGGTGTGGCAGCGGGAGTGGCTGCAAGGCGAGGTGCTGGAGGAGCAGCTTCGTTACTGGCGGCGGCAGTTGGGCGGCGAGCTGCCCGTGCTCGGGCTGCCGACCGGCCGGCCGCGCCCGCCCGCCCTCAGCTACAAGGGCGCCGACCGGCACTTCGAGCTGACGGCGGAGCTGACGGGAAGGCTGAAGGAGTTTAACCGGCGCGAAGGCGTGACGCTGTTCATGAGCCTGCTCGCCGCCTTCAACGCGCTCCTGCACCGCTACACGGGGCAGACAGACCTCGTTGTAGGTGCCCCCATCGCCGGTCGCAACCGGCGCGAGCTTGAAGGGCTCATCGGCTTCTTCGTCAACACGCTCGCGCTGCGCACAGACCTCTCGGGGCGGCCGAGCTTCCGCGAACTGCTCGGCCGCGTGAGGGCGACGACGCTCGGGGCCTTCGCGCATCAGGAGTTGCCCTTCGAGAAGCTGGTCGAGGAGCTGCACCCGCAGCGCGACATGAGCCGCAACCCGCTCTTCCAGGTGACGCTGGCCCTCCAGAACGCGCCGCTCGAAGAGATGGAGCTGCCCGGCCTGCGGATCAGCCCCCTGGACATCGGCAACGACGCGACGCGCTTCGACCTTGAGTTCCATCTGTGGGAG